>NZ_JBQVPI010000002.1:0-492841 GCF_052438155.1 Shinella sp. | reverse complement strand
GTGACACGTACATATCGATCGAAAACCTCACCGGCTCCAAATTCAACGACACGCTTTCCGGCACCAACGGCGTCAACAGCATCATCGGCGGTCTTGGCAACGACACCATTTTTGGGCTCGGCGGCAATGACAATCTGTTCGGGCAGAGTGGCAACGATGTCCTGATCGGTGGCACGGGCGCGGATAAACTTGACGGCGCTGCGGGCAGCGACCGTGCCTCCTATGCGACAGCCACGGCCGGCGTAGTCGCGAGCCTGACAACACCGGCCAGCAATACCGGTGACGCAGCGGGTGATACGTACATATCGATCGAAAACCTCACCGGCTCCAACTTCAACGACAAGCTGACCGGCAACAATGGCGTCAACAGCATTATCGGCGGAAACGGCAACGATACGCTCTTCGGCCTCGGCGGGAACGACAGCCTTTTCGGCAATGACGGCAACGACACTCTAATCGGCGGCGTGGGTGCTGATACGCTGTCCGGTGGCAATGGAACGGACACGGTTTCGTACCAGACGGCAACGACCGGAGTGGTCGCAAACCTGACAAACACAGCTGGTAATACCGGCGATGCAGCGGGCGACACCTATTCGTCGATCGCAAACCTGACCGGTTCCGCCTTCAACGATACGCTGACTGGCAACAGCGGCGTCAACGTCTTGATCGGTGGCAATGGCAACGATACGCTGAACGCCCGGGCCGGCAACGACACGATGACCGGGGGCAACGGGAACGATACTTTCGTGTTCGACACGGCGCTCGGAGCCACCAACGTCGACACGATCACTGACTTCAGCTTCGTCAATGACACGATCCGGCTGGATAATGCCATTTTCAACGCGATCGTCGGTGTCGGCGTGCTCAGTGCCTCGCAGTTCGTCGCCAACGTCAGCGGCACGGCCAGCGATTCGAACGACCGCATCATCTACGAAACTGATACCGGAAAACTGTTTTACGACGCCAACGGCAATGCGGGGGGTGGATCGGTGCAGTTCGCCACTCTGTCTGCAGGCCTTGGTATCACCAACGCGGACTTCTTCATCTTCTAGTAGGGATGCAGCCGCCCCCTGCGATCGGACCGAACACTCAAGGCGCTGGCCACCGGCGCCTTGAGACCGAAAATTGGCAGTCGCCGTCGGCTTTCAGACAACTTCCAGCTCCATTTCGCCTGCCGTACGTGTCAACCGCCTCCATGATCACCATGCTGTGTCCTGGCTCTGGACATAACCAACTCTTCGTTGTATTTCTCGCGTGAAATGGCGCGGTAAAAACAATTTAGAGATTAGTAATTGCTATTGAAAAATCATATCATCGTGAATGACGTTGACGGTATTCTTGCCACTTCAATCAAGGACGGCGCGGAACGCCTTCTTCTCTACTTCGGGGGAGCAGGTGCTTCCAACATGGCAAGTATGCGCGGTATTGCCCCGCTCTTGGCGCACAAAACGAACACTATTGTACTCCTCGATCCAAATCGGGGTTGGTACAATCTTTCGATTAGGGGGCTGTCTCGTGATGCCGACGATCTGGTCGAGCAATTGGCCAAACGCATCGGATCGTTTCCGCGGCACATGATAACAGCATGCGGATCGTCTATGGGGGGGTATGCGGCGCTATTGTTCGGGCTGAAGTTAGGTGTCGGCCGCATCGTTGCCTGCGCACCTCAGCTCATGTTGGACCCGCGCTTGCCACATGCACCGAAAGTTCCGGTAAAATACGATGCTATTGCGTCCTTGGTGGCCAATGCGCCGAAAGACACCCAGATCGATATCTGGTACGGGGCGGAGAGTTTTACCGACCTCTATAATCTTCTACGCCTGAAGCCTCGGGAGAACCTCAACATTCATGCCGTTCCTGGCGCCATGCACAACGTTCTGGCAACCATGAAACGTCGCGGCGAGCTTCCCGCGTTCTTCAAATACGCAGCTATGGGTAAGCCATTCTCTACGAAAACGGTCAAGATGCCCGCCGCAGCAACGGCGCCTGTAACGGAGGCCGGGCATCTCTTCTACGTTCATAAAAATTACAAGGCCGTGATAAAAACGCTTGAGCCAATTGCTGACGAAGTCGGGCTTTCAGCGTTGTACGTGGCGCTAGGCGATAGCTTTTCCCGGCTCCGAGATTATGAAGCCGCGCGATCGAATTTCGAGCGCGCCGTTGTCTGTTCCCACGAGAACTATGACGCGCACTATGGGCTCGGATTGGTGCTGGAGAAGCTGGGCAAAGACCGGGCCGCCGAAACTTCGTTCAGGAAGAGTCAGGAATTCTTTCCATCGCGGGACGGAAAGCGCTTTGCAAAGCTGGCCTCCGTGCAATATCGAATCGGCGCCATTGACGACGCTATGCAGAACTACAGCCTGGCGTTGGAGCTAACGGATTGTCCATCGCGCGTTCACTATGAGATGGGCTTGGCGCTTCTGCAAAAGAAGCGCCACCGCGAAGCGCTGCATCATTTCGAGCGCCACCAGGATACTCACCCCAGTTTCAAGCCGACACTGACGCACATTGCTCGCCTTAGGAAAGAATTGAACGCTTAGAAAATATTTCTCGGATGGCGCAAGGATTCGCTATCGCCCGGCGCCGGCTCGACGATTGTCTGCCGAGAATTCGATGCAGTCATATCACCTGGCCTCTCGCAATCGCCCCTGACAACGAAGCGCTTTCGGAGAGCAACGCCAGCGAAAACGATAGCCTTGACTTTTTCAGGGGGATGCCGAGTGCTGGTGCGATGAAAAGCCTCTACCCGCCGCGCTCTGGCCCACTATCATCTCTCCAAATGCAGCCGTCCGCGGAGCGCGGCGCATGACGACCCTGTTTAACCTTCCCGGCTGCTGGTCGCGCCGCAGCCGCCGCCTTGCCCTTCTGACGCTTGCGGTGATCGGACTGGTGACAACATTTGCCCAGTTCCCGGCCTGGTCGCTCGCCGATCTGCGTGCCTTCGACTATCTCTCCACCATCGACGACCCCCGCCCGCCTGCCGACGGCCCTGTTGTCGTGGCGATCGATGAGCCGTCGCTGGCCGATATTAATGCGCAATGGCCCTGGCCGCGCGAATTGCACGCCCGGCTCGTCGAAAGCCTGCGCAAGGCCGGTGCCAAGGCTATTGGCCTCGACATCATTTTCGCAGAACCCTCCAACCCGGTCTCCGACGGCGCGCTCGCCAGGGTGCTCGGGCCGGATGTCGTGCTTGCGGGCGACGAGAGCCTGATCGTCACGCCGCAGGCCGACCAGCTTCTGCGCACCACGCCGCTGCCGGCCTTCACCGAAACCGGTGCGGTAACGGGCATTGCCTCCATTGCGCTAGGCGGTGACGGGGTTTTTCGCGATCTGCCTGGCTATGACGACGGTTTTGCCATGGCGCTCGCCCGCATCGTCGGGAAAGAGACGGTGCCGCCGGCTGGTAAACTGCTGCAATCCTTCGGCCCGTCGCGCAGCTATCCGACGGTTTCCTATTATCAGGCGCTCGATCCGGAAAATATGCTGCCGAAGGACATCTTCAAGGGACGGGTGGTGGTCGTCGGCCTTAGCCTGCAGAACGCGCCGGCGCTCAATTCCGGCGGGGCGGATGCCTTTGCGACGTCCTACACCCTTCATACCGGCCAGCTGGTGCCCGGCGCGGAGATCCAGGCGACGATTTTCGACAATCTGACGTCGGATGTCGCCATTACGCGCGCCGGCACGCCCGTCGCCATCGGTGCCGTTGCGCTTGCGGCCCTGCTTTCTGCCGTCATCGTGCGCAACGCGACCCGCTGGGAGACCATTGCGCTTGGCTTATTTGCGGTGGTGGCGATCGGTCTCGTCAGCTACGCGCTCATTCGCACGGCGAATGTCTTTGTTTCGCCGATCGGCCCGACGATCGCCCTGCTGCTGGTCGCGGCCGGCCAGACGGCACTCGACTATGCAGAAGAACGGCGGCGGCGGCGCGAGATCGTGCGCGCCTTCTCGCAATATCTGTCCCCTGCCCTCGTCGAGCGTCTGGCGCGCGACCCATCGCAGTTGAAGCTCGGTGGCGAACGGCGAACGCTCTCGATTCTTTTCTGCGACGTGCGCGGCTTCACCACCATTGCCGAGGCGTTGAAAGACGATCCGGAGCAATTGACCGCCCTGATCAACCGGCTGCTGACGCCGCTCTCCGACATCGTGCTCAAACATGGCGGCACGATCGACAAATATATCGGCGACTGCCTGATGGCCTTCTGGAACGCACCGCTCGACGATCCGGAACACGCCCATCATTCCGTCGCCGCCGCGCTGGATATGCTGGATGCCATGGCGGCGCTCAATGCCGAGCTGCGCGCCGAGGCGGCCGCCAACGGCACCACCTACCATTCGCTGCGAATCGGCATCGGCATCAACACGGGAGATTGCGTGGTCGGCAATATGGGCTCCCTGCAGCGATTCGATTATTCCGTGCTGGGCGACGCGGTGAACCTCGCCTCACGCCTCGAGGGGGCTTCGAAGATGTATGGCGTGCCGCTCTTGATCGGCGAGCAGACGGCGCGGTTTGCCGAGGCGGATTTTGCGGTGCTGGAACTGGATCGAATTACGGTGAAGGGCCGAACGACGGCTGCGCCCGTCTACACCGTCGCGCGCAGCCTGCCGGAAGAGATCAAGGCACTGCATGCCCGGCTCGTCGAAGACAAATATGCCGGTGATCTCACGGCAGACGACACGCGCTTCGACACGCTTGCGGAGGCCGCCCCGGCACTCGCCCCCTACTATCAGACCGTACGGTCCGGCCAGTTCACCGGCGGAGCCTGAAATTCACTTCGGATGAGTCGGTGCGAATTCAGCGACGAGTTCGTGTTTTTCGCCGGGATAGGTCAGCCGGACGTGGGTGATGTAGACGCCGCCGCTCCAGGTTCGGCGTTCGACGACGAGACAGGGTGTGCCCGGTGCGATCGCCAGGAAACCGGCGGTGCGGCTATCGGCACCGACCGCACGGATACGGTGTTCGGCAGCACTCCAGGGAACGCGGCTCATCAGCCAGGCGCCGGGGGCGATCGCGTCGAACGATTCGTCCGTGACCTCGGGCACCGCGGCGAGGTTGATCAGGCGATCCTCCAGGCAGAACGGCTGGGAGCCGGCAAAATGCAGGGCCAAAATCTCCGCCAGCCGCGCCGATTCGCCGAGCTCCATGAGACGCCGGTCGGCCGCCTTGGCGGGGCGATCGACGCGCGCGCGGCGCTCGTAGCGATACGGCAGGCCGAGTGATTCGACTTCCAGGCGGATGTCATGGATTTCCAGCACCGCGGATTGGGCATGGGGATGGGTGACGTAGCTGCCGGACTTGCGACGGCGCTCGATGAGGCCGCGCTTGACGAGGTCGGTGATCGCCTTGTTCACCGTCATGCGCGAGCACTGATACTGCTCGGTCAATTCGTGCTCGAAGGGAATGCGGTAGCCGGGCGGCCATTCGCCCGACAGAATCTTGCCCTCCACCTCTTCGAGGATGCGCCGGTGCAGCGAGGGCTCCTTTGCATCGGGGCGCGTCTTGTCCTCTTCGGTGGAAATGGTCGCCTCCGCTGCTGCCGGGCGCAGATTCGCCCGGGCTTTAAAATGTCATAGGTAAGGCCGAAAAGCCTTTCAATACGTCCTCAGGCTTCGGCAAGGGCCTGCATCGTCCGGGTGAAGCGCTGGCCGATCGCCTCACGCGCCACGTGACGCCCGCCCTCGACCTGCTTGCGGCCATTGACCCAGACGCAATCGACCTCGGCACCGTTGGCAAAGATCCAGCCGTCGAGCAGCATGTCGCCGGCAAGGTCGAGGCCGTGACGGGCCTTGACGCTGACGAAGTCCGCGACGCGTCCCGCAGCAAGTCCGGCTTCGACGCCGAGTGCTGCCGCACCGCCGGCAACCGCGCCATCGAACAGCGCCCGGCCAGTGGAACCACCGGGTGCGGCCAGCACATTGCGGGCGCGATGGGCGAGCCGCTCAGAATATTCGAGCTGGCGCAACTCGTCCGGCAGGCCGATCAGCACGTTGGAATCCGAACCGACACCGAATTGGCCACCGGCAGAGAAGAACTCCGCCGGGAACGTGCCGTCCCCGAGATTGGCTTCGGTGATCGGGCACAAGCCGGCAATGGCACCGGCTTCGGCCATGCCGCGCGTCTCGGCGCCCGTCATGTGCGTTGCATGGATGAAGCACCAGCGGCCATCCACCTTTTGATTGTCGAGCAGCCACTCCACCGGGCGGCGGCCGGACCAGGCGATGCTGTCCTCGACCTCCTTCACCTGTTCGGCGATGTGGATGTGGATCGGCTTGTCGCCAGCCATGGCGACGACAGCGGAAAGCTCGTCCGGCGTAACGGCGCGCAGGCTGTGCGGGGCGACGCCGGTGATGCCTTCAGGCAGGGAGTCGGTGAGCGCACGGCAGCGCTCCAAGAGGGCAGCGTAGGAATCCCGATCGTTGATGAAGCGGCGCTGCCCCTCGCCCGGCGCGGTGCCGCCAAAGCCCGCATGAGCATAGAAGACGGGCAGCAAGGTGAGCGCGATGCCGGTCTCGGAGGCAGCCGACGCGATGCGCGCCGCCATTTCCGCGACGTCGCCGTAGTGCCCGCCGTCCTTGTCGTGGTGCAGGTAGTGGAATTCGCCGACGCGGGTAAAGCCGGCCTCCAGCATTTCGACATAGAGTTGGGCGGCAACGGCTTCCACATCGTCCGGCGTCATGGAAAGCGCGAAGCGATACATCACGTTGCGCCAGCTCCAGAAGCTGTCATTCCCCGGCCCGCGAGTTTCGGCCAGGCCCGCCATGCCGCGCTGGAAGGCGTGGCTGTGCAGGTTCGGCATGCCGGAGACGATCGTGTCGTGGCGCTCGTCGCCGGGTGCGGCGGCCACGCCCGTTTCGATGTCGGCAATGCGGCCGTTCTCGATGCGGATGCGGATATTGTTCGCCCAGCCGCCCGTCAGCAGCCCCTGCCTTGCATGAATGACGCCCACGGCGTGTCTCCCTCTCCCGGTGTGCCTGTTCGACGCCGAATTTCAAAATGGCTCTTGCGTCGATTGCGATTATGTATATACATTATATTCATCGCAGGGAAGAGGCAATCACCATGGTGGCAACGGAAAAGGACACGGTCCGCGTCTGGCGCAATGCGCGACTGGCGACACTCAAGGAAAGCCTGCCGGGGCTCGGCATCGTGGAAAACGGTGCCATTGCAGTGCGCGACGGCCGCATCGCCTTTGCTGGCCCAGAAGCCGATCTGCCGGCCGAATTCTCCGCTGCGGAAACGATCGACTGCGAAGGCCGCTGGATCACCCCCGGCCTCATAGACTGCCATACCCACCTCGTGCATGCCGGCGACCGCGCCCACGAATTCGAGCTTCGCCTTGCCGGCGCCTCCTATGAGGAAATCGCGCGGGCCGGCGGCGGCATTGTTTCGTCCGTCAAGGCGCTGCGCGCCGCAAGCGAGGACGACCTTGTGCGCCAGACCCTGCCCCGTCTCGATGCGCTTATTGCCGAGGGCGTGACGACCGTGGAGCTGAAATCCGGCTACGGCCTCGACACCGAAAACGAGATGAAGTCGCTGCGCGCCGCCCGCCGCGTCGGCGAAGAGCGTGACGTCACCGTGCGCACCACCTTCCTCGGCGCCCATGCGCTGCCGTCGGAAATGAACGGCAACAAGACCGCCTACATCGAAAAAGTCGTGAACGAGATGCTGCCGGCCATCGCAGCCGAGGGGCTTGCCGATGCCGTCGACGGGTTCTGCGAGGGCATCGCCTTTTCTACCGAAGAGATGACAAGGGTCTTTGACGCCGCCAAGGCACATGGCCTGCCGGTGAAGCTTCATGCTGACCAGCTTTCCAATCTGCATGGCGCAGCACTTGCCGCCTCTTATGGCGCACTGTCGGCCGACCACCTCGAATATACCGACGATGCGGGCGCGGCCGCCATGGCCAAGGCCGGCACCGTCGCCGTCATCCTGCCGGGCGCCTTCTATTTCATCCGCGAAACGAAGAAGCCGCCGGTCGACCTCTTCCGCAAGCACGGCGTGAAAATGGCCGTTGCTACCGATAGCAATCCGGGCACCTCGCCGCTCACCTCTCTGCTTCTGACCATGAACATGGCTGCAACCCTCTTCGGCATGACCGTCGAGGAATGCATTGCCGGCACGACGCGCGAAGCTGCGCGCGCGCTGGGCCTGGTCGATGAAGTGGGGACGCTCGAAGCCGGAAAATGGGCCGATTTCGTCCTCTGGGACATCGGCCGGCCGGCGGAACTGGTCTATCGCATGGGCTTCAACCCCATGTTTGCCCGTATCCGCAGCGGACACTGAACACGTCCCGCTGCAAAGCCGCAACGCGCTTTGCCGGATGTGCTCGAATTCGATCTTTGCGCAGCCGCGTGCTGCATCGGGAAATCAATCATGACGATCACCCTTCACCCGGGCTCCGTACCTCTCAAGACCCTTGAAACCATCTACTGGACCGGAGAGGCGACCAAGCTCGACGCGTCCTTCGATGCCGGCATCCAGAAGGCTGCCGCCCGCATCGCGGAAATCGCCGCCGGCGACGAACCGGTCTACGGCATCAATACCGGCTTCGGTAAACTCGCCTCGATCAAGATCGCTTCCGCCGACGTGGCGACGCTCCAGCGTAACCTGATCCTGTCGCATTGCTGCGGCGTCGGCAAACCGCTTGCCGAAAACATCGTGCGCCTGATCATCGCTCTGAAGCTGATCTCGCTCGGCCGCGGCGCTTCCGGCGTGCGCATCGAGATCGTGCGCCTCCTCGAAGCCATGCAGGCGAAGGGCGTCATCCCGGTCATTCCCGAACAGGGGTCCGTCGGCGCCTCCGGCGACCTTGCGCCGCTTGCCCACATGACGGCCGTGATGCTCGGCGAAGGCGAAGCCTTCTATGCCGGCGAACGGCTGCGCGGCGGTGAAGCCCTCGCCAAGGCCGGCCTTGCGCCCGTCGTGCTCGCCGCCAAGGAAGGCCTTGCCCTCATCAACGGCACGCAGGTTTCGACTGCCCTCGCGCTCGCCGGTCTCTTCCGCGCCCACCGTGCGGCACAGGCAGCACTCGCCACTGGCGCACTGTCCACCGATGCGGCCATGGGCTCCTCCGCACCCTTCCATCCGGATATCCACACGCTGCGCGGCCACAAGGGCCAGATCGCTGCGGCCGCATCGCTGCGCGCCCTGCTTGCCGGTTCCGTCATCCGCGAAAGCCACATCACTGGCGACGAGCGCGTGCAGGATCCCTATTGCATCCGCTGCCAGCCGCAGGTCGACGGCGCCTGCCTCGACGTCCTGCGTGCCGCCGCCCGCACGCTGGAAATCGAAGCCAATGCCGTGACCGACAACCCGCTCGTCCTGTCGGACAACAGCGTCGTTTCCGGCGGCAACTTCCACGCCGAGCCCGTCGCCTTCGCCGCCGACCAGATCGCCATTGCGGTCTGCGAGATCGGTGCGATTTCCCAGCGGCGTATCGCGCTGCTGGTCGATCCCGCCCTCTCCTTCGGCCTGCCGGCCTTCCTTGCCAAGAAGCCCGGCCTCAACTCCGGCCTGATGATCGCGGAAGTCACCTCGGCCGCGCTGATGAGCGAGAACAAGCAGATGGCGCATCCGGCCTCGGTCGATTCGACGCCGACCTCCGCCAACCAGGAAGACCACGTCTCCATGGCCTGCCATGGTGCGCGCCGCCTGCTGCGCATGACGGAAAACCTGTTCTCCATCATCGGTATCGAGGCCCTGACGGCCGCCCAGGGTATCGATTTCCGTGCCCCGCTCACCACCAGCCCGGAGCTGCAGAAGGTCGTGGCGGCGCTACGCACCGTCGTGGCGACGCTGGAGGAAGACCGCTACATGGCGCCGGATCTTGCCGCCGCCAGCACCTTCGTCTCCTCGGGCGCGCTCGCCGCTTCCGTAACGAAGGGCATCCTGCCGGTGCTGGAGGCGTAAGATGGCGCTGTTCGAACTTCACCAGGGCACCTCGCCCGTTATCCTCGCCTTCCCGCATACCGGCACGGATGTCCCGGCCGATATCTGGGAGCGCCTCAACGACAACGGTCGCATCCTCGCCGATACGGACTGGCACATCGAGCGTCTCTATGACGGTCTTCTGCCCGATGTAACGACGGTGCGCGCCACGTTCCACCGCTACGTCATCGATGCCAACCGCGATCCGGCCGGCGTCAGCCTCTATCCCGGCCAGAACACGACGGGCCTCGTTCCGGACACGGATTTCGACGGCAAGCCGATCTGGAAGGATGGCGCGGCACCGACCGAGACGGACATCGCCTATCGGCTCGCCAATTTCCACGCGCCCTATCACGCGGCCCTTGCCGCCGAAATCGAGCGCGTCAAGGCGATCCACGGCGTGGCGATCCTCTATGATTGCCACTCGATCCGCTCGCTGATCCCCTTCCTGTTCGAAGGCCGGCTGCCGGATTTCAACGTCGGCACCGACATGGGCCGCACCTGCGACAAGGCCATCGAAACGGCGACCTTCGAGGCCTGCGCCACAGCCGAGGGCTATACCAGCATCCTCAACGGCCGCTTCAAGGGCGGCTGGACGACACGCCACTACGGCAAGCCGGAAACCGGCGTGCACGCCATTCAGATGGAACTGGCGCAAGTCAGCCATCTCGCCACGGAAGTCCCGCCCTTCGCCCTCGACGAGGAGAAGGCCACACGGCTCCGCATACCCCTGAAAGACATCCTGAACCGTCTCGAGGCGCTTGCCTCCACCCTTCCACGCTGATCCGGGAGAACCAGCCAATGACCACCAATCCCCGCCACAACATCCGCGAAGTCCGCGCTGCCCGCGGCACCGAGCTCACCGCCAAGAGCTGGATGACGGAAGCGCCGCTGCGCATGCTGATGAACAATCTCGACCCCGATGTTGCGGAAAACCCGCATGAACTGGTCGTCTATGGCGGCATCGGCCGCGCCGCGCGCACCTGGGCCGATTTCGACAAGATCGTCGCCTCGCTGCGCGATCTCGAAGAGAACGAGACGCTGATCGTGCAGTCCGGCAAGCCGGTCGGTATTTTCCGCACGCACAAGGACGCGCCGCGCGTGCTGATCGCCAATTCCAACCTCGTGCCGCACTGGGCCACCTGGGATCATTTCAACGAGCTGGATAAGAAGGGCCTCGCCATGTACGGCCAGATGACGGCCGGCTCGTGGATCTATATCGGCAGCCAAGGCATCGTTCAGGGCACCTACGAAACCTTCGTCGAGGCCGGTCGCCAGCATTATAACGGCGACCTCACGGGCAAGTGGGTTCTGACCGGCGGCCTCGGCGGCATGGGCGGCGCCCAACCGCTCGCCGCCGTCATGGCCGGCGCGTCGTGCCTAGCCGTCGAGTGCAATCCCGACTCGATCGATTTCCGCCTGCGCACCCGCTACATCGACGAAAAGGCCGAGACGCTTGACGAGGCGCTCGCGATGATCGACCGCTGGACGAAGGCCGGTGAGGCCAAGTCCGTCGGCCTGCTCGGCAACGCCGCCGAAATCCTGCCGGAAATGGTCCGTCGCGGCATCCGCCCGGACATGGTCACCGACCAGACGTCTGCCCACGACCCGATCAACGGCTATCTGCCGAAGGGCTGGACGATGGGAGAGTGGAAGGAAAAGCGCGAAAGCGACCCGAAGGCCGTCGAAAAGGCCGCCCGCGCCTCGATGCGCGAGCATGTCGAAGCGATGATCGCCTTCCAGGATAGGGGCATCCCGACCTTCGACTACGGCAACAACATCCGTCAGGTCGCCAAGGAAGAAGGCCTCGAAAACGCCTTCGCCTTCCCGGGCTTCGTGCCGGCCTATATCCGCCCGCTGTTCTGCCGCGGCATCGGCCCGTTCCGCTGGGCGGCCCTTTCCGGCGATCCGGAGGACATCCGCAAGACCGACGCCAAGGTCAAGGAACTGCTGCCGGACAACAAGCACCTGCACAACTGGCTCGACATGGCCGCCGAGCGCATCGCCTTCCAGGGCCTGCCGGCGCGCATCTGCTGGGTCGGCCTCGGGGATCGTCATCGCCTCGGCCTCGCCTTCAACGAGATGGTCAGGAACGGCGAACTGAGCGCGCCCATCGTCATCGGTCGTGACCACCTCGATTCGGGTTCCGTCGCCTCGCCGAACCGCGAAACGGAATCGATGAAGGACGGCTCGGACGCCGTGTCCGACTGGCCGTTGCTCAACGCGCTGCTCAACACCGCTTCGGGCGCGACCTGGGTCTCGCTCCACCACGGCGGCGGCGTCGGCATGGGCTTCTCGCAGCATTCGGGCGTCGTCATCTGCGCCGACGGCACGGATGAAGCGGCCGAGCGCCTCAGCCGTGTGCTGTGGAACGATCCGGCGACGGGCGTCATGCGTCATGCCGATGCCGGCTACGACATCGCGCTCGATTGCGCGAAGGAAAAGGGTCTGCGCCTGCCCGGCATCCTCGGTAACTGATGGCCCGCCTCCTTCGCAACAGCGACCATCGCCGCATGCCGTGGAAGAACGGCGGCGGCGAGACGGTCGAGGTAATCGTCACTCCGGAAGACGCAAGCCTTTCGGAGTTCGGCTGGCGCGTCAGCATGGCGACGGTGGCGAGCGATGGACCGTTCTCGGTCTTCCCCGGTATCGACCGCACGCTGGCGGTGCTTTCGGGCGATGGTATGGCGTTGTCCATCGAAGGGCTCGGCGACAAGCTGCTGACGCCGGTCTGCGCGCCCCTCGGCTTTCCGGCCGATGCACCGACGACCGCCCGGTTGACGGGCGGACCGATCACTGATCTCAACGTGATGACGCGGCGGGGTGTCTTTCGACACACGCTCGTCCATCACATCGCACACAACTCCAAGGCCCTGCCGGCATCATCCGGCGAGCGCCTGCTGCTGGCGCTGGCACCGCTCGGCGTTTCCACCGCCGAGGGGCTCATCGGTCTCCAGCCGCTCGATGCGCTCGTGCTCGACGGCTCGGAGAAGGCTGAGGTTTTGTCTGTCGGTGAAAGTGCCGCCTTCTATCTGGTAGAAATCACTCCCGCCTGAGCCATGGGCGGAAGCGATTTCCTTGTCCGCGCTTGAGCGGAGTGCTACCTCCCGGCACATCAATTTGCCGGGAGACATTTTCATGAGACATCGCAAATTCGGCCGCACGGGTTTCACCACCACGGATATCGGCTTCGGCGCCTGGCAGATCGGCGGCGCCTGGGGTGACGTCACCGAGGCGGATGGCCGCGCCGCCCTCAACGCCGCGCTCGACGCCGGCATGACCTTCATCGACACCGCAGACGTTTATGGCGACGGCCGTTCGGAAAAGATCATCGCCGATGTTCTCAAGGATCGTGGCGGCCAGCGCCCGATGGTGGCAACCAAGGCCGGCCGCCGGCTCTCGCCGCATGTCGCCGATGGCTACAACAAGGAAAACCTCGAAGGCTTCATCGACCGCAGCCTGAAGAACCTCGGCGTCGAGCGCCTCGATCTCGTGCAACTGCATTGCCCGCCGGTGGAGGTTTACTACCGTCCCGAGGTCTTCCATGCGCTGGAAGAGATCAAGGCCGCCGGCAAGATCGCCAATTACGGTGTCAGCGTCGAGAAGGTCGAGGAAGCGCTGAAGGCCATCGAGTACCCGGGCGTCGTCAGCGTCCAGATCATCTACAACATTTTTCGCCAGCGCCCGGCGCAGCTGTTCTTCAAGGAGGCTGCCCGTCGGCATGTCGCGGTCATCGCCCGCGTGCCGCTGGCAAGCGGCCTGCTTTCCGGCAAGATCACCCAAGACACCGCCTTCGCGGCTGATGACCATCGCAACTTCAATCGCCACGGCGAATCCTTCGACGTCGGCGAGACCTTTGCCGGCGTGCCCTTCGAGACCGGCTTGCAGGCCGTGGAAGAAATCCGCGCGCTCGTGCCGACAGGCGCCACGATGGCGGCCTTCGCGCTGCGCTGGATCCTGATGGCGGACGCCGTCAGCGTCGTCATTCCCGGCGCGCGCAATGCCGAACAGGCGAAAGCCAATGCGATCGCCGCCAGCCTTCCGGCCATTCCGGAGGCCGTGATGGAAGCCACCCGCGAGGTCTATTACCGCCTCGTCGCGCCCCATGTGCACGACCGCTGGTAAGACAATCCGAGAAAGGCGAGTGCATAAACCGAAATGATAGCCAACATCATGGCTATCTATTTCGTTTATGCACTCGCCCGCGCTACCGTTTCCTCGGTCATAATCAGAACAGGGGAACGACCATGAAAAGAATGCTTGCCGCACTGGCTCTCGCAGGCTCTTGCCTCCTTTCCACGGCGGCTTCGGCCGAAACGCTGAAGATCGGCACGGAGGGCGCCTATCCGCCCTTCAACTTCCAGGATTCCGCCGGCAAACTCGGTGGCTTCGACGTCGAGATCGGCCTGGCACTCTGCGAGAAGATGAAGGCTGAATGCGAAGTGGTCGCGCAGGATTGGGACGGCATCATTCCCGGCCTCCTCGCCAAGAAATACGACATGATCATTGCCTCGATGTTCATCACCGAGGAGCGCAAGAAGCAGGTCAACTTCACCGACCCCTACTATCTTGCCGCCATGACGCATGCCGCACCGAAGGGCGCCGGCATCACCGACTTCACCAAGGAAGGCATGAAGGGCAAGACGATCGGCGCCCAGTCCGGCACGACGCAGGCTGACTATGCCGCCGCCGTCTATCCGGATTCCGAGATCAAGCTTTATCCGACACAGGACGAAGTGAACCTCGACATGGTCAACGGCCGCCTCGACCTGCAGGTGGGCGACATGATCCCGCTGCTCGACTGGGTCACCAAGAACGATGACGGCAAAACGTGCTGCGAACTGATCGGCGAGCCCATCACCGACACGAAATTCGTCGGCGAAGGCGTCGGCATTGCCGTGCGCCAGGAAGACAACGACCTGCGCGAAAAGCTGAACGCCGCGCTGAAGGCCATTCGCGAGGACGGCACCTACAAGAAGATCAACGACAAGTACTTCTCCATCGACATCTACACGATGAAGTAAGGTCTCGGGAGGCGGCTCTGGCCGCCTCCGCTTCTTCCGGTCTCACGGGTCGGGCTGCGTATCGTCCCCACCTTTCGCCAGGCGATCGGGCCACCGGAAAACCATGTCTGCGTCACCCGGGCAGACGAGAAACGGACACGGGTCGAACTCGCGTCTCGGCCGAAATTCCATGCGCGCTTCCACGCCGGCTGCCAACAGCTCATCGACATGGGCCCCCGCGAGCCCGCTGGTGCTAAACCGTTCCCACATAACGTATTTCCCCTTCGTTCGGGGAGCCCAATGCATGGGCTGCAAGTTTGGTTCCTGGAAAAATACCACCCGCGGATCACATTAATGACGCGCTCTTTTCCGGCGCCCCTTGCCTTTCACCGCGCCGCCGTCCTAGCTACACGCATGCCGATCAACCGCCTGGAACGCTTCGCCCACAATCTCGACTGGAACCTCCTGCGCACCTTCGTGGTCGTGGTGGAAGAAGGCTCGATCACGCGGGCGGCGAACCGGCTGCTCTTACAACAGCCGGCTGTCAGCATGGCGCTGAAGCGGCTGGAGCAATCGGTCGACCATCGGCTGATCGATCGCAGCCCCGGCCGTTTCGAGCTGACGGAGGCCGGTGAGCGGCTGCACGCCCTCTGCCACGACATTTTCTCGGCGATCGTGCGTCTCCCCGAGGCGATGGAGCCCTCCGGCGGGGATATTGCTGGACACATCACGCTCCATTCTGTCAGCCATGCCCTCAACCCCGCCTGGGACCGGGCGATCGCGGATTTCTTCCGGCTGCATCCGCGCGTCACGGTGGGTGTCACGGTCGAGACGACGACGGACGTCATCCGCTCGGTGGAGCGCGGTGTCGCGACGCTCGGCCTTTCGGATGGCATCATTCCTGAGGGGCTGGACAGGGTGCCCTTCTGCTACGAACGCTACGCGCTCTATTGCGGCCGCGGGCACCGGCTGTTCGGCGTGCTGGATGCCCGGCCGCAGGACCTGCGTGGAGAGCCCTATGTGAGCTTCCTCGCCGATGTTCTCGGCGGGCCGCATATGGGACCCGTGACGGCCGTGCGCGCCGTCGGGTCCTTCGGCCAGCAGGTGCGGGCGCTGGCCTTCAACGTGGAGGAAGTGCTGCGGCTGGTCGTGGCCAATGCCGGCATCGGCATGCTGCCGGTGCATCTCACAGGGGCGGCCTTGACGGCCGGCGAACTCTGGCAGCTACCGCCCTATGAGGACCTGCCGATCGCCGAAACCTTCCGCATCACCAATCCCGGCTCGGCGCTCAATCCGGCGGAACGCGCTTTCCTCGCGCACATGGCCGACGTGCCGGCATGGCGCTGGGGCGAGCCACATCAATCCGGCTGATATCGGCCTTCATCCCTATAAATTTGAAGAATGCTGAAAGCTTTCGTACGGCTTTACCATCATAGGGAGGCGGCCATGCAGACGTTCGACATCGCAATCATTGGCGGCGGCATTGCCGGGATTTCGCTTGCCTATTTTCTCAGCCCGCACCGCTCCGTCGTCGTGCTGGAGCAGGAACCGGCACTCGGCTATCACAGCACCGGCCGCTCTGCCGCGGAATTCACGCTGCGTGACAACGCGCCTCTGGTGAATGCGCTTGCCCGCGCCAGCCATGCCTTCCTGGCAACGCCGCCGGAGGGCTTTGCCAGCGTACCCCTTCTTATCCCTCGCGGCAGCATCCTCTTCGGCACCCATGGCAAGGAGGCGCTGGTGCGCGAGCGCTTCGATCAAGCCAAGGCGCAGGGCGTTGCCGTGGAATGGCTCGACGAGGCCGCACTGCTTGCCCGTGCGCCGATTCTGAACCCCGCCTACACCGCCGCGGCCTATTTCGATCCCGACTATTGGGACATCGAGGTCGACGCCCTGCTGCAGGCCTATGCCCGCCATGCGCGGCGTCACGGCGCACACATCCTGGAAAGCCGCCAGCTTGCCGGCGCCCGGCGCGTCGGCGAAAAGTGGCTGATCGAGACGAACGAGGAGACGATCGCCGCCGGTATTCTGGTCAATGCGGCGGGCGGCTGGGCAGACACGGTCGCAGCCCTTGCCGGCGTCGCCCCCGTGGGAATCGTGCCGCACCGTCGCACCGCGATCACCGTCGACCTGCCTGAAGGCGTGGACGCCGGCCGCCTGCCGGAAATTAACGAGATCGAGGAAATCTTCTACTTCAAGCCGGAGGGCGGCCGCCTGCTCGCCTCGCCGGCCGATGCGACGCCCTGCGAGCCGGCGGACGTGCAGCCGGAAGAACTCGATATTGCCTATGCCGCCCATTATGTCGAAGAGGCGACGACGCTGAACGTGCGCCGTGTCTTCAAGAGCTGGGCCGGCATGCGCAGCTTTTCCGCCGATCGTCTGCCGGTCATCGGCCCCGCGCAGGACGAGCCGAGCTTCTTCTGGCTCGCCGGCCAGGGCGGCTACGGCATCCTGACGTCGCCAGCACTTGGCAGCTTTGCCGCTGCCCTCCTCGCCGGCAGTCCCGTGCCGGAGCCACTCGCCCGCGAGGGCATCGGGGCCGAAACCTTCAGCCCCGCACGCTTCTCCTGAAACGAAACGGGCGCCTCAAGGGCGCCCGTTCTGTTTTCACGCTTCCGTTGCCGGCGCGCCCGGCGTGGCGACGGCGCGATCCTTCCAATAACGGTTGAGGAAGAGCAGGATTGGACCGCCGATATAGATCGACGAAGTCGTCGCGACGATGACGCCGAACAGCATCGGCCAGGCGAACGGCTTGACCGTATCGCCGCCCCAGATCGCCATCGGCAGCAGCGAGACCGCCACGGCGACCGAGGTGAAGATGCATCGCATGACCACCTGGTTGATCGACAGGTCGATGAGATCGGAGAACGGCATCGACTTGTACTTGCGCATGTTCTCGCGCATGCGGTCGTACACCACCACCTTGTCGTTGACCGAATAGCCGATCAGCGTCAGCACGGCGGCGATGGCCGTCAGGTTGAAGTCGATCTGCATCAGCGAGAAGAAGCCGATCATCTTGGTGATGTCTAGGATCAGCGTCGCAATGGCGCCCACGGCGAAGTGCCATTCGAAACGCCACCAGATGTAGATCAGGATCGCCAGCATGCCGAGGCCCACAGCCAGGAAGCCGGAGCGTGCAAGCTCCGTGCTGACCGTCGGGCCGACCACTTCCGTGCGCTCGAAGCTCGCGTCCGGGATCACTTCGGCAACGCCGTCGCGGATCTTCTGGAGGGCTGCGGTCTGCACCTCGTCGCCGCCCGGCTGGCGCTGGACGCGCACGAGCACGGACGCGCCCTGGCCGAATTCCTGCAGCGCCACTTCGCCGAGGTTCAGGCCTTCCATCTTCTCGCGCAACGGTGCGAGGTTGATGGGCGTCTTGGAGGTCGCCTCGACCTGGATACCGCCGACGAAGTCGATGCCGTAGTTGAGGCCTGGTGTGAAGAACAGGATGATCGAGCTTATCGAAATGAAGGCCGACATGGCGATTGCGATATAGCGACCGCGCATGAAGGAGAAGGTCGGGATGCTCCAGACCTGGCCGAACATCGAATGGATGTCGATCTTCTTCATCTTGCGGCGGCTGACGACCGCGCGCATCAGGAAGCGCACGAAGGTGATCGAGGTGAACATCGAGATCGCAAGGCCGATGATCATGGTGATCGCGAAGCCGCGCACCGGACCCGAGCCGAACATGAAGAGCAGGATCATGCCGACCATGGTCGTCATGTTGCCGTCGACGATGGTGGCGTAGGCCTTGTTGAAGCCGACGTCGAGCGCCTTCAGGGCACCTGCCCCGCCCGCCGTCTCTTCGCGGATACGGGCATTGATGAGGATGTTGGCGTCCACCGCCATGCCGATGCCGAGAATGATACCGGCGATACCGGGCAAGGTGAGCGTGGAGCCGAGCAGGCCGAGCAGGCCGATCGTCAGGATCGTGTGCAGCACGAGGCCGAGATTGGCGATGAGGCCCCAGGAGCCGTAAAGCACCTGCATCAGCACGACGACGGCGAGGAGGCCGGCAAAGCCGGTGTAGAGGCCCATGCGGATCGAGTCCGAACCGAGGTTCGGGCCGACGGTACGCTCTTCGATGATGGTGAGCGGTGCCGGCAACGCGCCGGAGCGCAGCAGCGCCGAAAGCACGGTCGCTTCCTGCGGGTTGAAGTTGCCGGAGATCTGGCCCTGGCCGCCGATGATCGGCTCACGGATGACCGGTGCCGTCAGCACCTTGCCGTCGAGAACGATGGCGAAGGGTTTTCCGACATTGGCCTGGGTGATTTCCGCGAACTGCCGCGCGCCGGTGGAATCGAAGCTGAACGAAACGATTGCCTCGTTCGTGCGCTGGTCGAAGCCGGCCTTGGCATCGGCAAGACGGTCGCCCGAGATCGCGACGCGCTCTTCGACGGCGTATTTGCCGGGATCGTTGGCACCCGGCAGGATCATCACGCCGCGCGGGGGAACGCTGTTCGGATCCACCGTCTGGTCGACCATGTGGAAGCTCATCTGCGCGGTCGAACCGAGCAGCTGGCGCAGGCGCGTCGGATCCTGAAGGCCCGGCAGCTGCACGAGGATGCGGTCGCCGCCGACGCGCTGGATAAGCGGCTCGGCCACGCCGACCTGGTCGACGCGGCGGCGGATGATTTCAAGGCTCTGCTCGACGGCGGCCGACATGCGTTCGTTGACGCCGGCTTCCGTCAGCGTGACGCTGATCACGAGGCCGCTGGTGGCGACGTCGATATCGGAAGAGCCGCCGCTGAAGCCGAGTGTGGTGGTCGGCGCCGCGAGCTTGCGCACTTCCGGCAGAACTTTGTCGAATGCGGCCTGGTCGGGCAGCGTCACCGTCAGCGTCGTGCCGGCGAGGCGCGCCGCCGAGGCACGTTCACCTGCCGTGCGCAGGATGGCGCGTGTGTCGTTGAGCAGCGAATCCATGCGCGCCTTGCGTAGCGCTGCAGAATCCACCTGGAGCACGAGGTGCGAACCACCCTTCAGGTCGAGGCCGAGGGTGACCGGGTTGGCGGGCAGATAGCGCCCGTATTTCGCCTGCTGCTCAGGCGTCAGCACGTTGGGCACCGCCGCAAACACCCCGAAGAGGATGATGAGGCCGGAGACAAACAATGCCCATTTGGAGGTTTTCATGGGGTTGTTCCACTTAACTGCCGGAAAGGCGCGGCAGGTTTGCCGGCGCCGTCCGTGGGATCGGAATTTCAATCGAATGGCGCGGCGCCGAAGCGCCACAAGGCCTCAGACAGCGAGAGCCGGAGGCGCGCGGCTGCGGAAGGATGCGGGGCCGGATCGCGCCGGCGCTACATCGTCGGCAGAAGAAAAGGCCTCAGCCAAGGCAGTTTCAAAGGGGTAAAGCAGCGCTCCGGCGCCGGCAACGAGCGCTTTTCCACCGGAATCGCCTTCCGGCAGGCCGGCCTTCGCCTTGGCGGTTCGCCGCTCGGCATGGCCGCTTGCCGGAAACCAAAGATCGTCGGCAGCAGACAGCGGTGACGGTGCAACGCCGCCTTCGGCGGCCGCACGATCCGGGTGACCGGCTGCGCGTGTCGTGTCCGGCAGGGAGAATTGCGAGAGGAACAGGGTAACGAGCAGCACGAGGAAGCCGACGGGTGCAAAACCCCGCTCCCACATGCTCGCCTCTTTCCCGGTCCTCATCGTCATGCCTGTCCGTTTTACAAAGGCGGAGCGCCACGCGAAGCAGGATTCGCGGCGGTGCAGATGGTGCGCCAAGAACCACTTACCGCCCGGCGAGTCAAGTTCCGGGCGATAACGCTTGCCCGGGAAACCAAACGTTCCAGCCCTCACAATTCATGCAGCGTGACGTCCGGGCAGGCTTCCAGCGCAAGATCGCGCAGATGCTGGTGGTGCGTCAGGTAGATCACCTGCCCGCCCTTCGCCATCTCGCCCATCACCCGCAGCGCATTCAGTGCACGGCGATCGTCGAAGGTCTCCATGATGTCATCGGCGATGAAGGGCGCGATCTCGCGGCTGGCGGCAATCTCATGATAACCGGCGACGCGCAGCGCCAGATAGAGCTGGAAACGCGTGCCCTTGGAAAGATCCTTGGCGAGCTTCGAGCCGCCGGACGCGGCATTGACGACGAGATACTCGCCGTCCTTTTCCAGCACCGTCGAAAGGCCGGCATATTCGCCGCCGGTAATATCGCGGAACGTCTTCGAGGCCCGCTCCATCATGGCGCTGCGATGGCGCTCGCGGTAGAGCCGCAAGGCCTGCTCCGCAGCCAGGATGCCGGCGCGTGTCGCCAGATACCGCCGCGACTTTTCCGCAAGCTCGATCAGCGCCGTGCGCCGCCGCTCCTCCAGCACCGCCGCCTCATCGCTGCCGGCAACCCGCGACAGGGCCTCCTGTGCCCGCGCCCGGGCCAGATGCTGCTCCTCGACAGCACGGTCGAGGTCTTCCAGCCGCGTCGAGAGGTCCGCCCTCTCCGCCGCCAGTTGATCATCGTCGACCGCCGAAAGCAGCGCCTCGGCCTCGTCCACAGTTTCAGCGCGCATCTGCTGCACCAGATCGCGCGCCGCGTCCTCGATGCGTCCGAGAACATCGTCCCGCTTGCGATAGGCTTCAAGCAGGAGATCGGCCTCCGCGAGACTATCGCAACCGAGGAAGGCGAAGATTTCCGCAAGCCGCGAGGTCAGGACGGCCCGGCGCTCGTCCAGCGCCCTCTCCTCCTCGTCAAGTCGCGCCAGTGTTTTGTCGACCGCTTCACGCCGCTCGTGGACTATCTTGGCGGCGGCGAGCCGCTGCGCGAGGGCCGCAACGGTGGACAGCGGGTCTTCGGCATTGAACGGTTCGGAAAGGCGTTCGGCAAGGCGGCGCGCTTGGCTGCCATATTCCTGCTGGTCGCGGCGCATTCCGGCGATGCGGTGGTCGAAGTCACGCCGCCGCTCGACATTCTGGGCAAGCGTCTGCAAGGTCGGAAGAAGCGATGCCAGACGCTCCAACTCGGCGGGCGCCTTCTCGGTTGCAAGCCAACTGCCGGCAATCGCCCTGTCCCAGGCCTCCTGCCACGCTGCGAGTGCCGAGGCAGCCTCCTCTGCGGCCTTTCGGCGCGTTTCCACGTCCGCCTTTGCGCGGGCCAGATGCTCGGCAGCGGCAAGCCGCTGCGCGCGCGCCGCCTTCATGGCCTCCAAACGATCCTCGGCAACGAACAATGTTTCGTCGAGCGCCGCATCCCCGTCGGACTTGCTGCCAAGGAGCGTATGGAGCCGGGTGAGCAAGGCGCGCGCCTCCGCCTCGACCAGATCGGTGTCGATCTTCTGCCGCGCAAGGTCGCCAAGCGTCTCCAGCGTCGTTGACCGCCGCTCGAACCAGGCGGTCGTCTCCGCGAGCGGTGTTTCCGTCGGCAGGCCGAAGCGGCCGGCCAGCGAAGACACCTCTGTATCGATTTCCGCCCTCACCTGCTCCAGCCGCGCGACGTCGCCACCCAACGCATGGATGCGCGCAGCGCCCTCCGCTACGGTGCGTTCGAGGATACGCACCTCCGAAAGGCGATCGGCATTGCGAAGGAGAGCATCTCTGGCATGGTCATCCCGACGCATGCTTTCCTCGAAGACCTCCGCAGTCCCTCGATCAAGCTGTGTCAGGTGCAGCTGCCATTTCGACTCGCGCTCCGAGCGCAGTTGTCCAGCGGCATCCTGCCCAACCAGTCCGGTCTCCTGTTGAAGAGCCGTGAGCATGGTTCTGCTGGACGTGGCATCAAGCTCAAGCGCCGTGACCTGTTCTTGCTGCCGACGCATGGCCTCGGCGGCCAGGTCGTACCGCTTGCGAAGAGTTTCCAGTTCCGTCGCTGCCGGGACTGACAGGCCTTCCAGCGCCGCTGCGGTGCCGGACCAGGGCGCAAGGCGCGCCATCGCGCCGTCCGCCTCCTGCCGTGCAAGGGCGACGAGGCGGCGGGCTTCGCGCAGGCGTGCCAGGAGGTCGCCGGAACGGGCGGCACGCAGGACCGCGCCGAGGGTGGACACAAGCTCCTCTTCGCTGCCCGCATCCTCCTCCGAAACCGCGCCGGCCTTGCTTCCGGTGGTAGCCAGCGCCTTTTCCGCTTCGGCACGTTCCCGAAGGGCTGCTTCGGAGCGTTCGACAAGCGCCGTGCGCCGCAACAGGAGCGCTGTGAGTTTTTCGCCGAGGCCGGGCGGGAGCAAGGTTTCCGCGGGATCGGCATCGGGCGAAAGGCCGAGCGTGGCGATGCCCGCACCGATCGTCGCGACGACGCGGTCGCGCTCTGCTTCACGGGAGGACAGGTCCATCGCCGCGGTCCGGAAGCGGGCTTCGAGAGCGGAGCCGGCAAGAGCCGCAATGTCCGCCTCGGCCGCGAGGACCCCATCGTCTTCGGAAAGCGCCGCTCGCTCCCCGACATGGCGCTCGCGCTCGGCCTCGACCCGCGCGCCGCGTGCCGCGATTTCGGCCTCCTCGCGCGCCAGTTCGCCCGAGAGCCCGCGCCAGTTCATCGGCGGGGAATCGCCCAGATCGAAGGCCCCAAGTTCCGCCCGCAGGGCACGCAAGCGCCGAAGGTAGGGCAGCGCGGAGAGGCTGCGCTCCACCTGCGCGAGGGCAGCGCGCATGCCGGAACGGGCGGCGGTCGCTTCCTCATGCCGGTGGGCTGCGGCGTCGCGTTCGCGCACCAGAATGCCGTAGTCGCGAGCGGCCACGTCCAAGGCCTTGCGCTCCGCTGCCAGCGCCTCAATTTCGGCCTTCAGTGCGGAAAGACCGTGCTTGCGCCCGGAGGGGCGATAGAAGTCGTCGGCCTCCAGCTTCAGCGCGGCGAGCCCCGAGGTCATGTCGGAAAGGCCGGAGCTGGCGGAGAACAGCATCGAGCCGAGTTCACCCTCGCTCTTCAGGATGTCCTCGCCGCCCTTTTCGATGCTCTCGTCGTCCAGCGAGAACATCGTGCGGTAGGCATTGCGGTCCATGCCGCCGAGCACCGAGGCGAAAAGCGTGTCAGGCAGCGGGCGGTCATCGATGGAAACGAGCGAAGCCTGGTTGCGTTTGAGGCGATAGGCGTCGTGATGCTCGCCGCCGATGCAAAGCCGGCCGCCGACGCGCATCAGCGAATACGGATGCAGGAAGCCGTAGGCACTCGATTTTTCGATGCCGAAGAGCAGGTCGAGATAGGCGGAGAACAGCGTCGACTTGCCGGCCTCGTTGGGGCCATGCACGAGGTGGAAATCCGGCTTGCCCGGCCGCACCGAGCCGAAATCGAGGCTGCGGTCGGTGAATTTTCCATAGCGGACGAGGTCGAGGCGATCGAGGCGCATGGCGTCTACGTCCTCTCGCCGTCGCCGCCAAGGCGGGCAAGCACGGCATCGGAGCCCTGGAGGGCGAGATCGGAGAGCAACGCCTCCTCCGCCATCTCATCAGCTGCCAGCAGGCTACGGGCTTCCTTCGGCAGCTGGCGCAGGAGGTCGGTCACGGTCTCGCGCAGTTCCTCGCGAAACGCGTGGCTCTGCACCACATCCTCATGCATCAGGCGCGAAAGCTCGGTGACCGGTCCCGCATCGGCATTGCTCGTCGCCAGCGGCAAGGAAACGGCAAGTTCCACCGCCTCGATCCAGCATTCGCCAAGCGAGGCGGAGAGGTTCTGCAATTCGCCCAGCAACAGATCCTCATCACGGCGCAGGCGCCAGGCAAGCGGCGTGGCACCGGTCAGGAGAAGGCGCGCCACGAGATGCGTGCAAGCGGCAGCCTCCCTCGCCCGCGCCAGAACGGCTTCGGCACGGTCGAGCATGCCGCGCCAATCGTCGATGCCGGAAAGATCAAGCGTCAGTCGCTCGAACACCGCGACGGCAACCCCGCGCTCCTCGCAGGTGATCGTGCCGTCTTCCGCGACGGTCGCGAGCGTCACGCCTTTCGGTCCGCCCTCATTGATGTCGCGGCCCTGCGGATTGCCGGGCATGACGATCCACGGCTTTTCCAGATGCACCCGCCGCTGATGGATATGGCCGAGCGCCCAGTAGTCGAAACCATGGGCGGAGAGGTCGGCGATGCTCGTGGGCGCATAGGGATCGTGGCTGCTCGCGCCGGCGAGGCTGGTGTGCATGAGGCCGATATTGACGGCATCCGCCACCGGCCCGCGATAGGTCGGCAGCAGCGAGGTGGGTGCATGCGGCTGGGCAAAACTGACGCCGTGGATGTGAATCTCCCGGCCGTTGCCGAGTGCGCCCGCTTTCACCGGTTTGCCGCGACCGTCGAAGACGTGCACGTTCGGCGGGAAGGTCAGTTCGCGGGTGATCTGCGACTGCGCATCGTGGTTGCCGCGAATGAGGTAGACCCGGATGCCGGCCGCCTCCAGCCGGCGCATCTGGCCCATCAGGAAGAGCGCCGTCGCCATCGAGGTCTGCGAGCCGTCATAGAGGTCGCCGGCGATGATGACGGCCTCGACCTCCTCCGAAATGGCGAGATCAACGATGCGCTCCAGCGCCTTGCGCGTCGCGCCACGCACGAGATCGCCGAGCTCGGCGTTGCGCAAAGCGAGCGAGGTGAGCGGTGAATCGAGGTGGAGGTCTGCGGTGTGGATGAAGCGGAAAGGCATGGCCGGACAATCGCCTCAGCCCTCCTGCCGGTCAATGCTTGCAGCAACGTCCGCCGGGTTATGCAGGAAAGAAATCGATCCTCCCTGAAAAGGCCGGAGAAGGAACAGGAAAAACGTCCGTTGCCTGACTGTTCGCGTTTACAGTGATCGTTCAATATCTATGATCAAATTATCTGAAAACCTTCACAATCATTTGACATGGTCCCTCATAATACCTATATTTCCCCTCATGAATAGTACGATAGAAATCTCCCAGGGCATGTTCAAACTCTACCATCAGGTCAGTCGCCTGGTGAACGAGTGCATGATGGACGAAGGTGTATCGCTCGCCCGCAGCAAGTTCCTGCTTCTTCTGGAATGTCAGGGCCCGCAGCGGTCGACGGATATTGCCTGCGCACTTGGTTTCGCCCCCCGCACGGTGACGGAAGCGATCGATGGTCTCGAGCGTGACAAGCTGGTCAAGCGCGAGCCGGATCCGAAGGACCGTCGCGCCAAGATCGTCTCGATTACGGATACCGGCCGGACGGTGATTTCCGCCGCCCAGCAGCCGCAGCACAAAATGATCGAGGCGATCTTCAACGTCCTCACCGAGGAACAGAAGCAGCAGCTCAAGGACATTATCGGCTGTCTCAGCGAGAAGACCGACGCGCTGCAGCGGGAAAGAGACAAGACCGAGGGTGGCGCCGACGCGGCACCCGTTCGTCCTTTGCAAGCTGTCGGCTAAGCCCGCCGACCTTATGAAATAGAGACGGCCGGGATCGCGAGATCCCGGCCTTTTCATTTTGGCATACCGCCAGATGCCGCGCCTCTTCCACGAGAAAGAGGCGCGGCGCTCTGGTGTTTACATCGCGTTCATCGGGCCGATACCGAAGAACAGCGTCTCGCCGGACGAACCGTCAACGCCGTCATTGTCGGTCACGACGAAGCCGTTGCCGGCGGCGTCGATGGTGAAGCCTTCGACCTTGTCGACGACGAAGCCGTTGGTGGCGCCCTTCAGGTCGGGAATGAAGTCACGAACCTCTTCCTTCTTCACGACCGGCAGGTCACCGCCGAGCTTGGCCGGCTTCAGGTCGGCAAGCGCCACGCGGTAGAGCTTCTTCAGCTTGGCGGCCTGACCGATCAGGTTGTCACGCTCGATGATATAGGCGTAGTCGCCGTTCGCCGTGATTTCGGAAAGGCCGACCCAGCCGCTTTCGGTCTTTTCGAGCGGATAGCGCACGGCGCCCCACTCTTCCGACGACGGCTTGTAGGAGACGAGCTTCACAAAACCCTTTTCGTCATCACCCCATTCGCGCTGCATGGCCATCCAGAGAACCTGGTCGTCGCCTTCGCCAACGCTGGTGATACCTTCGAAACCAAAGCGCTTCTCGCCGGCACGCAGTTCGGCGGGAATGGCGATTTCCTTCTCGATCTCGCCCTTCTTGTTCACATGGATGATGGCATGGCCGACGAGCTTGTCGGCATCGCCTTCATTGGCAAGCCAGAAGCCGCCCTCGCCGTCCGGCGTCAGGCCTTCGCTGTCGAGCTTCTGCGCGGCAGCACCGTTGCGCGTGATGCGCAGGGCATCGACGATCTTCGCCGGCTTGGCGGTTGCGTCGATCGTGAAGACCGTCGGCTGCGAAGCGTAGAAGGAATCGTTGACGGCATAGAGCATGCCCGGCTTGTCCTTGACCGGAGCGAGGCCCGAAAGCGCGCCAAAACCGATCAGTTCGCCGTCCTTTTCGGTGGAGACGATTTGCGGATAGGCGGCTTCGCCTTCCGCACGCTCGTAGATCATGACGTGCGAACGGGCGCCGCCGTCTTCGACGAGGTCGGTTTCGTTGGCGGTCACGAAGAGATTGCGGCTCGGAATGGCGACGGCGCCTTCCGGACCGACGCCCGACGGTAGGAGCTGAAGAAGCTCAGGCTCGGCACCAGTGTCCTTGTAGACGCCGACGATGGAGGCACGCTCGGCGAGCACGAAGAACAGGTTGTCGTCACCGAACTTGGCGGCTTCCAGGCCTTCCGGCTCGACGCCCTTCTTGTTGCGCTTGTCCGGGTAGTGGCCGATCTTGGCGATCTCGCGCTCGAAGCCGGCGCCGTTCTCGTAGACGACCTTGCCGGTCTTGTCGAAGATCGTGAAGCCGCGCGCGCCGCCCTTCCAGTCGCCTTCGTTGGCAACGACGAAGCGGTTGTCGTCCAGCCACTTCACGGCGTCGGGCTCGCGGGCGACGTCCTTCATCTCGCCGGTGAACTTGAGGGCACCGTCCTTCTTGGTATCGACGCCTTCAAGGCTGACGCTGCCGGCAGAGAAGTGGTTTTTCACCTCGCCCGTCTTGCCGTCGATGATGACGATATAGTTGTTTTCCTGGAGCGTCAGCGCAATCTCGTCCAGGCCGTTGAAGGCGACGAATTCCGGCTCCGGGTCGTCACCGGCAACGTCGGCAAGGCCGGTCAGCGTGACGTGTTTGATCGAGCCGCAATCGACGACGCCGTCCTTGAGCGAGAGGAGAACGAGGTCACCGGCCGGCATCTGCGGGATGGCGCCGTCATTGACCTCTTCGTCGCGCTCGTTTTCAATGGCGATCGCGGCGATCGTCTTGTCCTTGTTGAGGGCAATCGAATCCGGCTGGCCGCCAAGATCGCAGGTCGTGTCGATGGCCTTCGAGGCCACGTCGACCTGGGCGAGGACGCCGGACGGCTTGACGAAGCTTTCGCGGGTGTTGATCGCGACGAGCGCCTTGCCGCCGGCAATCGTTACCGAGGTGGGCTCGCCTTCGAAGGCGACGGTGCCGCCAGCCTTCGGGGCCTTCGCATCGGTAATGTCGATGAAGCCGATCGCCTTGTTCGGGCTGTCGGAATAGACCAGCGTGTTGCCATCCTCGGATGCGGCAATGATTTCAGCCGAGGTTGGCGTCGCCTTGTCCTTGCCTTCCGGCAGGTTCTCGGCAACGGCGAAGGATGCAATGCGATTGAATACAGGCTCGGCGCTGGCGGCAGGGGCCACCGATGCGGCGAGGACCGCTGCCAGGGCAGCAGTGAGCGAACGGGTTTTCATGAAAGCCTCCGGGTCAAAAGGAACCCGGCGGTTCTGAGGCTTCCGTGTTACAGGCCTATGACAATTCGACTACAGGCACAGGCCCTGTACCGCAAATAAAAGGGGGCCCGGACGAACCGGACCCCGACCCTGAAATTCAGGATTGGCGGCGGAGTGGGTAACCGCCCTCCCCCACAGTATCGCGCATGACACGCAAGGACACTGCAGGCTTTTAAATGCCGAACGCATCCTCAAGCCGGGATCGGCCCAAGGACGGATGCAGCGGCAGCGGATCAGCTGTTAACGGCGTCCTTCAGACCCTTGCCGGCCGAGAACTTCGGCACGTTGCGGGCCGGGATCTCGATCTCGGCGCCGGTCGAAAGGTTGCGGCCCTTCGAAGCTTCACGGCGCGACACGGAGAAATTGCCGAAACCGACGAGACGAACGTCGCCGCCGCTCTTGAGTTCGCCCTGGATCGTCTCGAAAATGGCGTCTACAGCAGATGCTGCGTCCGTCTTCGACAGGCCAGACTTCTCAGCGACCGAGGATACGAGTTCATTCTTGTTCATGTTTCCACCCCTTTCTTACGGTTTGAAACGACTCATACAAGTCGGGGGGCAGAATACGCATCGGCCTTCGCCTCGCAAGAAAATTTCGTCGCAATCCCCTGAGAATCCGGGGTTTACACACGTTTTTCAACGAAAAAGACCGGCACGAAGGCCGGTCTTTTCCAGTTTCACTCCAAAACGCCGGGTTGTTTACCCGGCATTAAGGCTCAATGCGCGATCGCGCCATTGGCATCGTCGGTCGATTCGACCGCCGGAACCTTGGCCGCCTCGGCAGTTCCGTCCCACTCGATCGGCTCCGGCCGGCGCACGAGCGCATGCTTGATGACCTCGCCCATGCGCGAGACCGGGACGATCTCCATGCTGTTCTTCACGTTGTCCGGAATGTCCGCCAGGTCCTTGGCGTTCTCTTCCGGGATCAGCACCTTCTTGATGCCGCCGCGAAGCGCTGCAAGCAGCTTTTCCTTCAGGCCGCCGATCGGCAGGACCCGGCCGCGCAGCGTCACTTCGCCGGTCATCGCCACATCCTTCGAGACCGGGATGCCGGTCATGATGGAGACGATGGCGGTTGCCATGGCGATGCCAGCCGACGGGCCGTCCTTCGGCGTCGCACCTTCGGGAAGGTGGACGTGAATGTCCGTCTTGTCGAAGCGCGGCGGCTCGATGCCGAAATCGACGGCGCGCGAGCGGACATAGGACGCCGCCGCCGAAATCGATTCCTTCATCACGTCCTTCAGGTTGCCGGTCACCGTCATGCGGCCCTTGCCACCCGGCAGGCTGACGCCTTCGATGGTCAGCAGCACGCCGCCGACTTCCGTCCAGGCAAGACCGGTGACGACACCGACCTGGTCCTCGCCCTCTGCTTCGCCGTGGCGATAGCGCGGAACGCCGAGGAAGTCGTGGACGTTCTCCGCCGTGACCTCGACACTCTTCGACTTGCCCTTGATGATCTCGGTCACCGCCTTGCGGGCGAGCTTCATCAGTTCACGTTCCAGGTTACGCACACCCGCCTCGCGGGTGTACTGCTGGACAACCGCCATAAGCGCATCGTCGGTGACCGAAAATTCCTTCGGCTGCAGCGCGTGGTCGCGGATCGCCTTGGGCAGCAGGTGCCGCTTGGCGATTTCCAGCTTTTCCTCTTCCGTGTAGCCGGCAATGCGGATCACTTCCATGCGATCCATCAGGGGCGCCGGGATGTTCAGCGTGTTTGCCGTCGTCACGAACATGACGCTGGACAGGTCGTATTCGACTTCCAGGTAGTGGTCCATGAAGGTCGAGTTCTGTTCCGGATCGAGCACCTCGAGCAGGGCAGACGACGGGTCGCCACGGAAATCCATGCCCATCTTGTCGATCTCGTCGAGCAGGAAGAGCGGGTTGGACTTCTTCGCCTTCTTCATCGACTGGATGACCTTGCCGGGCATCGAGCCGATATAGGTGCGGCGGTGACCGCGGATTTCGGCCTCGTCACGAACGCCGCCGAGCGCCATGCGGATATATTCGCGGCCGGTCGCCTTGGCGATCGACTTGGCGAGCGAGGTCTTGCCGACGCCCGGAGGACCGACGAGGCACAGGATCGGACCCTTGATCTTGGCCGAGCGAGCCTGCACCGCGAGATATTCGACGATGCGCTCCTTGACCTTGTCGAGACCGAAATGATCCTCGTCGAGGAGCTTTTCCGCGGCGTTGAGGTCGGTCTTGATCTTCGACTTCTTGCCCCACGGAATGCCGGTCAGCCAGTCGAGATAGTTGCGCACGACGGTGGCTTCCGCCGACATCGGGCTCATCTGGCGCAGCTTCTTCATCTCGGCATCCGCCTTTTCGCGGGCCTCCTTGGAGAGCTTGGCCTTGACGATCTTCTCTTCCAGTTCGGCCATCTCGTCGCGGCCGTCCTCGCCGTCGCCGAGTTCCTTCTGGATCGCCTTCATCTGTTCGTTCAGGTAGTACTCGCGCTGGGTCTTCTCCATCTGGCGCTTGACGCGCGAGCGGATGCGCTTTTCGACCTGCAGAACCGAGATCTCGCCTTCCATGAAGCCGAGCGCCTTTTCAAGCCTGAGCTTGACGCTCGTCGTCTCGAGCATTTCCTGCTTCTCGACGATCTTGATGGAGAGGTGCGAGGCGACCGTGTCGGCGAGCTTCGAGTAATCCTCGATCTGGCTCGCGGCACCGACGACTTCCGGCGAAATCTTCTTGTTGAGCTTCACATAGTTCTCGAACTCGGAGACCACGGAGCGCGACAGCGCCTCGATCTCGACCGGGTCCTCCTCAGGCTCGGCCACCACATGGGCCAGCGCCTCGTAGAACTCTTCACGTTCGGTGTAGCCGTCGATCTCGGCACGCGCGCGGCCTTCGACCAGCACCTTGACGGTGCCGTCGGGCAGCTTCAGGAGCTGGAGAACATTGGCGACGGTGCCGATGCGATAGATGGCGTCGGTTTCCGGGTCGTCGTCGGAAGCATTGATCTGGGTCGCAAGCATGATCTGCTTGTCGGTGCCCATGACTTCCTCGAGCGCGCGGATCGACTTCTCGCGGCCGACGAACAACGGAACGATCATATGCGGGAACACCACGATGTCGCGCAGGGGCAGGACCGGGAAGGCCGTGGAATCGTGCGGCGCAGACGTCTTTTTCGTCATGTCATTTCCTTTCAAATGTCCCGTTTCCGGGAACCGGTCCTGTCGGCGCTAAAAGCATAACGGGCCGGCGATCTTTTCCATCCACAAGTGGCGTGCGGTTAACACTTTTTCAAGCCCGGCAACGGAGTGCCCCACCCCGTATCGGGCCAGACGAACCAACGGAAGGAAGTGTAGTCTTCCGCGCTGTTGCGGAACTTGCGGCCTTCCCCCGGCATGTCGTCGGAGCATACGCAAAACAGAATCGAAGTCTTCCATCTTCGCCCGCCACGCATCGTTTCGCAACGTCTTACATACATGGCAGGTCCGGCATCATGCCCCGTCCGTCGGCAAGCGGCCAGTCACGAAATGTCGCGAGTTTGACCACAAACGAAAAGACCCGCCGGGGCGGGTCCTTCCTGAAGCGACATGGGAGGCACGATCAGGCCGAGACGTTGGCCTTCTCGTCGGAGCGCTCCGAGTAGATGTACAGCGGACGGGCAGAGCCCTTGACCACTTCGTCCGAGATGACGACTTCGCGCACGCCTTCGAGCGTCGGAAGCTCGAACATCGTGTCGAGCAGGATCTTCTCCATGATCGAGCGCAGGCCGCGCGCGCCGGTCTTGCGGACGATGGCACGCTTGGCGATCTCGCGCAGCGCGTCTTCGTGGAAGGTCAGTTCGACGTCTTCCATCTCGAACAGGCGCTGGTACTGCTTGATCAACGCGTTCTTCGGCTCGGACAGGATCTGGATCAGCGCGTCCTCGTCGAGGTCTTCCAGCGTCGCCAGAACCGGCAGACGGCCGATGAATTCCGGGATGAGGCCGAACTTCACCAGATCTTCCGGCTCCAGTTCGCGCAGGACTTCGCCGACGCGGCGATCTTCGGGCGAACGAACCTGTGCGCCAAAACCGATCGAGGTCTTTTCGCCGCGCGCCGAGATGATCTTGTCGAGGCCGGCAAAGGCACCGCCGCAGATGAACAGGATGTTCGTCGTGTCGACCTGCAGGAATTCCTGCTGCGGGTGCTTGCGTCCACCCTGCGGGGGAACCGAAGCGACCGTGCCTTCCATGATCTTCAGCAGCGCCTGCTGCACGCCCTCGCCCGATACGTCTCGGGTGATGGACGGGTTGTCGGACTTGCGCGAGATCTTGTCGACTTCGTCGATATAGACGATGCCGCGCTGCGCACGCTCGACATTGTAGTCGGCCGACTGCAGGAGCTTCAGGATGATGTTTTCGACGTCTTCGCCGACGTAACCGGCTTCGGTCAGCGTCGTGGCGTCGGCCATGGTGAAGGGCACATCGATGATGCGGGCGAGCGTCTGCGCAAGATAGGTCTTGCCGCAGCCGGTCGGGCCGACCAGCATGATGTTCGACTTCGCCAGTTCCACGTCCGAGCCCTTGGCGGAATGCGCCAGGCGCTTGTAGTGGTTGTGCACCGCGACCGACAGGATGCGTTTCGCCTGCTGCTGGCCGATGACATATTCGTCGAGGACCTTGATGATGTCCTGGGGCGTGGGAACGCCGTCACGGGACTTGACCATCGAGGTCTTGTTCTCTTCGCGGATGATGTCCATGCACAATTCGACGCATTCATCGCAGATGAATACGGTCGGTCCGGCGATGAGTTTCCGGACTTCGTGCTGGCTCTTTCCGCAGAAAGAGCAATACAGGGTATTCTTGGAGTCGCCGCCGTTGCTGCCGCTGACCTTGCTCATATCACTTTCCTTCCAGCACGCCGCTCATCTCCCGGAAGATGGCCGGACCACTCAAACCGCCCTTACAGGTAACGCTTTCGCGCCCTTCAAAGGCTCCAGGGGCACTGACCGGACCGGGATCAAGCCCGTGAACCGGTCGCAACGCATTCCCCGCTTAAACACCGAATGCTAGACTGTGACAAATCAACATAGCATTAACGGCCAATATTACCGGCTTTATGGCGCTGATAAAGCCCCACGATCATTACAAATCACACGATTGCGTTCATTCGCGCTTTAAGCCAAGATCCGCGCGCGCCTTGCGCGTCAACTTGGCCGCAACCAAACCGTGACTTTCCCTTAGATAGTCACACAAGGCCGCGTCGTCCACTGATTCGCCCGTTTGCCGCTGAATCCACTTCATGCCGCGCGAGGCGAGATAGGGTGCCGGACGGCATCCCGGCTGCTCGCGCAGGATATCGAATGCCAGCTCGGACACCTTGAAGGTGACCCCAGGCAGGTCCGCCTCGCTCCACCCGGCGATGGCGAAAACCTTGTCGCCAACCTTCCAGACATGCGCCCCGCCCCATTGCACGACATGTGACGTGGCAGGGAGCGAAGCGCAGAAGGCGTTGTATTCGTCGAGCGTCATGGAATTCCGCAGCGTTGCATCGAGCGTCGATACTTACGCCCCCTCGGCACTCTCGATCGCCTCGCGGCTCGTGATGACGCGGTCCACCAGACCCCAGTCCTTCGCCTCGTCCGCGCTCATGAAATGATCGCGATCCAGCGTCTGCTCGACTTCCTCGTAGGTGCGTCCGCAATGCTTGACGTAAATCTCGTTCAGCTTGCGCTTCATCTTGAGGATGTCGCGGGCATGGCGCTCGATGTCGGACGCCTGGCCGGAGAACCCGCCGGACGGCTGGTGCACCATGATGCGGGCGTTCGGCGTGGCAAAGCGCATGTCCTTGTGGCCGGCGGCGAGCAGCAGCGAGCCCATCGATGCGGCCTGACCGATGCAGAGCGTCGATACGGCCGGCTTGATGAACTGCATCGTGTCATAAATCGCCATGCCCGACGTAACCACGCCGCCCGGCGAGTTGATGTAGAGCGCGATTTCCTTCTTCGGGTTTTCGGCCTCGAGGAAAAGCAACTGCGCGCAGACGAGTGTCGCGATGTGATCTTCGACGGGACCCGTCAGGAAGATGATACGTTCCTTGAGGAGACGCGAATAAATGTCGTAGGAACGCTCGCCGCGGTTGGTCTGCTCCACGACCATCGGCACCAGAGCCATGGCGGTATCTACGGGATTTCTCATATCAATCCTTCATCGGTGTGGCCCTGAACCCCTTCGCCAAGCGTTGGGAATCAGCAAGTTTCATCTTCCCTACATAGAGTGTCAGGGTAGCGGACTTCAAGACGGACGCGCGTTTTGCGGCGCTCTATGCCAGAATGCGGTTAATCGGTGCGACGTGGAGCCATGATTTCCACAACCGCGCTGTCCGCAAGGTAAAGAAAGCGTGAATCCCACACTGCCCCGCATCTGCCGTTTTCGAATGCCCGCACTATATTCTCCACCTATCGGAGGCAACCATGACAATACGAACTCTTGCAGCCCTCGGGCTTGTTTTCCTGACCGCGACAGGCGCTTCAGCCCAGCAGGCCTCGGATAGCGTGGCGCCCGAGCGCGCGACCGGCCTCGCCGCCGCCAAAGTCGTGACGGCGAAGGAGCATATGGTGGCCGCCGCCCATCCGCTGGCGGCGGCGGCCGGCGAAAAGGTCCTTGCCGAAGGCGGCAGCGCGATCGACGCAATGATTGCCGTCCAGACCGTGCTCGGCCTCGTTGAGCCGCAATCCTCCGGCCTCGGCGGCGGGGCCTTCCTTCTCTATTACGATGCCGGCGCCAAGCGCATCACGACACTCGATGGTCGCGAAACCGCGCCGATGGAGGCGACACCGAAACTCTTCCTGGATGAGACGGGCCAGCCCCTCAAATTCTTCGATGCCGTCGTCGGCGGGCGTTCGGTCGGCACGCCCGGCACCGTCATGCTGATGCAGGAGGCGCACAACCGCTGGGGCCGCAAGGAGTGGAAAAACCTCTTCGCATCGGCAGAAGGGCTTGCCCGCGATGGTTTTGCCGTCTCGCCGCGCCTTGCCACACTGATCGCCGCGGAAGGCGACAAGCTGAAGACTTTCGAAACGACGACCTCCTATTTCTTCGGCGCCGACGGCGCGCCATTGAAGGCCGGCACCGTCCTCAAGAACCCCGCCTATGCCGAAACGCTCTCTGCAATCGCGCAAGACGGGGCATCGGCGTTCTACACCGGCCCGATTGCCGATGCGATCGTCGATACGGTGCGCATGTCCGGCAAGAATGCCGGTGTGCTTTCGCTCGCCGACCTCGCCAATTACCGCGTCGAGGAACGCCGCCCGGTCTGCATCGACTATCGCGCGCTCGACGTGTGCGGCATGGGACCGCCCTCCTCCGGTGCGGTTGCCATCGGCCAGATGCTCGGCATGCTGGAGAATTTCGACCTGAAGGCGCTCGGCAAGGACAATCCGGAAAGCTGGCGGCTGATCGGCGACGCCCAGCGCCTGGCCTTCGCCGACCGCGAACGCTACCTCGCCGACACGGATTTCATGCCCATCCCGGTCAAGGGGCTTATCGACAAAACCTATCTCGGCGAACGCGCCAAGCTGCTCGACGGCGACAAGGCGCTTGGCGACGACGCGGTGACATCAGGCAAACCGGAATGGGACCACGCCTTCAACTTTGGTCGCGACGCGGCCATCGAACTGCCCTCCACCAGCCATTTCGTCATCGTCGACAGGCAAGGCAACGTCGTCTCGATGACCACGACCATCGAAAACGGTTTTGGCTCACGGCTGATGACCGGTGGTTTCCTGCTCAACAACGAACTCACCGACTTCTCCTTCAAGACCCATGACGACGGCGTGCCCGTTGCCAATCGCGTCGAGCCGGGAAAACGCCCGCGCTCCTCCATGTCGCCGACGATCGTGCTGAAGGACGGCAAACCGCTTTTGGCCATCGGCTCGCCCGGCGGCAGCCAGATCATCGGCTATGTCGCGCAGGCACTGATCGCCCATATCGACTGGGGCATGGATGTCGGCCAGATCGTCGCCATGCCGCACCTCATCAACCGTTTCGGCCCCTACGACCTCGAAGCCGGCACAGACGCCGAAAAACTCGCCGAACCGCTGAAGGCCCTCGGCTACGAGGTGAAGGTGGGCGAGATGAATTCGGGCCTGCACGCCATCGAACTTTCCGCAGATGGCCTCAAGGGGGCCGCCGATCCGCGCCGTGAAGGTATCGCCATCGGAAAATGATGCGGCTGTTGACCACGAGATCGTCGCGCTTTCACGGCGCGACGAAATCCGCTAGGTCATCTCCATGACGACGACAGATTTTCCCTTCCTCTCCATCGATCCCGCGAGCCGCCGCGTCTCCCTCGACGGCCGCAATCCTGATTTCTACCGCGATCCGAACCCGGTCTATGCGGCGCTGCATGCGCACTGTCCCACCTTCTGGTGGGAAGAGCAGAAGATGTGGTATTTCACCGGCTACGACCATGTGAACGGCCTGATGCGCGACCGCCGCTTTGGCCGGCAGATCCTGCATGTGGCGACGCGCGAAGAACTCGGCATGCCCGAGCCGCAGGCGCATCTTGCGCATTTCGATGCGGCGGAAGCCTGGTCGCTGCTGGAGCTGGAACCGCCGGAACACACGCGGCTGCGCACGCTCGTCAACCGCGCCTTCGTCTCGCGCATAATCGACCGGCTGACGCCGGAAATCACCGACCTCTGCCACCAGGCGATTGACCGGTTCGAGAAGGACGGCAATGTCGAGCTGCTGTCTGCCTTCGCGGATATCCTGCCGGTGACGATGATTGCCCGCATGATCGGCATTCCGGACGAGATGGGGCCGCAGCTGCTGAAATGGTCGCATGCCTATGTGCGCATGTATATGTTCGGCCGCACGCAGCAGGACGAACGCAACGCCGACAAGGCGGCGCAGGAATTTTCCGACTATATGCGCAGCGTGATCGCCGAGCGCCGGGCGGAGCCGCGCGACGACCTGCTCTCGCACATGGTGCACACGGAGCACCGCGGCCAGCTCCTCACCGAGGATGAGCTGATCTCCACCACCATCGTGCTGCTCAATGCCGGGCACGAGGCGACGGTGCACCAGATCGGCAATGCCGTGCGCACCATTCTCGAAAACAATGCCGACCCGGCTTTGCTCTTTGCCGATGAAAAGACGACGGAACGCACGGTGGAGGAATGCCTGCGCATTTCCGCGCCGGTGCATATCTTCGATCGTTTCGCGCTGGAGGACGTCGAACTCGACGGCATCCAGTTCCGGCGTGGCGACAAGGTGGCGATGATCCTCGCCGCCGCCAATCTCGATCCGAAGAAGTTTTCCGATCCGCTCGTCTTCAAGCCGGATCGCAACGAGGGTGCCAACCTCTCCTTCGGTGCCGGCATCCATTTCTGCATCGGCGCGCCGCTTGCCCGGCTGGAGCTGAACATCGCGCTGCCGATCCTCTTCCAGCGCCTGCCGGGGCTGAAGATCGCGAAAAAGCCCGTGGTCAAGGATGTCTACCATTTCCACGGGCTCGAGACGCTAGAGTTGGAATGGTGAGGCGCTGAGTGGCACACGGCGACAATATCGTCATTATCGGTACTGTCTTCGTCGCGGTCTATCTATTCGTCCCCATCGCCACGCTTGCCTCCGGCTTTCTGAGGTCGCGTGGCGATGAGCGGACCTTCTTGGCACTCGTAGCCGCCAACGTTGCCCTCTGGGTCTTGTTCACGACATCCACACGCGAAGACAGTTTGGCGTGGGGCCTTTCTTTTCCGCACCTCTGCCTGGTTATTCTGACGTCGGTGGGCGGCGGCGTGGCACGCTTCTATCGGGCACCGTCCGGTACGAAATCATCAGGGACCGGCAGCATGCTGTTGGGCTTCGCCATCGGCGTTCCGGTGCCCCTCACCGTCCTCGGCCGCGTGGGTCTCTTCAGCCATCAACCACATGCCGGCGTAACCGTCGCCCTGGTCTTTTTGACTGGCTTCCTACTCTACCAAGCCAGTTCAGGCCGCAGCCGAATGCGGCTGAAGCAGCCTTTTGACACCTACGGCTTCACATGCTTCGCGCTCGCCGGGACGCTGGGCATCGCGACGTTTCTGGCCAATTTTTTCCCGCTACAGGCGGCGCCCTAGCCCCCGAACAGGACCGGTGCGCACTGCCCGGGCTGGCAAAAGCCTTGTCGGCGACGTCCTAGAGACGGATGACGTAATCCTTGCGAGTCGTTTCAACGACTTCCCAGCTTCCCTTGAAGCCGGGTCTCAGGATCAGACGGTCGCCGGCCTTGAGGGAGAAGACCTCGCCCTCGTCGGAGGTGACGATCGAATGGCCTTCGAGGATGTGGAAATACTCCCACTCGTCATACTGAATGCGCCATTTGCCGGGCGTCGACTGCCAGATGCCGGAATAGATGCCGCCCTCGGCCTCCTCGATGTTCCAGCTGGTGAAGATCGGATCGCCGGAAATCAGCCGGTCCGCGGCCGGTTTGCCCACTTCGGGTTCGATGCCGGCAATGTCGAAGGGTTGCGCCTTGCTCATGATTTTGTCCGTTCAATGAAGGGAAAACGGGCGGCCGCTACGACCGCCCGGGAAGGATCAGGCCTTGGCCAGCGCCTGTTCGATATCGGCGATGATGTCGGCGACGTCTTCGATGCCGATCGACAGCCGCACGACATCCGGGCCTGCACCGGCCGCCACCTGCTGCTCCTCGGTGAGCTGGCGATGGGTCGTAGACGCCGGGTGGATGACCAGCGAGCGCGTGTCGCCGATATTGGCCAGGTGCGACAACATTTCCAGCCCTTCGACGAAGCGCTTGCCCGATTCGTAGCCGCCCTTCAGGCCGAAGGTAAAGACGGCGCCCGCGCCCTTCGGCGAATAGCGCTGCTGCTGGGCGTGGTTCGGATCGTCGTCGAGGCCGGCATAGGTGACCCAGGAGATCTTTTCATGGTTCTTCAACCACTTGGCGACGGCGAATGCATTGTCGCAATGGCGCTGCATCCTGAGCGGCAGGGTCTCGATACCGGTCAGGATCTGGAAGGCATTGAAGGGCGAAATGGCGGGGCCGAAGTCACGCAGGCCAAGCACGCGGCAGGCGATGGCGAAGGCGAAATTGCCGAAGGTCGCATGCAGCACCACGCCGCCATATTCCGGCCGCGGCTCGGACAGCGCGGGGTACTTGCCGGAAGCCGTCCAATCGAACGTGCCGCCATCGACGATGACGCCACCCATGGAATTGCCATGGCCGCCCATGAACTTGGTCAGCGAATGCACGACGATATCGGCGCCGTGCTCCAGCGGGCGAACGAGATAGGGCGTCGCCATCGTGTTGTCGACGATCAGCGGCAGGCCGTGGCGGTGCGCCACTTCGGCAATGCCGGCAATGTCGACGAAGGTGCCGCCGGGATTGGCCAGGCTCTCGATGAAGATCGCCTTGGTCCGGTCGTCGATCTGGCTTTCGAAGGAGGAAAGGTCACTGGTATCGGCCCAGCGCACCTGCCAGTCGAAACTCTTGAAGGCATTGCCGAACTGGTTGATCGAGCCGCCATAGAGCTGGCGGGCCGAAATGAAATTGTCGCCCGGACGCATGATCGTGTGGAAGACCAGGAGCTGCGCGGCATGGCCGGAGGCGACGGCGAGTGCTGCCGTGCCGCCTTCCAGCGCCGCGACGCGCTCTTCGAGCACGGCCTGCGTCGGGTTCATGATGCGGGTATAGATATTGCCGAAAGCCTGCAGGCCGAACAGCGAGGCGGCGTGGTCCGTGTCGTTGAAAACGAAGCTGGTGGTCTGGTAGATCGGCGTCGCGCGCGCACCGGTCGTCGGGTCCGGCTGTGCGCCGGCGTGGACGGCGAGCGTGGAAAATCCGGGTTTGTTCTTCGTCATGAAATGGCCTCCCTGGCTAAAGTCGGCGCACTATTTCAGAGCGATAAGAGCCGGTCAAAGAAAGATTTTCTGGAAAAGGGCAGCAGCGACAATCCGTCTTGCACGCCGGAAAACTTCACGCGACGAGGCGCGGATATTCGATGGCCGGGCAGCGATCCATCACCACCTTGACGCCTGCCGCCTCCGCCGTTGCGGCGGCCGCATCGTGACGCACGGAGAGCTGCCCCCATATCGCCTTTGGCAAGGGGCTGAGCGCCAGCGCCTCCTCGACGACTGACGGCAACGCATCTGCCGCGCGAAAAACGTCGATCATATCGACCGGCTCGACGATATCGGCAAGGCGCCCGACGACGGGCTGGCCGAGGATTTCCTTGCCGACCTGGCCGGGATTGACCGGAATGACGCGGTACCCCTTGCGCAGCAGGAAAGCCATGACCCGATAGCTCGGGCGCTCCGGGTTCGGCGAGGCGCCAACAAGCGCGATGACCTTCGTCGAACGCAGGATGTCGGCGATGTAGTAGTCCGGATAGGAATCGTGATTCATGATGCTTTCCCGTTTCTCGCGGGAGAATTGGGGTAACGCAACGTGAAGTCAATGTTTGACGACCGTCAGGACGCCTTGAGCATCAATACCGGATATTCCGTTACCGGGCAGCGATCCATGACGACCTGGAGGCCGGCGGCTTCCGCACGGGCGGCAGCGGCATCGTCGCGCACCGTGAACTGGCCCCAGAGCACGGATGGCAGAGGACGAAGGGCCAAAACCTCGTCCACCACCGCACCCAACTGGTTCGCGGCCCGGAAGACATCGACCATATCGATCGGTTCGGGAATATCGGCGAGATGGGCATAGACGGTCTGCCCGAGGATGGTTTTGCCGGCATGGCCCGGGTTGACCGGAATGACGTGGTAGCCCTTGCCGAGCAGGAAACCCATCACGCCGTGGCTCGGCCGCGCGTCGTTCGGCGATGCACCAAGCATGGCGATCGTGCGAACGGATTTCAGGATGTGGCGGATGTAGCTGTCGGCATAGTGATCGTGGTTCATCGCTGCCTCCTCCGGCGTTCGCGACCGTCTCTCACTCGTCTTCCAAGTCATAGTCTAGCGCAGAACGTTAAAGAAGACGACCGTGTTTGCGCGCGCCCTCCGGAAGGACATGTTCCGTTTCGGGCCAGTCATCACGGAATTTGCCGTCCCGATCACAAGATTTGCTAGAAATCCCGATTGCAAATCCCTGGCTTTGGGCAGATGAAGGCGCTTCTTCCGCCTGTGCCTTCCCCCCTCGAGGTCCCAGATTGCCGCTAGACGTTCTTTTTCTCGTGCTGTTCGGCGCGGCCCTGCATGCGAGCTGGAATGCCCTCGTCAAATCCGGCACGGACAAGTCGCTCGATGCCGCGATGGTCTCGCTCGGCGGCGGCATGGTCGGCCTCGCCTTCCTTGCCTTCGTGCCCCTTCCCCACCCGGATGCCTGGCCTTTCATCCTGACGTCGGCCGTCCTTCAGTTCGCCTATTTCCAGCTCGTCGCAGCAGCTTACCGGGCGGGCGACATCGGCCTCGTCTATCCGCTGATGCGTGGTGCCGCACCGCTATTGGTCGCCACCACGAGTGGTTTCATTCTTGGCGAACATCTCACGCCCACCGCCATGGCCGGCGTCCTGGTCATCTCCGCGGGTGTCTTGACGCTGGCCTTCGAGTCCCGACATGGCAGCCGACGCGCCATCGTCTATGCGCTGGCGAACGCCGCCGTCATCGCCACCTACACCTTCGTGGACGGCGCGGGCGCGCGCGTCTCCGGCAACGCTGTCTCCTATACGCTGTGGATGTCGCTGCTGCCCCCCGTCCTGCTTTTCAGCTGGGCAATCTTAAGGCGCGGCAGCCGCCCGGTCTGGAACCATGTCCGTCACAACTGGGCCCGCGGCCTGTTCGGTGGCGTCGGTTCAATCGCCTCCTATGGCCTCGCGCTCTGGGCGATGACCAAGGCACCCGTCGCGACCGTCGCGGCACTGCGTGAAACCGCCATCCTCTTCGCCCTCCTCATCTCGGTTTTCATCCTCAAGGAGAAGGCCAGCATCTGGCGATACATTGCCGGCGCGGTGATTGCGGCGGGCGTGCTGGTACTGAAGCTCGCGTGAGCGACTACTTGAAGCCAAACTCCGCCTTCATGATTTCGAAAAGCTCACGAGCAGCGACTTCGTCCAGTTGAATGGTCTGGCTTAATTTGCCGACATCCTGGCGGTCCGGTCGGCCATAGGTCGATATCTGCATCAACTTTCGTCCGTCGTAGTCTTGGACAAATAGCTTTGCTTCGACTTCGCCATGAAGCTGAAGACGCTCCATTTGATCTCGTTGGAAACTCGCAATCCTCGCCATTACTTCTGTCCCCACTCCGGCATGCGCTTGCCGAGAAAGGCGCCAATACCCTCCTGCGCATCCTCTGCGAACATGTTGTCCACCATCGTGGCAACGGCGACATCATAGGCGTCCGCCAGCGGCAGGCCTGCCTGGGCGCGGAAGGCGGCCTTGCCGATGCGCAGGGCCTGCGACGACTTCGCGGCGATGACGGCAGCGTATTTGTCGACGACCTGGCGGAGATATTGCTGCGGCACGATGCGGTTGACGAGGCCGAAATCCTTGGCGGTCGAGGCGTCGATCGTCTCGCCGGTGAGCAACATCTCCATCGCCTGCTTGGGGTGGGCAGCACGGGTGACGGCGACCATCGGCGTCGAGCAGAACAGGCCGATATTGACGCCCGGCGTGCAGAAGGTGGAGGTGTCGGTGCAGATGGCAAGGTCGCAGCTTGCGACGAGCTGGCAGCCTGCCGCCGTTGCAAGACCATCGATTTCCGCCACCACGGGCTGCGGCAGCGCGGCGATCTTCAGCATGATATCCGCCGCCATGCGCATGGTCTTTTCGAAGAAAGCGCGCCCGCCGTCCGCGTCGCTGCGGCGCGCGGTCATCTCCTTGAGATCGTGACCAGCAGAAAAGACTTTCCCCGTCGAGGCAAGCACGACGATGCGAATGGCGTCATCGGCGGCAACGGCATCCAGCGCGTCACCCAGCGCCTCCATAACGGCGATGGAGAGGGCGTTGGCGGGCGGGTTGCTGAGCGTGATCCGCAGGATGGGCTCGTAACGCTCGACCCGCAACAGCCCTGCCGACTCCTCTTTCCTGAACGATACCACATCCGCCATGACCGGCCTCCTTCGTTGCTCTCGTCCATCGGTCCTACGCCTGGCCGCAGATGGTTTCAAGCATGCCACCATAGACTTTGAGGGGGCTTGCCGCGGGCGCCAAATCGGTCTGTAAACGCGGACGACAGGAGACGAGAGCCAATGAAACTGACGCCGGTCATGGATCCGGAAGCGCTAAACCGCTTCCTTGAAACCGATTTTCCGCAAATTCATACCGACGGCAAGGTCTTCGACGTAACGATGGTCGGCCCCGGCATGGTCGTCATGCGGCTCGTTCCGAACGAACGGCACCTGCGCCCCGGCGGAACGATCTCCGGTCCCACTCTGTTCGCGCTTGCCGACGTGGCCGCCTATTGCGTGGTGCTCGCCCATATCGGCCCGGTGGCGCTCGCCGTCACCACCAATCTCAACATCAATTTCCTGCGCAAACCCAAGCCCGGCCCCCTCTTCTGCACCTGCCGGATTCTCAAACTCGGCAAGCGGCTGGCGGTGGTGGAGGCTTCCATTTTCGACGAGGACGGCGACGATCTGGTGGCCCATGCCACCGCGACCTATTCGATTCCACCGCGATAATGTGTGGTATCAAAATACCACTTTCGTAACGCATTGTTTTTACTGAATTATCTTTGGCGCCGCCCAAATCGCCTCCCTTGACGCCCTATCGGCTCTCGCTTATAAGCCGCTCCAGATCGCGGTCCTCAGGGGCCGCGTTCGATTTTTGGCATCCGCAAGGGGCCAAACCAAGCAACAAGAAGCGCCCAGGGCCGCAAGGCTCCGGGACCCTAAAGAAAGAGCTACTCCCATGGGAACCTTCGTACAGAAGCCCGCCGAGGTAGAGAAGAAGTGGATCCTCATCGACGCCGAAGGCCTCGTTGTCGGTCGCCTCGCTACCCTCATTGCAAACCGCCTGCGCGGTAAGCACAAGGCAACCTTCACGCCCCACGTCGACGACGGTGACAACATCATCGTTATCAACGCTGACAAGGTCGCTTTCACCGGCAAGAAGTACTCCGACAAGACGTACTACTGGCACACCGGTTACCCGGGCGGCATCAAGGAGCGTACGGCTCGCCAGATCATCGAAGGCCGCTTCCCGGAGCGCGTTCTCGAGAAGGCTGTTGAGCGCATGGTTCCGCGCGGCCCGCTCGGTCGTCGCCAGATGAAGAACCTGCGTGTCTACGCCGGCGCCAACCACCCGCACGAAGCCCAGCAGCCCGTCACCCTCGACGTCGCCAAGCTGAACAGCAAGAACACAAGGAGCGCCTGATAATGGCCGACCTCTCCTCGCTCAAGGACCTCGGCGTCGCTGCCGCAGCTCCCGCTGCCTCCGCCCCGGTTCACGTCAAGAAGGTTGACGCCCTGGGTCGCTCCTACGCCACCGGCAAGCGTAAGAACGCTGTCGCACGCGTATGGGTCAAGCCGGGCTCCGGCAAGATCACCGTCAACGGCAAGTCTTTCGAGACCTACTTCGCCCGCCCGGTTCTGCAGATGATCCTGCAGCAGCCGATCATCGCGGCTGCCCGTGACGGCCAGTTCGACATCGTCGCCACCGTCGCCGGCGGCGGTCTTTCCGGCCAGGCCGGTGCCGTTCGTCACGGCGTCTCCAAGGCGCTGACCTACTTCGAGCCAGGCCTGCGTCCGGTCCTCAAGAAGGGCGGCTTCCTGACCCGTGACTCGCGCGTCGTCGAACGCAAGAAGTACGGCCGTGCAAAGGCACGTCGTTCGTTCCAGTTCTCCAAGCGTTAATTCGCTCGGAAGACTTGTTCTTCAGGAAAGGCCGGGGTTCGCCCCGGCCTTTTCGTTTTTTCCGGGCAGAATCCCTCTTGCCTTAAAGCCCGCGATTGGCGAACGTCCCGCCAGAATTCGGAGGGATTTTCATGGCCAACAAGACAATCGACCACGCCATCACCGCCAAGACACTGAAGAGCGCCGCCTCGGACCCGACCCATGCGGGCATTCTCTCCTTCATGCGCCGGCGCTACACCAAGGTGTTGAAGGATGTCGACGCGGTCGTCTGGGGCATTCCCTTCGATGCCGCGACCTCCAACCGCCCCGGCACGCGATTCGGGCCGCAGGCGATCCGCCGTGCCTCGGCGATCATGGACAACGATCCGCAATATCCCTTCGAGCGCGACCTTTTCGAGGACATGGCCGTTATCGACTACGGCGACTGCCTGCTCGACTACGGCAATCACCAGAAGACGCCGGGCGCGATCGAACGTGAAGCGAAGAAGATCCTGAAATCCGGCGCCTACATGCTGACGCTCGGCGGCGATCATTTCATCACGCTGCCGCTGCTGCGCGCGCATGCCGAAAAATACGGCCCCGTCTCGCTCGTTCAGTTCGATGCCCACCAGGATACATGGGCGGATGAAAAAGGCCGCATCGACCACGGCTCGTTCGTCGGCACAGCCGTGCGCGAGGGCCTGATCGATGCCGAAACGTCGATCCAGATCGGCATCCGCACCCATGCGCCGGAAGATTGCGGCATCCGCATCCTCTATGGCTACAACGTGGAAGAAATGAGCGCCGCCGAGATCGCCGATGCGATCATCCACCATGTCGGCGACAGGCCGACCTATCTGACCTTCGATATCGATTGCCTCGACCCCGCCTTTGCCCCGGGCACCGGCACGCCGGTCTCCGGCGGCCCCTCAAGCGCCCGCATCCTTTCGGTCCTGCGCAAGCTCGGCGCGCTGAACATCGTCGGCTCGGATGTCGTCGAGGTGGCTCCCGCCTATGACCACGCCGATATAACCGCCATCGCCGCCTCCAACATCGCCATGTACATGCTGGGACTTCACGCCGAGACACTCGCGGAGCGACGCTGACGCACGGCATTGAATGCGACAGTTCAAGGGGCTATATCCAGCCGCGAACGCGGCATTGAATAGATTGGATTGCAGATGAAACCGAAGATCTTCATCGATGGCGAACACGGCACGACGGGTCTGCAGATCCGCACGCGCATGGCCGGCCGCAGCGATGTCGAGCTGCTTTCCATCCCGGAAGCCGAACGCCGCAACGCGACGCTGCGCGAAGACCTGCTCAACAGCGCCGACGTCGCGATCCTCTGCCTGCCGGACGATGCCGCAAAGGAAGCCGTCGCCATGGTTTCCGGCAACAATTCCGTCCGCATCATCGACACCTCGACGGCGCACCGCGTCGATCCGGACTGGGCCTATGGCTTCGCCGAGATGGACCGCGCGCAGCCGAAGAAGATCGCGGACGCGCGTTGTGTCGCCAATCCGGGCTGCTACCCGACCGGCGCGATCGGCCTCCTGCGCCCGCTGCGACTTGCCGGCATCCTGCCGGAGGACTATCCCGTCACGGTCAACGCAGTCTCCGGCTATACCGGCGGCGGCAAGCAGATGATCGCGCAGATAGAAGAGGCCGGGCATCCCGAGCACATCGATTCGCCGCACTTCCTCTACGGCCTGTCGCTGAAGCACAAACATGTGCCGGAAATGCAGGTGCACGGCATGTTGTCGCGCGCACCGCTCTTCTCGCCTTCCGTCGGCAAGTTCGCGCAGGGCATGATCGTGCAGGTCCCGCTCTATCTGGCAGACCTCAACGAGCACGCCTCGCTCGGCTCCCTCCATGAGGCGCTGGCCGAGCACTATGCCGGCCAGGACATCGTCGAGGTCGTCGATCTCAAGGAAAGCGCCAACCTCGCCCGTGTCAACGCGGTGGAACTCGCCGATACCGACCGCATGAAGCTCTATGTCTTCGGCACCGCAGGCAGCCCACACGTCAATCTCGTCGCCCTGCTCGACAATCTCGGCAAGGGCGCCTCGGGCGCGGCGGTGCAGAACATGGATCTGATGCTGAAGGGATGAGGATCGGACATCCTACCCTCCCCGCCGAATGGCGGGTCGAAAGCGCCGATCTGATCGCAGACACGACCGCCGGGAGCGTCTATGACGTGAAGCTCGCCGGCGGCGAACCTGCGATCATCAAACAATTGAAACCGAAGGTATTGGAAGACGGCCTACGCGGTGCGGATTTCCTCGCCTGGCGGAATGGCATCGGCTGCGTGAGGCTGCTTGCTCGCGACGACACCATTCTGCTGATGGAACATGCCGGCACGACGACGTTGCGGGACCACCTCGTTGCCCATGGCGATGACGATGCGACCCGTATCGCCGCAGAAGTCCTCGCCGAATATCACCGCCCTTCGGACACCCCGCCGCCAGAAGGCCTGCAACCGCTGTCGCGATACTTCGCAAGCCTGTTCGACAAGGCCGAGCGGGACCGCCGGGAGGGCGTGGCCAGCCCGTTTGCGGAAGCGGCAGCGCTGGCCGAGGCACTAATGGCCGACCAGCGCGACATCAGGCCGCTGCATGGCGACCTGCATCATGAAAATATCGTGTCCGGCCCGCGGGGCTGGCTCGCGATCGATCCCGCAGGGCTGATCGGCGATGCCGCGCTCGATGCCGCCAACATGTTTTCCAACCCCCTCGACCGTTTCGACCTCACCCGGAACGAAGAGAGGGTCGCGTCGATGGCGGGCATCTTCGCCGAAACACTTCGGCGCGATGTCCGCACCATCCTGCGCTACGCCTTCGCCTATGGCTGCCTGTCGGCTGCGTGGCATGACGAGGACGGCAATGCCGGGGATTGCGACGATGAACTTGCCGTTGTCGCCGCAGTCCGCAACGTCCTCATGCAGGCCTGATCGGATCAGCGCCGGCCGGCGACCGTCGTCTCCAGCGGATATTCACCGACGAAACCCCGCCAATGCGCGATCGCAAATCCCAGCACAACCAGCGCCCCACCCTGGTGGGCGAGCGCCCAGCCGAGCGGCACCTGCCAGATCAGCGTCAGGATGCCGATCATCGCCTGGAGACAGACGAGACCGAAGAGCACGAGGGCGCGACGGGCATGCGTCGTTTCGGGGGCTGCGCGCAGCGATGAGATCATGTGGATGACCACGAGCGCAAAGAGCACATAGGCGCCGATGCGGTGGACGAACTGCACCGTCTTCGGGTTTTCAAAGAGGTTGATCCACCAGGGCTGCTGCACGAAGAGGCCGCCCGGCACCACGGCGCCGTCCATCAGCGGCCAGGTGTTGTAGGTGAGGCCGGCGTCGAGACCGGCGACGAGCGCGCCGAGATAAATCTGGAAGATCGCCATGCAGGCGATGATGCCGGCCATGCGTCGCGAGGCCGCGGTCGGGGCCGGATCGTCACTGTGCGGCGAGAGCGCGCGCATCAGCCACATCGTCCAGGCGAAGATGAGACAGGCGATGGTGAGGTGGGTTGCCAGTCGGTACTGGCTGACCGAGACGCGATCCGCCAAGCCGGAGGAGACCATCCACCAGCCGATGAAGCCTTGAAAACCGCCGAGCGCCAAAAGGCCGACCAGGGGCCAGCGCAGCTTCTTTTCGATGCGGCCGGTCAGCCAGAAGAAGGCGAGCGGCACCGCGAAGACGAAACCGATGGAGCGCGCGATCAGCCGGTGTGCCCACTCCCACCAGAAGATCGTCTTGAACTCCTCGACGGTCATGTCCTTGTTGATCTGCTCGTATTGCGGAATGCGCTTGTAGAGGTCGAATTCCTCCTGCCATTCCGTGGCCGTGATCGGCGGGATGACACCATGGATCGGCTTCCATTCGGTGATGGAGAGGCCGGATTCGGTAAGCCGCGTTGCACCGCCGACGAGCACCAGCACGAACAGCGTGAACAGCACGAAGCCCAGCCAGCGGCGCACCTGCCGGCGGTTGCGGTCGGTCCTGTCCGTGTCGTTCTGGCTGCGATATGCGGTCGCGGTCATGGCGCTCATTCCATCGGCTCCTTTTCCAAAGCGTCGGTTTGGCTGTCGCTTTGGCTAAATTTGCGCAGTCCCGAACGCAAAACCGCTCGCACGCGTTTGCTGGACCTGCTCTGGCGTTGATTTGCCTGACCAGCCCGTGCAAAACAAGGCCCGACGCTTTGCGGCATGCCGTCGCGCCCTTGCCGACTGACCTCTTGTTTTGCGCATGTCGTTATCGCAAAACCGCTCCACACTTTTGCGCGACATGCTTTGAGATTGAAAGACCGACAATGCCCCCTCGCCTCAGAAAACTGATCGGCACGGTACTGATCATCATCCTCGTCCTCGTCTATGCGCTGGTCGCAACCACCGTCGCGGTTGCCACGCTGGGGCAATCGCCCTGGTACATCCACCTGCTCTACTTCACGGTCACCGGCGTGCTGTGGATCCTGCCGGCCATGTTCATCATCAAATGGATGGAAAAGCCCGGCAAGCCGCGCGACGAGTAGACGTCATGCGGATCGCCGTCATCGCCGATGTTCATGGCAACGATCTCGCACTGGACGCTGTCCTTGCGGACATCGAACGCCGGGGCATCACCGAAATCGTCAATCTCGGCGATCATCTGAGCGGCGCGCTGAATGCGAGCCGCACGGCCGATATCCTGCTTTCACGGCCGAACATCGTCTGCATTCGCGGTAATCATGACCGCTGGCTCATCGAGAAAGAACGGGCGGCGATGGGAAGCTGGGACCGTATAGCGCATGTGCAACTGGAGGCGCATCACCTGAACTGGCTGGCGCAGCTGCCGGCAACGGCGGTCCTTCACGACGAAATCTTCCTCTGCCACGGGACACCGCAAGCAGACACGGTCTACTGGCTGGACGAAGCATTCGAGGGCGGAATGCGACTTTCATCGATCGAGCGCATCGAGTCCCTGGCAGAAGGCAATGACTATCCTGTCCTGCTCTGCGGCCACACCCATGTCGCCCGCATGGTCCGCCTGCGTGATGGCCGGCTGGTCGTCAATCCTGGCAGCGTGGGCTCGCCAGCCTACGACGATGACGAGCCGGTGCCGCACAAGGTGGAGACCGGCTCGCCGCATGCACGCTACGCCATCATCGAAAAGCGTAACGGCACGTGGGACGCAGCCTTCCATCTTGTAAGCTACGATCACATGGCGATGGCCCGGCTTGCAGAGAGCCGCAGCCAGCGTGAATGGGCGAGTGCTCTTTCCACCGGCTGGCTTCGTTAAAACCTATCGCCGAGCGGCTCGCACCAGATACGCAGAAAGTCCGCTAGGATAGAGCTCCACGCCATCCGGAAGCGCATGCGGCATGAACCAGCGCGCCGTCCAGACCGAGCGGTCGTGTTCGACAAGCGCGATTTCGGTGCGTTGGTAGAGGCTTTCGTCGAGTAGACGGATGTTGGCTGCGAAGATGAATTCGTGACCCTGCGCGCCCTCATGCCAGAACAGGTTCTCGAAGGTCGTCCAGGGTCCTTCGATTGCGATGCCGCAACCGAATTCCTGCTGGAACTCCCGTGCCAGCGCTTCTTCCCGCGTCTCGCCGAATTCGATTGCCCCGCCGGGCGGGCGAACACCCTTCACGGTGCCGTCATCGCGCGTCACTTCCGCCGCCAGCAGGCGGTCGTCGTGCCAGGCTAGACCCAGCACCTTCACATGGATTTTCTGCGGCGGCCGCCATGTCTGCATGTCTGTCTCCTATCCCATCGGCTTTTGTCGGACTTCGTTATGAAATTGCTAACCGCGCCTGCCAATTTCCCCGGGTGGGTTCGGCGAGGTCAGTGGATTTAAACTCTTTTCCCAAGCCTAGTGCCTATGGTGTTTTCGCGGCGATGCGGCCGCTGGCCAGGTGCATAAGGGTCGAGCCCATGGGAGCGATGCAACTCAATTTCCAGATCATGCCGTCCGAGCGCGACCTCGCGGCCCGATACATGGGGTTGATTGCCGATGAGGGGCGCACGCCCTCGGTCGTGCCGCTGTCCATCCGCCTGCATGACCGCATGGAACCGCTGGAAACCCGCTGGCGGGCCCTTGAAGCCGATAACAACCTTTCGCTTCACCAGAGCTACGACTGGTGCCGTGCCTGGGCGGAAACCCATGCCTGCAAGCTATTGATCGTCGAAGGTTTTTCCGGTGGAAAGACGCACCTCATCCTGCCGCTGGAAATCGTGCGCCACGGCCCCGTGCGCACCGCGCGTTTCCTCGCCACCCCGTTCAGCAACATCAATACGGGCCTCCATACCGAAGAATTCCGTTTTCTTGCGGCACCGCCGCGGCTGCGCCAGGCTTTCGAGCAGGCGCGCGCGCAGTTCGCCCGTTACTTCGACCTCTTCCTTTTGGAAAAGGTACCGCTCGACTGGCGCGGCCAGACGAATTCCTTTGCCGACCTGCCGTCGGTGCTGAACCAGAACGCCGCCTTCCAGCTCGAACTGTTCGAGAGTTTCGAACGCACGCTGGCGCAGGTCAATGCCAAGCGTCGCCGCAAAAAATTCCGCAATTCCGAACGTCGCGTCGAGGCGCTTGGCGGCTACGAACACGTCGTCGCCAACACACCCGAAGAGGGCCGCCTCCTGCTGGAAACCTTCTTCCACCAGAAAGCCGCTCGTTTCGACACGATGCGCCTGCCCGATGTCTTTCGCGACGAGGAAACGCGAAACTTCTTCCGCAAGCTGGTCGCAGTCGAAAGCGATGCCGAAACCTATCCGCTCCAGCTTCATGCCGTGCGCCTCAAGGGCGAGCACGAAGGGCATATCGTGGCGATCGCCGGTCTTTCGCGCAAGGGCGACCATGTGATCTGCCAGTTCGGCTCGATCGACGAGAGCATTGCGGCGGATGCCAGCCCCGGTGAATTCCTGTTCTATCTGGCGATCCACAAGCTGTGTGGCGAAGGCGTGCGCCTTTTCGATTTCGGCATTGGCGACCAGGCGTACAAGCGCTCCTGGTGTGCCATCGAGACGCCGCAGCACGACCTGCTCTGGCCGACGACGGTGGCCGGCAGCATGGTTGCCGCCGTGCATCGGGCAAAGGCGGGCGCAAAGCGCCTCATCAAGCAGAACCCGCAGTTCTACGCCTTCCTGCAGCGCATGCGCTCCGGCAAGACGGAATTCGTCCGCGCCGGTGAAGGCGCAGACTGAACCGTCAGGCGGCGCGGCGACGGGGACGCCGGGGCGGCTCTGCCCCCTCGCCCGTCATCAGCACGATCTCGCTGTAGCCGGCCTCACCGAAAGCGCTGATCAGGTCAACGATCTCGTCCTCTTCGGCACCCGGAATTGAGAGGATGATATCCGTCTCCTCGCCCCGCGTCAGGCGGCGCACGCCCTCCACCTCGGCCGGGCCGCATTCCACGATCACCGTATCATAGGCGTCGGCGAGCGAATCGATCACCATGGCCAGCCGATCGATGCCGCGCATCGCGCGCTTGATGTTGGCATTGCCGCGCGGAATGATATGCGCGCTGGAGAGACGGTCGCCGTGGATGATGTCGCCGAAGGCGGCATCGCCGACGAGAAGGTCGGTGATGCCCGGCACATGGGCCGATTGCGCCATCAGGCGTGTCGGGCAGGCTGAACCGGTCAGGTCGATCAGAAGCGTCGTGCGATGGTCTTCAGCAATCCGGCGGGCCAGCATGACCGTCGCCGTCGAACCGCGGTCGCCGGAAGGCGAGACGGAAATCGCAACGGAAACATTGTTCTCGATCATGTGCCGGGCAACGGCTGCGACCGAAAAATCGCCTTCGTCTTCGAAGGCGGGCATATCAATCAGGGAAGGACGCATGCTCTGCTCCTCTTCTTCCTCGTCGTCGTCTTCTTCGGGACCAACGCCCGACAGCAGGGATTTTGCCGGGGCATCGATGTCTTTCACGGTTGCGAGATCCTCGCGTACCAATGGTACCCGCTTGGCGACGGGCTCGACCGCAACGGCCTCCACCACATCCTCATCGATCTCCTCCTCGCGCCGATGCGGCACCGCCGCTGCACCGACCGGCTTCAGCGCGCGGCCGCTGAAAAGCTCGGAGAGCAGGATGGCGATGGAACTGAGGGTGAAACCGACGACTCCGCCGACGATGGTTATCGGCACGACCTTCGGGAAGGCGGCTTCCGTGGGTATCGCGGCGGCAGAAATGATGCGGGCATCGGCCGGCGACGAGCCGCTGTCGGTGCGCGATGTCGCCTCGCGATAGCGGGCGAGATAGGTTTCGAGGAGCTGGCGCTGGGCCGTTGCCTCGCGCTCCAGCGCCTTGAGGCCGACTTCGTCCTCGCCGGCACGTGCGCTGTCAGCCTTCAGCGTGTTGATCTGCTGGGCAAGCTGGGCTTCGCGCAGTCGCGCCGTGTTGGCCTCGTTTTCAAGACTGGCCAGAATTTTCTGGGTTTCCGCCTTTATCTGCGCGCGAATGCCCGTGAGCTGCGAGCGCAGGCCCTTGAGGCGCGGATGCCCGTCGAGAAGCGACGTCGAAAGATCAGAAATCTGGCCCTGGATCTGCGATTCGCTTTCCTTGAGCCGCTGGATCATTTGCGAGCCGACGACATCCGCCAGCGTGTCCGGCGCGTCGCCGTTCTTCAGCACCGCGCGCACGTTTTCCGCCCGCGCTTCCGCATTGGCGCGCTCGCCGCGCACACGGGCGAGTTCGGTGGACATGTCCGTCAGCTGCCGCACCGCGAACGTGCTGTTCTCCCCTGTCGGCAGGAGATCGGATTGCGAGCGGTATTCGGCAACCTTCTGTTCGGCTTCACGCACCTTTTCGCGCAAGTTGGCGATTTCCGGCTCTAGCCAGCGTGTCGCCTCGGAATTGGTGTCCAGCTTGGCGCCGCTCTGCAGCGACAGGAAGACCTTTGCCATCTCGTTCGGAATCGCTGCCGCAAGGCGCGGATCCCTCGAGCTGAACTCGATGGCAACCACGCGCGAGCGTTCCACCTGATAAACGACAAGCCGTTCGGAAAACTCCCTCAGCACGCGGTCTTCCGGCGCGAGATCGAGCGGGTTCTTCCTCAGGCCGAAGAGCACGAGCAGGTCGGAGACCGCAGACGGCTGCGCGGTCGGGTCGAATTCCTCCAGTTCGGACAGGTTCAAGTTCCGCGCGACCTGTTTCATGAGATCGGCGGATTTCAGGAGCTGCACCTGGCTGGCAATGCCAAGCTCGTCGAAGGGTGGCTGTTCCCGGCTCTGCGTGCGGTCGGTACCGGTTGTGAAGGCGGGTTCGCGCGTTTCGATGAGGAGCCGTGCTTCACTCTTGTATTTGGGCGTGATCAGGCTCGCACCGGCGAAGGCGAGCCCCGCACAGGCCACGGTCGCCATGAGCACACGCATACGGTTGCGCCAGATTGCGCCGAAAAGACCGCCAAGGTCGATATCGACATCCTGCTGGCTTCCCTGAACGCCTGACATATCCCTACTCCGAACGCGACGAATTGCCCGCACCGTAAACAAACATGGTAACCTAAGCGTTAACCACCACGAGTAGAACGAGCATTGATTCACGCGCCCGGCGTGAAAAAATCTGCAATTCCCACCCTTATCCACTCCCATCCTTTACCAGCCATTAACCCTAACGGATCGATAACGAAGGTCAGACTTCTGATTTCCGGGATTGGGAAAGCGAATGGCGTTCGCAACGATCAACAAGGGCATGCTGCTCGCGCTGGCACTCATCGTGCCGGCCGTTTCGAGCTGCAGCGGCTACCGCCCTGCCCCCAAGGCCTTCCACGAGGCGACCATCCAGCCCTATCGCCTCGACAGCGGCGACCGCTTGCGCGTCACCGTGTTCGAACAGCCGGGGCTCAGCAATACCTATACAATCGACCAGGCCGGCTATGTCGCCTTCCCGCTCATCGGCGCGGTACCGGCGCGCGGCCAGACGCTCCAGGAGCTGGAAAGCATCATCGCGGCAAAACTGCGCCAGGGCTATCTGCGCGATCCCGACATCTCCATCGAGATCGATCGCTACCGCTCCATCTATCTGATGGGCGAAGTCGGCCAGGCCGGGCAGTACAGCTATGTCGCCGGCATGACCATCCAGAACGCCATTGCCGTTGCCGGCGGCTTCTCGCCGCGCGCTAACCAGGGCGATGTCGATGTGACGCGCAAGATTAACGGAAAGATCATCACGGGCCGTGTATCGATTTCTGATCCGGTCCTGGCCGGCGACACGATTTATGTTCGCGAACGGCTGTTCTGAAAAACATGACGGACGATCGTCCTCTGCGCATCATTCATTGTTTCCGGTCGCCCATTGGCGGAATCTTCCGCCATGTGCGTGACCTGGCCGAGTTCCATGCGAAGGCCGGCCATGACGTCGGCATCGTCTGCGACAGCCTCACCGGGGGCTCGTTCGAGGATTCGCTGTTCGATGAAATCCGTCCCTATCTTTCGCTCGGCCTCGTTCGCGTGCCGATCAGCCGCGCCGTCAGCCCGCGGGATATCGGCGCCTTCTGGAAATGCTATCGGGAAATAAAAAGTTTGCAGCCGGATGTCCTGCACGGGCACGGCGCCAAGGGTGGCGCCATTGCCCGTCTCATCGGCTCAGCCCTGCGGGTGAACAGGTATTGCGTAGCCCGCCTCTACTCGCCGCACGGCGGCAGCCTGCACTACGATCGAAAGACCGTGGCCGGCTTCTCGATCCTCACCGCGGAGCGGCTACTCGAAAAGTTGGGCGATGCGCTTGTCTTCGTCTGCGATTTCGAGCGCGATGCCTATCTCGCCCGCGTCGGCAAGCCGCGCGTGCGCGCCGAGCGCATCTATAACGGCATCCACGATCGAGACTTCGAGACCGTCTATTCCCGGGAAGACGCGGTCGACTTCCTCTATATCGGCATGCTGCGCGACCTGAAGGGACCGGATGTCTTCGTCGACGCCTTCGCCCGCACCGAACGCCTCGTCGGCCGACCGCTCTCCGCCCTGATGATCGGCGACGGGCCGGACAAGGAAAAATACCAGAAGATGATGCTGCGCTGGGGGCTTGGCCGCCGTATCGGCCTGCTGCCCGCCATGAAGGCGTACGACGCTTTCGCAATGACCCGCAACGTCGTCGTGCCGTCGCGCGCCGAGGCGATGCCCTACATCGTTCTGGAAGCGCTTGCCGCCCGCAAGCCGGTCATCGCCAGCCGCGTTGGCGGCATTCCCGAAGTGCTTGGCCGAGACAGCATCGCGCTCGCCAACCCCGGCGATGCGGACGCGCTTGCCAGGGTCATGGTCGACGCTGTCAGCGATCCCGCTTGGTTCGCCAAGGTGATGCCGGACTCCGCCACCTTCAAGCAGACCTTTTCCGCCTCGGTCATGTCCTCGTCCCTGCTGCGCCTCTACCGCGATATTCTCGCCAAGCAGAATGGCGGAAATCGGCACGCTTCCTGATCCGACGATCACCCACCACGTAAACGTTTCTTAGGGGCTTCGTGCTATCTCCGGTGCAAAGCCTCTGCAGGTGCGTGCCATGAACCATGTCGACAAGCCCGACTCCTTCGATCCTGAAGCTCTGAGACGAAAAGCTTCCGAGATCCGTACGATCACAGCCGGTTCGCCGTCGGAAGAATACGACGGCGGCAAGACGGTCGATCTCAACCCGCTTGCCCAGAAGATCGCGCAGCAGTTCCGCGCCGATACTTATTCCCCGAGCATGATCATCGGGTTGTTGCGCCTTTTCGAATTCGTGGCGCTGCTGGCGATCGGCTACGGCATTCACCTCCTCTATGTCAGCACCGCCGGCCTGGGCATAACCGTGTTCTACCTGTCGGTTCTTGTCGGCGGCGCGGCGATGGGCGTCCTGCTGCTTCAGCTTGCCGACGCCTATCAGGTGCCGGCCCTGCGCTCGCCCTGGCGTATGACGCCAAGAATCCTCGCGGCCTGGGCGATCGCCTTCGGCGCGATGGCGCTCGTCGTATTCTTCTTCAAATCCGGCGAGGAATATTCCCGCGTCTGGTTCGCGTCGTGGTTTGCAACGGGCGCGGTCTATCTCGTCATCGAGCGGCAGGTGATCGCCTACTCGATCCGCCGCTGGGCCCGCAACGGCACGATGGAGCGGCGCGCCGTCATCGTCGGCGGCGGCGAGCCGGCAAAGGAACTCATCCGCACGCTCGAGCAGCAGCCGGAAAACGATATCCGCATCTGCGGCATCTTCGATGATCGCGACGAACGCCGCTCGCCCTCGATCGTCGCCGGCTATCCGAAGCTCGGCACGGTCGCCGAACTCGTCGAATTCGCCCGGCTTGCCCGCATCGACATGCTCATCATCTCCCTGCCGCTGTCGGCGGAGGCGCGCATCCTGTCGCTCCTCAAGAAGCTCTGGGTACTGCCGGTCGATATTCGCCTTGCCGCGCACGCCAAGGGCCTGCGCTTCCGGCCGCGCAGCTACTCGCAGATCGGCAGCCTGCCGATGCTCGATATCTTCGACAAGCCGATCGCCGACTGGGACAATGTCGCCAAGCGCATCTTCGACATCTTCTTCAGCGTCCTCGCGCTCGTGCTGCTCTGGCCGGTGCTGATCGGCGCCGCCATCGCGGTGAAGTTCACCTCGACCGGCCCGATCATCTTCAAGCAGAAGCGCCACGGCTTCAACAACGAGGTCATCGAGGTCTACAAGTTCCGCTCGATGTTCACCAACATGTCGGACCCGACGGCCAAGGCCGCGGTGACGAAGGGCGACCCGCGTGTAACCCCCGTCGGCCGCTTCCTGCGCAAGTCCTCGATCGACGAACTGCCGCAGCTCTTCAACGTGCTGAAGGGCGAGCTTTCCCTCGTCGGCCCCCGCCCGCACGCCATCCAGGCCCAGTCGCACGACCGCAAATATGTCGACGTCGTCGAGGGCTACTTCGCCCGCCATCGTGTCAAGCCCGGCGTCACCGGCTGGGCGCAGATCAACGGCTGGCGCGGCGAGATCGACCATGACGACAAGATCCGCTTCCGCACCGAATTCGATCTCTACTACATCGAGAACTGGTCGCTCTGGCTGGATCTGAAAATCCTGTTCCTGACGCCCTTCCGCCTGCTCAATACGGAAAACGCGTATTGAGCGACGCGGCTCTCCCCTATGCTCCGCCATTCCGGCCGCGTCTCGCGGCCGTTGGCATTATCGGTTCCATGCTGGTGGCCGTCGGCGTCTTCCTGTCGGGCTTCGTCATCAGCGAGCCAGCGCCTTACGAAGTCTTCATGGCCGGTCTCATCGGCCTCTGGGCAATCATCGGCCTGCGCATCTCGCGGGGCATCGCCCCGCTGCTGATCCTGCTCGTGCTCTTCAATGTCGGCGGCATGCTGTCGCTCACCGTGCTCGACGACTTCTCCGTCGGCCCGATGTACATCGCCGTCTCGCTGTTCCTGGCGCTTTCCAGCGTGTTCTTCGCCGCCATCATCGAGGCGAAACCCGCTCGGCTCGAACTCATCTTCCGCGCCTGGGTGGCGAGCGCCCTCATCACCTCCATCCTCGGCATCCTCGGCTACTTCCACGCCTTTCCGGGCGCCGAGGCCTTCACGCTCTATGACCGCGCCAAGGGCGCCTTCCAGGACCCGAACGTCTTCGGCCCCTTCCTCGTCGCCCCCTCGCTCTACCTGATGCACGGATTGCTCGCCGGCCGCATTCTCGGCGCACCGCTGAAGGTCATCGGCGTGCTCATCCTGGCGCTCGGCCTGTTCCTGTCCTTCTCCCGCGCCGCCTGGGCGCTTTACCTGTTTTCAGTGGTGGCACTCGTCTTCGTCATGCTGCTCAAGGAGCGCACGGGCGCGTTCCGGCTGAAAATCCTCGTGCTCAGCCTGTCGGCCGCCGCCCTGCTGATCGTCGCGCTGATCATCGCGCTGCAATTCGACAAGGTGGCCGACCTGTTCTCCAGCCGAACCCAGCTGGTGCAGGAGTATGACGGCGGGCATCTCGGCCGCTTCGAGCGCCACCGCATCGGCTTCCTGATGGCCATGGAAAAACCGTTCGGCATCGGCCCCATGGTGTTCAGCACGATCTTCCCGGAAGACGAGCACAATATCTGGCTGAAATCGCTGACCAGCTATGGCTGGCTCGGCTTTGCCTGCTACTTCGCCCTCATCGTCTGGACGCTCCTGGCCGGTTCCAAGGCGCTGCTTCGCAATCGAACCTGGCAGCCCTACCTGATGATCTCCTTCATCACGCTTGTCGGCCATACCGCGATCGGCTTCGTCATCGACACGGATCACTGGCGTCACTTTTATCTCTTGCTGGGCGTCGTCTGGGGCTGCATCGCGCTCGAACGGCGCCACAACCGGCAGATCGCATCGGGCCGCACCCCATCATGACCCCCTCCCCGGAAAAGAACCCACGACGAATGCGTCTTCTCCAGGTGCTGGAACCGAGCGGCGGCGGCTCGGGCCGGCATTTCATCGATCTTTGCCAGGGCATGAAGGCGCGGGGCCACGAAGTGCACGCCGTCTATTCGCCGGTGCGCGCAGAAAGCCGTTTCGTCGAGGAACTGACGTCGCTGGATCTGGCAGGCGTGCACATCGTCGCCATGGCGCGCTCGCCCGGCCCGTCGGACCTGCCCGCCTGGCGCGCGCTGCGCGCGGTCATCCGCAAGGCAGGTCCCTTCGATGTCATTCACGGGCATAGTTCCAAGGCCGGCGCCCTTTCGCGCCTGCGCCTTCCCGGCCACCATGTGCCCCGTGTGTACACTCCACACGCCTTCCGCACGATGGACCCCGGTCTCGGCGCGCTCGGCCACAAGGTCTATGGCGCAATCGAAAAGCTGCTCGCCCGCGGGTTTACCGAACGCCTGATCTGCGTCTCCGCCGATGAATACGCCCATGCCCGGGCGCTCGGCATACCGCGCAACAAGCTGGCGATCGTCGTCAATGGCGTCGAAACACCGCCGTCGGATTCGCGCGCGACAGTGCGTGCAGCACTCGCCATCCCCGCCGATGCCCTGCTCTATGGCTTTGTCGGCCGGCTCTGCCACCAGAAGGCGCCGGAGCGGCTGCTCACGGCTTTCCAGCGCGTGGCAGAACGCCTCCCGAACGCCCATCTCGTGATGATCGGTACCGGCGAAATGCAGGACGCAGTCAACCGCCAGATCGAAGCGAGCGGCCACGCAGACCGCATCCACCTCACGACACACTTCACCGGCCCGCAGGCCATGGCGGCGATCGACGTGCTCGTCATGCCGAGCCGCTACGAGGCCATGTCCTATGTCATGCTGGAGGCTGCGGCGGCTGGAAAGCCGATGGTGCTGACCGATGTCGGTGGCGCCTCCATGGTGCTGAAGGATGGCGTCAATGGCGTACTCGTCGAAAACGACGACGATCCAAAACGCCTGGCCGACGCCATGATCCGCTTGAGCGACCCCGACCGCCTCGCCCGTCACACGGCCGCCGCCCGCGCCCGCAGTGGTGACTACAGCCTGGAACGCATGATCGGCGAGACGGAAGCGATCTATCGCGCCCTCGTCGCCTGACGCCAAAGGCCGCCCCTCCTCCCGGAGAGACGGCCCTCAAGCATTATAACTGTCTTAGCGCCTGATCGCGCGCGCCAGGGCGATCAGTACGCAGGCACCGATAAAGCCCGCGACCAGATAACCGATCCAGCCCCCGAGCGAAACACCGATCAGCCCGAGCAGAAGATTGGCCACGGCCGCGCCGACAATGCCGAGAACGATGTTCATCAGCACGCCCATATTGCTTTTCATGAACATCTCGGCGAGCCAGCCGGCAATCCCGCCGACAATGATGGCTGCGATCCAGCCGATACCTGCGTCTTCCATGCGCGTCTCCTCAAGCTCCTGACACACCGGCAAAAGACCGGCGGCAGGTAAACGTGGAAACGCGCGCAAAGTTCCATGGGGACTTGCGAATACGATTTACAACAGTGAGGAAAAATTGGTCGGAATGGCGGGATTCGAACCCACGACCCCTTGACCCCCAGTCTTAATATACCGCTTTTGTAGCCATTCCTAGCGTTGCACGCAAGTCGCACAATCCCCGGAATTCCAACGCTATCCAACCCATGCCCGCTTGACTGATTCAAGTTCTTACCTACAATACTGGCTACATTCTGGCTATAAATTGGGACGAGATGGCTACAATTAAGATAAGCGCACCGACCGTTTCCGATGTCCTGGCGTCAGCGCTTCCAAACAAAACAACCTTCTATTTCGATACCGACCTCGCTGGCTTCGGCTTTTATCGGACCACCGCCGGAACCGGGACTTGGTTCGTCGAATATAGGCCGGTCGCCGGTGGTTCCAAGAAGCGGCTGAAACTGGGCCGTGTCGGCACCTTGAAGGCGAGTGAGGCCAGAGAGGCGGCCCGCAAAACGATCGCCCACGCCGGCCTCGGGAAGGATCTGGCAAAGGACCGCTCCGACGAGCGTGCCAGTGGGACGATTAAGGAGCTGGTCGAAGACTATATCGCCGGCAAGGATATGAAACAGTCCACTAGGGACTTTTATACCGTTACGATGAAGACCCACATTCAGCCGCATCTGGGGGCAATGAAGGCTGTTGCTGCTACACGCGTTGACGTTCAGCGGGCGCACATGAAGATGACCAAAACGGCACGATACTCCGCCAACCGCGCCATGGCCCTCCTATCTGCCGCTTACGTTTGGGGAGCGAAGCGTGGGTACGTGCCCGAGGGATTGAACCCGGCTGCAGCGATCGACAAGAACAAGGAAGAGCCGAGGGAAAGATACCTGACCGGGGAAGAGATGGTGCGGCTCGGTGATGCTCTGCGAGAGGCCGAAACGATCGGCATTCCGCACAAGGCGTCTGACAGCAAGCATGCCCCCAAGGAAAAAAACCGCACCATTTACGGGCGGCACGTCACCGGAGCAATCCGGTTGCTGATGCTGACCGGCTGTCGTCTTCGCGAAATCTTGAACCTGCGTTGGTCGGAATATGATGAAAAGCGAGGCCTACTGATGTTGCCAGACTCGAAGACGGGTAGAAAGACGGTCGTACTCTCCGAGGCAGCGCAAGCCGAGCTGGATGGCCTGCCGCGTTTAGGCCAATTTGTGATTGCTGGCCGCAGCGCTGGACTACCTGATGAACAGCCACGTACCGACTTGAAAAAACCGTGGGCAGCAATAGCCGGGCGCGCTGGGCTTGACGACGTGCACCTGCACGATCTTCGTCATACATTCGCGAGCGTAGGCGCGGGAGACGGCATGTCTCTGCTGACGATTGGAAAGTTGCTAGGTCATTCGGACGCGGCCACGACGCAACGGTATGCGCACCTTCATGTTGACCCAACACGAGCGGCTGCAAACGCCATCGCAGGCCAGATTGCCACCGCCTTGGAGGGAAAGTAGATGTCGGAGGAGGATGACGATCACCTGCCCGCATGGGCAGAGGCACTGGGCCGCGGCCCCATTCCAGTGACGGAACATACAAACGAAGACGAGTTGGCTGAGGAAATGGCGGTGCGCCTAGACGCCCTCCTTCGATCGCTTAACGGTCTCGGGCCGACCGCTGCGGGTTGGCGGGAGTTAGCACTCGAATTGGCGCTGAGATACGAGCCGTTGTTCAAGATCGAAACGCCCGTTGATCGTGAAAGCCTGGGCGGGCGTCCCGTCGGCTGGCAGAATTTCACCCTCCGATCTAACATGAAGGCCGAGATGCGGAAGGGGAAGTCGCAAGCAGAGGCGGCCCGGACGATTGCGAAGGCGTCGAAAGGGAAGATCAGCTTCAAGACCGCAAACAATGCCCTATCGCGCAAGTCGCAAGCTCCGGATTCGATACGGCGATGGACATACGAGTGGAAAGCCGCGCGAGCGATAAGGGCTGCGGCCGATAAGCTGTCCCAAGAATGACCTGATATTCTCGGGACGTATCTTCTCTTATCTTACCCCATGCAACAATGAGCATGGAGGGATATTGATGGCAAATCTTCGAGTAAAGCAGGCAGCAGAATACGTCGGACTTTCCAAGTCGTTCCTGGACAAAGCGCGGTGCTACGGCGGCGGGCCGATGTACGTCAAACTAGGCGCTACGGTCATCTATCGTAGCGACGATCTCGATGCGTGGATTGCGTCGAAATGCGTGGCGGTCAATGACAACGGCACCGCCGTCATTGAAAGAGCGCCCGTCAATTAGAGCGGCCTTTCCAGGTTGCCAGGCTTGATGGCCATACTCGTCGTCGATGGCGTCCGGACCGCTGTAGTGCCTTTTGAGATGGTGATGGTCGAGATGCGCGACAAGCGATTTTAGTCCTGACAGCTATACACCACCCGAAATTGCGGCCTGTGGATAAACACGAGAAATGCGGAGTTTCCTCACGAGGCTGGCGAGAAATGCTAGACTGACAGAGCAAAGTCGCGGGCGAGGACAATGAAGCCACAGAAGTTGCTCAAGTTGCTGGTCGAAGCAGAGACGCGTGTAAGCCACCTCGAAAAGTCGCTTTCCCCCGTCAACGACGAAGTGGGTTTAAAAGACTCGGTGGTCTCCCGCTTGGTAGACCTTCGCATGCGCTTACGTCGATATCAGAGCAAAATAGACGTCCTGCAGCTGCATGATGTTGAATCGCTCGAGCGCGTTGTAGGCATTTTGCGCGAAGATCTCATCGAAGGCATGAGGACCACAAGGCCTGCGGCCCCGATATGGAAAGCGCTTCGGACAATATATGACGATACAACGCTGCAGCAATTCACCGGGGGTTTGAGAATTGGTCTGATCCAACTTGAGCCCGACGAATTGATCGAGCGAGTTCCTGGGCAGAAAACGGCAGCATTCAAATTTGAATTTATTGAAAATGAGCTTACGGTCATCGACCAGCCGTTGCGGCTAGAAGAAAACGAACAAGCTATTGCACTTGCCGCTTTCGAAGCCGCGGTGGAGCAAGGAGAAATTGTAAGGAACGATCTGGGCGTCACCAATGCGTCGCCGAGGCTTAAAGAAGCATTCGATCGCCTGCAATCCACTATGGCGTCCTACAAGAACATTGTACAAGTGGGCGCTAGGGCGCAAATGTGTAGTCGCCTGGTACAGGCGGAAGCTGAAGAACTGTCCCCGAACTTGTTCGGCCTCCTAGTCGGGCATGTCGAATCCGTATTCTCCGCTCTGGCTCAATTCCGAGACTGGCGAGAGTATTGCGAAAATGCGTCAAGGGTGCCCCTCGATCGCCAGTCCATTGATGATCTCACTCGCGGCGCCGCGGCGATTATCGCGCAAATAAGGCTCTCCGAGACAGCGGACTCAGCGGTGGCGGACGCGCTCGCGACGGTAGCAGGTTGGGTTGAAGAACCAGAAGTTCCGGACAAGCGTGATATTTTTTCCCTAACCAGAACCATCGAGAATCTATGGTCAGCGGTCTTAAAGTCAACGGTTGGAATCGGACGAGAAACTGTATCAGAGGCGCGAAAGACGGCTGCTAAAGGAATCTTGATTGTACTTCTGGCAACCGGGGCATCAGTGGTGCCGATAGTTGCCAAGGTGCCTGGCGGCGAATGGATTGAAACGGTGTTCAACTATCTGAAATCTGTTGGGGTCGATCCCGCGAAGAAATAGAGGGAGTGGGTGCCTAGGAGTTCTGGCAGCAAATTGTCTGTACATCCAAGCTCATTTCGATGGCGCAAAAATCAAAACCTCAACTCTCAAGAACACGGCCTCGTCTACGAGACAAACGCGGCCAGCGCTGGCCTGTGGTGTAAAGGGCCCCGTCGCCGCCTGGCGCACACGGGCAAACTCAAAATTCGTTGCGGATCCAACTGGCATAAGTGAGCCAGTCGACCACGCCGCGCCCGTCGTTGCAGGATTTACAAGCCAGAGCCAGATTATCGAGGTAGTGTCGGCCGCCGTCAGCGCGGCGGCGCAGGTGCTCGAGCGTCGCCGAGTCGTGCCGACTTCTATAATGCGGCGCGTATCTCAGCCGCAGGAACTTGCGGCAGTAGCAGCATCGGCCTTCTTGAAGGTGAAAGAGCAACGCGATGATTGCGCGCTTGCGCCGGCCGCTGAGTGACTTCGACAAGCCCATCCTCCATCACAGTGCGGAAGGGGCGACCGGCGGTCTCGCCGGTCAGTTCGATTTGATAAAGCGCTTGCCCTGCGAAGGTTCTTAATCTTCCGCGGATAACCGCGGGCAGATCACCTCCAAGCAGGACTGACTGATCTTCGGCGAAGCGGAAAGGTCTTAATCTGGGTGACGTGGCGGTCATGGGGGTCTCCTCGTGTTGCAGGCTTGCTCTAAATTGAGTACACCGTACCAATACGCCGCAGAAATGAGGGCGTCAACATGTTTTTATAACGGTGTACCAAAATGTTGCCGATACAGTGCAAGATGGCGCGCGTCGCCTTGAACCTTGGGGTGCGGGAGTTGGCGGCGTTGGCAAAAGTCGCACCCGCAACAGTATCTCGCCTTGAAGGCGGGGAAGCGCTTAAGGAGCGCACAGTGGACGACATCCGCGCCGCCCTCGAATCCGCCGGCATCCTGTTCATCGACCAGAACGGCAACGGCCCCGGCGTCAGGCTTCGAGATCGGCAAGCCTGACGGAACAAAATCCGCCTCGTTTCATTGCTTTTCCCGCCAGTCAGGCAATGAGGAGAGTCCAATGAAAACGCTAGCTGACATTTTCGAGCACACGCTCCAGGACATTTACTTTGCCGAGAACGCCATCACCAAGGCGCTCCCGAAGGTCGCGAAAGCAGCCACCGACGCAAAGCTAAAGCAGGCTGCCGAAGACCACCTCGAGGAAACAAAGGGCCAGATCAAGAAGCTCGAGCAGGTCTTCAAGTCGATCGGCAAGAAGGCTTCCGGTGAGAAGTGCGACGCGATCGAAGGGCTGCTCAAGGAAGCCGACGGCCTCATGAAGGAAGCTTCAGGAACCGCGCTCGACGCCGGTCTGCTCGCTGCCTGCCAGGCGGTAGAGCACTATGAGATTTCGCGCTACGGGTCGCTACGCGAGTGGGCAAAGGACTTGGGGCACGACGAAGCCCACAAGTTGCTCAGCGAAATTCTCGACGAGGAAAAGGCCACCAACAACAAACTCACGAACTTGGCGGTTACCTCTGTGAACAAGACGTCGCCCGCGAAAAAAGCTGCCTGACCCAGTCAGATTGTTTGATAGAAGGCCGGCCAATCTGGCCGGTCTTCTGCCGCCGGACGGCCCGATTTCATAGTGTATTTTTACAAATCTGTCAAAGACTTAGCTAGATTTTGCGTATTGCACGCACTAACCATTCGCTTTAGCCTGCTCTCGCGGCCACCACCCGCACCCGGCCCTAGCCGGTCACCACGTTAGAGGAGACCAACACTGCGATCGGCATCCGTGCCGATAGCGATATTTGTCCTCCAGCGCCTTGGTGAGCGCCTTGCTAAAGCTCGTTCAACGAAAAGACTCTCCCAACTGGTGGATCCGCGGAACTGTACGCGGCATTTCCGTCTACGAGACCACGGGGACCGCCGAGCGAGACGCCGCCGAGATCATCCTCACTATCAGGGCGAAGGAAGTTCTCGACGAGAGTATCTTCGGTAAGAAGCTGAGCGTCACGTTCGACAGCGCGGCGGAGTCCTACCTGCTGAGTGGCGGATCACATCGGTTTTTGAAGCCGCTTCGCCAGCGTTTCGGCCCAACCCCGCTTCGCAGCATTCGGCAAAACGACCTTGATGCAGCAGCCATTAAACTATTTCCAGATGCGGCGCCCGAAACCCGCAACCGGCAATGCTATACGCCCTTCATAGCGGTCTGGAATCATGCCGTCGGCAATGACTGGGCAGATCTGCGGCAATGGCGACGGCCAAGGAAGGCGAAGGGGACGACAAGGCGCCGACTGATTAAACGCAGTGGGAGTCACCCGATCGACTACGAGCGTGCCGCGCGTTTCATCGCGGAGATGTCCCCTGCGCCTGCAATGGTGATGACAGCCCTTTTCTACACAGGCATGCGGCCGATCGAGTTGTTTACGCTCGAGCGAAGCGACGTTGACCTGAAAGCCCGTTGGCTCGTCATTCAAAGCAGCAAGACCGGTGAACCACGCGGCATTCCGATGCATGAGTTTATTGCGCCGCTGTTCACCGCCCTTCTCCAGCGCAAAGACGGAAACCCGCACGTCTTTCGAACCTTCAGAGGCGAGGCGTACACCATCATGGCGGAATCGGGTGGACAGCTCAGCAATGGGATTGTTGGAGCAAGAAAGCGGCTGGCGGCCAAGGGCGTCGATATCAACGACGTATCTCCCTACACCGCACGCCACTCAGTAAGCACACAGCTCGTCATCAACGGCATCCATCCACACATCAAAGATCAGATCCTCGGCCATGCTGTCACGGACATGTCACGCCACTATACCGCCGTGCCCCAGGCTCATCTGATCGAGGCGATCAATACTCTGCCCGTTCCCCAGGAGTGGCGCCGCATGCCTTGGTGGGGAGATCCGCTCTCGTGGTCTCGACGACACGTCAAATGGGGGAGGTGTTGATGATTGAACGCCGACGACATCCACTCAAAGGCCTCTTAAAGGTCAAGAAGGCTCTCGCGGACGGCAGGACCATCTATTATTGCTACGCTTGGCGTGGTGGCCCGCTTCTAAAGACGGATAACGGCAAGCCGCTCCAGCCGGACGACGCACGCCTGCAGCGAGCTTTCGACGCTGCGCACGACCGACGACGCAATCCGAACCCCGAGACGCTCCAGGGCCTTATTACGGCGTTCCGTGGATCCTCTGACTTCAAGACGATATCCGCCTCAACCAAGCGAGAGTACAACCGCTATCTGGACATGCTGAAGGAGGATTTCGGCAATCTCACTTTCAGTGATCTGGAAGCCAAGGCCACCCGCGGCGACTTCAAAGCCTGGCGTGACCGCAGAGCGGACAACCCACGTGCTGCTGATTATGCCTGGACCACCCTCGCCCGCGTTCTGTCCTTTGGCAAGGACCGCGGACTGCTGTCATTTAACATCGCCGAGCGCGGTGGACGCCTCTACAGCGTCGATCGTCGCGAGAAGACGTGGACGAATGCAGACATTGCCGCCTTTAATGCTGTTGCCTGTCAGGAACTTCAGTTAGCGCTACTGCTGGCTTTCTGGACCGGGCAACGTCAGGGTGACCTTCTCGCGCTTCCATGGAAATCCTATGACGGCGCAACCTTTCGGCTTCGACAGAGCAAGACAGGTCGGCGGGTGGTGATACCGGCATCCAGCCAGGTGCAAAGCGCGCTAGGTGCGGTTACGCGGCGATCACAAACGATCCTTTGTAACACTCGTGGGAAGCCGTGGACGACCGGCGGATTTTCTACCAGTTGGCGGAAGACACGCCTTGCTGCCGGCATCAACGAACTGACCTTCCACGACCTCAGAGGGACGGCCGTAACCCGCATGGCCCTGGCTGGCTGCTCTATTGCTGAGATTGCCGCGGTAACAGGCCATTCGCCGAAGGATATCGATGCTATTTTGCATACGCATTACCTCGGCGGACAACGTGAGCTCGCGCGCCAGGCAATGGCGAGGTGGGACGGGGCGTATTTGAGCCCGACATAGGCAAAGAACATGACCGACGCAGAACGCATCGCCGAGCTCGAGGCGAAAATCCAACAAGCCTACCACGTGATCGGCCAACTCCTGGGCGGCCCTGACGGCAAGTCGGAGGACTTGTATTCACCCCAGGGACAGCCTGCGCTCGATTACTTCGCACATGAAGACTTCGACGAGGACTTCCTGCCGTAAGTCCATCCTCGCCGAGCAGAGTGACGCTATGCTAGAAAGCATGGGTGGCCAAGCCATAGGAATATCTTCCCCGCCTCCTTGACTCCTTTCCCAACCAGAACATACTAAGAACATCTCAAAACCAAACGAGTGCCTGCTGTGGCATCAACACAGGAGAACGAAGACGTGCGCGCAGAATCACCTGAGCCTCGCAACGAGGTAGACGAAGCTCTCGCCTGGCACGGCGGAAACGCCCGAGCCGCAGTCGCGACACTCCTGGCTGACTGCGCTTATCTGCGATGGCAGCTTCAGCTGGCCGATCGCGCGATTAGCTCCGGCTTTACGCGAGGGTGGCGACCGAGCGCCGAGAGAGTATAGTGCGGGTTGTTGAAAGGGTTTGGCAACGCACTTACCCCCGGGTTCTGACTGTACCGGATTTTGATGAAGAGGACTGGTCGGCCCTCAATGATGGCCTGAGCATCGGTCGGGTGTCGCGGGACAGAACGAGCCTGCAGCGCGGCATGTTCATGTGAAGCAACTATGCCTCAATTCGGGCGGAGCGTCGCAAGAATCATGGCACGTACACTTCCGTCTCTCTGCCATCAATAAGAGTAAGTCGTAATTTTTGTTCCTCCCCAAGCTCCCAACTCGAGACGATGTCATCTGCCTCGAAGCGCCACGCCACTTCCCCCTTCGATGTTAACTTGGATGCTCCCAATTCGTTTATGACTATAACGCCATTTTCGCTCAAATCAAAAAATGCATAGAACACTCCCAGAAACTTACATATTGTTCTTTGGTTTCCGGTATTCGGATCGACCATGATTACGGTCGCGTCAAATCCTACAAAATATAAATCTTCCCGCTCAAAATAGACAGATGAAGGGGTGATTCCAGTTCCAGAAGCTATTATACCAACCGAAAATCTACTGTTGGACCCGGCCATTAAAATATACTCACCAGGAGCCTCACTACCCTCTCCTAATACTGCGTATTTGTCAAATTTCTTAAGTTCTGATATGAGCTGCGATTGGGCATCATACCTTCCTTGGATTATCAGATCCGATCTCATTGCTGTCACTAGCCCCTTACAAAGCATCTATGGAAATTATTGTTGATGTCTGTACCGCGTCCCACCTCCGAACATCTTGATCGTAATTAGACTTGGTCCATCCCAAATAGTTTGCAATTTAACGTTGCCATACCGGCCAGAGAGTAAAGAATCTCGTACAGTACGTCCGCCCTCTTGAATCCCGGATATGCTTGAAGGATCGTTCAGCACAGATTCCAGATGCTTGGCAACCGTCGCCCTTGTAGTGGGGGAGTCGGAGAGGCCAATACGCTGCATTTTCTGTCCTAACTCGTATGATCTTTCAACATTGTGGGGCTTGCCTTTAGTCACCTTTCCTAAAAGGAAATCAAGTTTTGACCCAAGCTCTGGCATAACCCGATCGACAGACTTGGGGACGGAAACGCCCCCTTTTGCCCCAAGGACGCCAAGTCCTTCAAGCCCGAGTTCCGTCAAAATCTCTGCATCGGACCGCCCAACTCGAGATTTATAACGCTCCTGCATTTTCTCGAAATCCGCCTTGTTAACCTCAAACTGGGCGGCTCCGATCTTGCCGTCCCGATAGCTTTCAGCGTTGTGGTCAAGCGCGTCTTGAGCGTCCTTGGCTGCTGCCTCATTTCGCGCGTCTCTATCCTCCTGAGAGGAGAAAAAATCAGCAAGATTCTCGAAAATGTGCCCATTCGGATCGGATTTGTTAATTGGATCGTTATCGGCATAAGCATATCTGTTTGTCCCGACGCCCTCTATTGTCGGGTCCCAATCATCGGGCGAGATGAAGCGGCCGAGGATCGGATCCATGTAGCGGGCATTGAGGTAGAGCAGGCCGGTCTCGACGTCGAGGCGCTCGCCGTCAAGAAATTCCACGGCGTCGGGCCAGCGACCGCCGAAAAAATGGAGCGGCTTGGCATTCTGACCGGGGCGGACCTCAAGGCGAAATCGATCGTCTTCCTGCAGGAGCATTTCGGCAAGGCGGGTGCCTGGTACTATGACATCTCCCGCGGTATCGATCACCGCTCCGTGCAGCCGGACCGGCCGCTCAAGTCGGTAGGCGTTGAGGATACGTTTTCAGTCGATATTGTCGACCTGGAGGCCGCCCGCGCCGAACTGACCCCACTGGCCGCGGAGGTCTGGCGCCGTTGCGAAAGCAAGGGGCTCCATGGCCGGACAGCGACGCTGAAGGTCAAATACGCCGACTTTCAGATCATCACGCGCAGCCGGACGATGACCGGTCCGATCGCCACGGCCGATGATCTCAAAGCCTTGGGCCAATCCCTTCTCGAATCGCTCTTTCCAACAGCGAAAGGCATTCGTCTGCTGGGCCTCACGCTTTCGTCCTTTGTCGACGCCGAGGTGAGCGAGGCAAACCAGCTCGAACTGCAAATCTAGATCGCCACGGGACACGACGGTGGGTCGAAATCCGCTCCCGCCGCCTTACATTGCCACTGCATCGGCGGGAGGACCGTGTGACAACGCACGCCATTCGGAGGAGCCATGTGCACTGTCACCGGTTACGGCGGAAACCCTCGCTGGCGACGAGCAAGCCGCGTGTATAATCCCGCGTCACCTTGCCGGCGGCGAGGTCGGCGGACGCCAGCTGTTCCACAGCGCGACCGTTCTGCATGACCATCAGCCGGTCGCACAAATGAGTTACGACGGCGAGATCATGACTGACCATCACGAAGGTGAGTTGCCGCACGGCACGCAGCTGCTCGAGCAGGTTCAGCACCTCGGCCTGAACGGATGCATCGAGCGCCGATGTGGGCTCGTCGAGCAACAGGATGGACGGCTCGAGGATCAGCGCGCGGGCAATCGCCACGCGCTGGCGTTGGCCACCGGACAGCTGGTGCGAATAGCGGAAGCGGAAGCTTGGCCCGAGCCCGACCTCGTCGAGCGCGTGCACGATGCGGCCCTCGGTATCGTCCAAGCCATGGATGGCGAGGGGCTCAAGAAGCAGTCGATCGACCGTCTGGCGCGGATGGAGTGACCCATAGGGGTCTTGGAAAACCATTTGGACCTTGCGGTAGAAGGCTTTGTTGCGCCGTTCGCCGAGTATCGTGCCGTCGACCGCAATCGCGCCTGCAGAAACCGGAGCAACGCCCGCCACGGCACGCAAAAGCGTCGACTTACCGGAGCCGGATTCGCCGACAAGACCGAAGGACTCACCAGGCGCCACCGAAAGGCTGACATCCTCGAGCGCCACGAAATCGTCGAAGGCGACGCCGAGGCCTTCTATGGCGAGAGCCGGTGTCATGTCATCCACTCCGGCTTTCGGTCGAGTACCGGTAGCGGGTGCCGCTCAGCGCCGATCTCGGGCATGCAGTTGAGCAGGCCACGGGTGTAGGGGTGCTGCGCGTCAGCAAGCCGCGCCGCCGGCAGTTCCTCCATGATGCGACCGGCATACATGACGATGACCCGGTCGCAGAATGAGGAGACGAGGCGCAGGTCGTGCGAGATGAAGATCAGCCCCATGCCGCGCTCGGCGACAAGACGATTGAGGATGCCGAGAACGTCGAGCTGCACGGTAACGTCGAGCGCCGAAGTCGGTTCGTCGGCGATCAAAAGTTCCGGGCCGGCAATCAACATCATGGCGATCATCGCGCGCTGGCCCATACCGCCGGAAACCTCGTGAGGATAGAGGCCGAAGACGCGTTCGGGATCGCGGATCTGCACGGCAGCCAGCATGTCGAGCGCGCGCCTCTTCGCCTCTGCTCTGCCAACCGGCTCGTGCGTGCGCAGCGTCTCGACAATCTGCCGGCCGATGGTCATAACCGGGTTCAGCGAATATTTCGGATCCTGCAGGATCATCGCGATGCGTTTGCCCCGCAGCGCGCGTCGCTCTGCCTTCGAGGCCTTGAGGAGATCAGTGCCGTTGAAATCAAGCTTGCTGGCCGCGATCACGCCGTGTTCGGCGGTCAGCCCCATGATGGCGCGGCCGGTCTGGGACTTGCCGGAGCCGCTCTCGCCGACAATGCCAAGCCGCTCGCGGCCCAGTGTGAAGGAGACGCCACGTACGGCTTCGATGACGCCGGTGCGTGTCGGGAAAGAGACGCGAAGGTCCTCGACATCGAGCAGCGCGCTCATTGGCCGCTCCCACGCGGATCGAGTGCATCGCGAAGTCCGTCGCCGAGCAGGTTGAAGCCGAGACTGACGATGAGAATGGCGAAGCCCGGTGCTGCGGCGACCCACCATTGATCGAGGATGAAGCGGCGGCCCGACGCGATCATCGCGCCCCATTCGGGCAACGGCGGTTGCGCGCCGAGGCCGAGGAAGCCGAGGCCGGCGGCGGTCAGGATGATGCCCGCCATGTCGAGCGTCACGCGTACGATGAGCGAGGAGATGCAAAGTGGCATGATATGTCGCAGCACGATGCGCCAGGGAGAAGCGCCCATCAGTTGCACCGCCAGAATATAGTCGGAATTGCGTACCGTCAGCGTCTCGGCGCGCGCGATGCGCGCATAGGGCGGCCAGGAGGTGATGGCGATGGCGATGATGGCATTGCCGATGCCCGGTCCGAGTGCGGCGACAAAGGCGAGCGCCAGTACGAGTTTCGGAAAGGCGAGAAAGATGTCGGTGACGCGCATCAGCACCGCATCCACCCAGCCACCCGCATAACCGGCGACCGTGCCGACGAGAAGGCCAATGGGTGCTGCAATGACCGCAACCAACAGCACGACCTGCAAGGTTAGGCGCGAACCGTAGATGAGGCGTGACAGGATATCGCGGCCCTGATCATCCGTGCCAAGCCAATGCCCCGGCCCTGGCGTCATCAGCCGCGCTTTGGCAAGATCGCCGATATAGGGCGAATGGGGTGCCAGCAACGGCGCGAAGGCTGCGAGGAAGACGAGGCCGAGGATGATGACAAGGCCGATGACGGCGAGGCGGTTGGCGGTAAACCGCCGCCAGGCGACATAGGCACGGCCGAGCCGGGCCTGAAGGCGCGATTGCGGCCGGTCGGTCAGGAGCCATTCGCGGCGGGTCATGGTGGCCTCGCTCATCGTGTCCTCGTTCGGGGATCGAGCATGCGATAAAGCATGTCGGAGAGAAGATTGATGGCGATGAAGACGGAACCGATGATGATGGTGCCGCCGAGCACCGCGTTCATGTCGGCGTTTTGCAGGGAATTGGTGATGTAGAGGCCGAGCCCCGGCCACGCGAAAACGGTCTCCGTCAGCACCGAGCCTTCGAGCAAACCGGCATAAGAGAGCGCGATCACCGTGATGAGCGGCACGGCGGCATTGCGCAATGCATGACCCCAAATGATGCGGGCCTCTGACAGGCCTTTGGCGCGCGCTGCGACGATGTACTCCTGGCCAAGCTCGTTCAGCATGAAGGAGCGTGTCATGCGGCTGATGTAGGCCATGGAGAAATAGCCGAGCAGCGAGGCCGGCAGGATGATGTGCGAGACGATGTCGCGGAATGCTGCCCAGTCGCGATTGATGATTGCATCCAACAGGAAGAAGCCAGTAACCGGCGTGAACGTGTACTCGAATACGACATCGATGCGGCCAGGGCCAGAGACCCACCCGAGGCGTGCATAAAAGACGAGCAGGGCGAGCAGGCCGAGCCAGAAGATCGGCACCGAATAGCCGACGAGGCCGACGATGCGCACCACCTGGTCGCTAACGCTGCCGCGCCTGACGGCCGCGAGCACGCCGAGCGGAATACCGAGGAGCGCGCCGATGATCGTCCCGACGGTGGCCAGCTCCATGGTCGCGGGGAAGACGCGGCGAATGTCGGTCATTACAGGGTTTGTCGTCAGCACCGATGTGCCGAAATCACCGCTGAGCACGCCTTTCATATAGAGCCAGAACTGGTGGTAATAGGGCAGGTTCAACCCCATTTCCTGCCGCACGCGCTCCACCACATGGGCAGGCGCCCGGTCGCCGACGATCGCCAAAACCGGATCGATCGGCACGACGCGGCCGATGAAGAAGGTGACGGCGAGCAGGCCGAGATAGGTGGTGGTGACGACGACGAGGAAGCCCACCGCCGATTTCAACCGCCCATAGGCGCGCCGTCTGGCGCGCCCTGCCTGCTTGCGCGTTTCCATCATGCTCAAGGAAGACTATTCCTTGGACACGGGTGCGAGCGGGTTGGAATCGAAGCTCGGGCCGAGCGTGTAGCCCTTGACGTTGCCACGAACGCCCGCGACCTCGATCTGCTGGAAGATCATGACGAAGGGGCTCGTTTCCAGTGCCTGCTGCTGCAGCTTTTCATACATCGCCGCACGCTTGGCGTTGTCACGCTCCAGAAGGGCGGCCTTGGACTCGGCAGTCAGTTCCGGAATATCCCAGGCATTGCGCCAGGCGAGCGTCTTGACGGAGGCATCGTCGCCATTGTCGGGATTGGAGGTGAAGGCCTCGCCGTTCGAGTTCGGATCCCAGTAGTCCATGCCCCACTGGCCAATATAGAGATCGTGGTTGCGGGCGCGGTACTTGGTCAGCGTCTGCTTGCCGTCGCCGGGAATGATCTCGATCTTCACTCCGGCCTGGCCGGCAGTTTGCTGGAACGATTCGGCGATGCCCGTTACCGGCTGCGTGTTGCGCACATCGAAGGTCACGGAGAAACCGTCCTTCAGACCTGCTTTCTCAAGCAATTCCTTGGCCTTCGCCACGTCGAACTTGTAGGGGCTTGCCTCCAGCGCGCCGAGCACGCCCTTGGCCTGATAGGTCTGGCGAATTTCACCGATGCCCTTGATCAGGGTCGCACCTATCGCGTCGTAGTCGACGAGATATTTGAAGGCCTCGCGCACCTCGGGCTTAGAAAGATTCTCGTTCTTCTGGTTGAGGCTGATGTAATAGACTGTGCCCTTCGGCGCGCTTGTCGTCGTCAAATCCGCATTCTTCGAAACGGCGTCGAGATCGCCCGGCTCCAGGTTGCGGGCGACGTCGACGTCGCCGGCTTCCAGCATCAGGCGCTGCGTCGCGCTTTCCTTGACGTGGCGGTAGATGACGCGGGTCAGCGCGGGCTTTTCGCCATAGTAGTTGTCGTTGCGTTCCAGAACGAGGATTTCGTTGGCACGCCAGTCGCGGATCTTGAACGGGCCGGAGCCGGCATAGTTGGTCTTCAGCCAGCCATAGCCGAAATCGGTGTCGTATTTGTACTCGTCGCTCGGCGTCTTGGCTTCGGCGTGCTCCATCACCAGCTTCTTGTCGAGCACGGCGCCGACGGTGGCGGTGAGGCAGTTCAGCACGAAGCTCGGCGCATAGGCCTTGTCGACGGTGAAGACGAAAGTGCTTTCGTCAACGGCCTTGGCCTTTTCAGCGACATTGTCGCCAGTCAGGCCGAACTGGGTGAGGATGAAGGCGGGGCTCTTGTCGAGCTTGACGACGCGCTCGAAGGACCAGGCGACATCCTCGGCGGTTACCGGATTGCCGGAAGCGAACTTGATGCCCGGTTTCAGCTTGAACGTATAGGTGAGGCCGTCGTCAGACACGGTCCAGCTGTCGGCGACGCCGCCCTTGACTTTAGTCGTGTCGGCGATGTCGAGGCGAACCAGCATGTCATAGGCATTGCCGATGAACTCGGCCGGCGACAGCTCGAAGGATTCGGCTGGGTCGAGCGTGATCGTATCGTCGATTGCCCAGGCCTGCACTAGAGTATCGGCCGGCGTTTCCGCAAAGGCCGGAGCCATACTGCCCGAAACGAACAGCAGCGAGAAAGCTGCACCGGCAAGCAGCGGGCGAATGTGGTTCGTAAGCTTTTCCCTGTTCATTCCCGTACCCCATGTCACATGGTTGTTCTTCGGCATCCGATGGCCGGACGTCATTTTAATAAGTAAATCATACTATTGTCCGGAATGACAATCCCCTAGATCGCGATTGATTGTCAGGCAAAAGGCTGCCTTTCTGTGGGCGGCGGGTCCTTGCCGCCGTGACCGCGCCGCCCTAGTTCACCTCGATGGCTATTCGCGGACCACACTCTACAGAGTGTTCGGAAGACAGGTTGCTCCACTGTGAGGAGGATCTGGAAGCTGAATTCCAGGCGCTGGTTTAGAAAGCACTAAAGGCAGGATGGGACGAGGCAAAGGCCCTGCAGCGCCCCCTGCCCGACGATGGGTTGGTACTGTTGCCAGTCGAGGAGGCTGAACTGGCTCAACAGAGCCTTCTATGGTCTACGCTGTCTCAGCCCTTGCGGTCGGCCAATTGGGGTCGAGCTTGTTCAAGGATATCACGTTGGGGCCGAACGACGCCAGTGACCGCATCCTCTACAACTCCGACACAGGGAGCTTGTTCTTCGACGGTGATGGTTCTGGAAGCACGTACAAAGCGGTGAAATTCGCAACGTTGTCGGGAACGCCAACGCTGACAGCCGCTGACTTCTTTGCAATCTGATTGGTGCCTTACCCATAGGACCGCCGCCATGCGTCGCCAGGCAATGGCGGCGTTGGCTCCGATCGACAGCTAAGGCACTATCTGCCCGCCGACGATACTATTTTAGGCAGGCGAACTGCTGGAGATGGAATAGAACGCAGCCATGACGTGGACGGTAGCTTCGCGCAAATGGTGGACATCGTGGTTTCAATCGATGAAGGCGAAATCGTTATCGAGTGTTTCGACAACTTCGACACGCGCTGGATTCCTCAGAAGCTTTGCATACCTGTATTTGAAGGATCCTCCGGAAAGGGCCACGATTTGTTCGGCTGTCCAGACCGGATCCAGCATAGTGCTGGTGTCCTCGTCTGTTTTCTCCCAGAACGGCGTACGGATACCAGAGGGAGCGGCGACGAGCACCTTCCCAAACCCTGGATCACGTACAAGCGAAGCGCCGAGCATGGCCATACCGGCCTTCGTTGCCGAATAGGCAGGCTCTTTCGGCCTCGGCGTATATTGAGAGCTTGATGTGATCAGCAGCAGCTTCAATGGCGTCGGGGCAATAGGCTTCAGACGCGCCACCAGCATCATCGGAGCCAACAGACCCACATTGGTCATTGTCGTAAGCGCTTCATCATCCAGTGTTTCGATAGATCCGCGCTGCAGAAATCCAGCGGCGTAGACGAGCGTATGCACGTCTTGAAAGCTCGCGGTGAGGTTGCTGATCCCCTTGGAAAGATCATCCACAGAGGCCGTGATATTCAGTTTGACGAATTGCACATTCGCCAAGCCACGATCTTTGCGCCCAGTGATGCACACCCGATGACCTTCGTTGACATAATGCCGAGCGAGTTCAAGCCCGACTCCGGAACTGCCGCCGACAATCAGGATGTTCTTTTTCATTCAAATCACCTTTGGATTGCAATCTGATACAGATACGAGAAAACAGTATCGGTATCAAAGCAATGAGAACAGACGGCAACGCCCACAATCGAGATGTCGCAATGCCGCGGCGGCGTGGCTCGCGCTGGGGATCTACCTGGGGCGGTAGGATGAAGGCAGATGATAGGCATTTGGTGCCGGCCTTCTAGCCGCGCCCGGTCTACACGGACGAGCGCGCGGTGCGCGAGGCCAAGCTATTGGCGGGAAGCTATGCCGGCGTATTGGTGTGGAGCCGCGACGCAGATGCGGTGCAAGAAGGAAGCAACATCAAATACGCACGTTCAAAGAATTCTACGACCCAAACCGACCTGTGACAGGAGAAGTCTCAACGGGCTCTATATTCCTGTCGTAAGGAGATGAAACACTCGGAAAGTCCGAACCGGCTTTTACCATAAGGAAACAAATTCGCTAAAATACAATACCCACCAAAAAATGTTCAGCCGGTACACTTGCTGTTCCGTCGCCCATCCCTTTCATAGCGTTAACGAGAAGCAGGGGCTGGTTTCATGTTGCGCGACGTAAAGAAGATAAGTTCTGGAGATTTCCACGCTGAGGTAGTCAAGCACCTCAAAAAGTCCGAGAATCCACAGCTCGTCGGAGAAACGTCGCGCACCAAGTATGGGGGGGTCCACGACGATGGTGTCGGCATCCCGACCGTGGGATATGGCCTCAACCTCAAAAGCCATTCCTTCGATCTGATAACAAAGGCGTTCAAGCTAGCCTTAAAAGGAAGTGTCTCGGCCGAGCTATCTACCACTCAGCAGAGCGGACTTAATATGATCAAGGCGTGGAAGGAGGATCCGACCGGCGCCAAGACAAAGAAGCTTCTAGACATCGCCGCTGGTAAAGCAGGTACGGAAGCTGAGCAGCGGGCGCTCGCATCTCTTCGCCTCACCGATAGCGAGGCATCCCGACTGCTAAAAGAAAAGCTCGATGGTAGAGAAGGGCTTTTCAAATCCGTCGAGAACGAGTTATCCGCAAAATTGAAGTCCCTCGGGGCGACGCTTCCGGCGCACTCCGAAGAACGTTTGGTGCTGCTTTCGCTTTACTATAACTCTCCATCGTTAATCGGGTCTGGAATTGCCAACGCGATAATAACCGATAATCACGCTAGGCTGTGGTACGAAGTACGCTACAATCATGCCAACTATAATATGAAAGGCCTTCAGAATAGGCGAGAAGACGAATCCAATTTGATCGATATTCTCGGGCCAAAATACAAAAAGGACCCCGACAAAGTCGCGGAGGGGCTAGGATTTTTGTTTAGCCGGAAAGGCGAACAGTCAAGCGTTTACGAGAAAATTGTCCAACGAGATAAAGAAATAATCAAATTTGACCCCGAAAGCGCGACAAAGGAGGCTTTCAAGGCAAAACTGAAGCCGTATTTGGACATTCTTTCAAAGGAATTTTCAGAGGGTGACCGCCTTGATTTCGTGCAGTGGGGCACGAAGGCGAATGACACCTTCACACCCGGTGTGGCAAAGCATGCAAAATTAACCGAAGCGAAGACGAACGACTTAATCATTACGGGAGACGGCACCAACACTGTTGACGCTGGCGGGGGAAATGATTGGATCTACGGGGGAAAACACAAGGACAAGATTGACGCCGGCGAAGGCGACGACACAATCTTCGGCGGGGCGGGCGACGACACAATTGACGGTGGCGCGGGCGCGGATGTGATGCACGGCGGCGCTGGTCGAGACACCTATTTCGTTGACGATGTCCTCGACAGAGTCATTGACCCGGATGGCGGCGAGATCTCAACCAAAATTGGGCTGAACAAGCTCGTAAAAAACATCGACACATATACCAACAACGCACCTGGGCTTACGCATAAACTGAAACTAGACACCTCCCTCTTGCCGTCGATATATGGTCCCGATCTGAAATTGGTGTTTTTCAATGGCAGTAGAGGAAACGATACGTACCAGTTCACTCTAACCGACAAGAACGTCACGGTTCAGATGCACACGGGCACTGGCAAAGACCGCGTGCTGTTCAAGGTTGACAGCACACCGGAACTTGGAACGACGACGGTTTTAATTGAAGATCTTTCATCTGCGGACAGATTCGATATTTCCGCGTTCCACGCCAGACCCTTTGATGAATATGATTATACTGATGAAGAATCTGCTGGGCGGTACTACTATCAAGGATCGCTTGCCAAACAGGGCGCGCTTTTTCTCATCTATGTTGATGAAGCGGACCCGTCCGTTACCTACAGCGTACTGAACCTGATATCATTCACGCCCGACGCGATCATCTAGAAGTAACAGAATTCGGCCCGCCGACCATCCTGTTTCAGACGGGTGGGCTTCCGGAGATGGAATTAGAATAGGTCGAGTGGAACAAGGGACGGACGATGTCGTTTGATGGGTGCGGCAATTGATGTGTGTCCACGCTCACGTTGGTTCCAAGCCCGCCGCAATAGAAGGTCGCTTCGATCCCCCTCCGAAGCGACCTTTTTATTTTGCGAGCGAGCGGCATTAATCATCCGCGATAGCTGGCTGACCGCTCTGCGGCGAGCTTGCGAAGAAGAAGTGTTGGGCATGCACCTTGGAGGAGAATTGGATGGCAAAGAAGTCCGACGAGATTGTACAAGCCATTGCGGCCATCCATGCCGCCCATACGAACGCGTTGGTCGTTCTGGTCAAAACCCTTCAAGAGGCTGGCGTGCTCGATCCGACCCATTATGCTGCCAATATCCGGATGACCATCGATGCCAATAACGCTCGCATCGGGCCGGACGTTCAGAGGCTGCTCATCGACCTCGCAGAACTGGTGGAGATGCAAGACGAGGCCGGCACGGCTTAACGCGGCGGCAGGATGGTTCGCTCTAGAGATTTCCCAAGGAAGCTCGGAACAAAGCGGCGAAAACCGCGTTCCGCCAACGCCACTTTTAGTTCAGCCTCCTGCCCCGCCTCAGCGCGGGGCCTTTGTTTTCAGGTAGAAAATGCACCACCGCATCAACATTATCGGCCTATGCCTGTTGTCGATGTTCATCGTCATATTCGGCTCAATCTTGATTATGCCTCTCCTTGGCGGTGGGAGTAGCGCGCCGACGGAAATCAACGTCGACGCTGCGGCCGCAACCGGCGAGCAGTGAGGCATCCATGGAGCAAAGAAGAGGGCAAGAGCCGATCACGTTCGAAACCACTAAGCTTGGGCAAGACCGAACAGTCACCAGCGCAGCGGCGGCTCACATACGAATGAGTGTCTAGCCTATCAGAGGGAGGGCGCCCCGCAAGGCTTGCAAAATGCGCTCGCAACTTTGGAGGGAGTGGAAACCGCCGCGGCCGCTCGCAAAGCTTTACTGTGACGAGTCCTGCGGTCGACATGAACTCATCCCGCTACAATACCTTACCTATTTGTTCCGTCGCGACTTCAAAAAATCCCAGTTTAACAGCTTTCCGCGTGATACCGATCAGACCTCAGAATTTTCCCTGAATAAAGGAGCTAGCGATGGGAGAAATTGTCGACCGGCACTTCCTCGGCATTCCAGGCAGAAATGAAAAGTTTACCTTCGGTTATTCCGTAGATGCGCTTGATGGAAATGATTTGGTTTACAATCCTTCTCTGATTGCCGGAGGTAGCATCTTACATACCTATCGGATGGGCGCCGGCACTGACATATTTGATCTAAATCTTTATCGGAACGGTGTTCTCGACGTAGAACCTAATATGCAAGCTGGCACAACCATTTACGGCGACGGATCGCTGGATCTCGAAGTAGCATCCGTGGGATCGGGAAGTGACCACATTGTGGCGACGGGAGGCATTGATATTATCTTTGCCGGGGGCGGCGACGACTATGTCAACGCTCAACGAGGAGATGACGAAGTATTAGCGGGGGCAGGTAACGATTATGTTCTTGGTGGTTACGGTGCCGATCAACTCTACGGCAATACGGGCGACGATGTGATATATGGGGGGAGCCCCACAAGTGTGTCCCGCGCGTTTCTTTCGATTATCATCAACTATAACGGCAACACCGACGCGTTGATTGATCCCGAAGTCCATGTTGGTCGACCCGGCTATCTAGCAGCGGATGACGCGTCAAACGATTACCTCGACGGCGGTGCTGGAAACGATACGTTGTATGGCGGCGGAGGCGCCGATACGCTAATCGGTGGCACTGGTAATGACCGCCTTATCGGGGGCGTAGGCTTAGACAGCATGACCGGCGGCGCTGGCGACGACACTTATGACATCGACATTGCGGGAGATACTGTCACCGAAGCGGCAAACGGTGGAACTGACCTTGTTAGATCTGCTATTTCTTTCACGCTATCCGCAAACGTCGAAAACCTAACGCTGATAGGCCTGCTCTCGGCAAACGGCGCGGGAAACGCGGGTGCGAATTCACTTGCGGGAAATTCTGGAAACAACCGACTTGACGGCAAGGCGGGCAATGACAGTCTATTCGGCGGCGACGGAAGCGACAAACTCATCGGCGGGGCAGGCGCTGATAAGCTCTATGGTGGCACGGGGGCGGACATGTTCGTATTCCTCACGGCCGCGGAGAGTAGCGTGTCCACCCGCGACATCATTTACGACTTCTCCCGAGTTGGCGGTGACAAAATTGATCTTTCATCAATCGACGCCCGCACGACAACGAGTGGCAATCAGGCCTTCACCTTCATCGGTTCCGACCTTTTCAGCAAATCCGCTGGGGAACTGCGGTACTCGAAGATCAGCGGTGACACCTACATCTACGGTGACGTGAACGGCGATGGTGGTATCGATTTCTCGATCCGCTTAGATGCCGCGATCAACATGCAGGCCACAGACTTTATTTTGTGAAGCCTTGGACCTGCGCCGTCGTTTCTGTTTCAGGCCGGAGAGATGACGGAGATGAAGTAGGAGTACGCCAAGGGCGACCTTCGCTCCTGCCGGCCTCTAGACGAGAGCCGCCTCCTGGCGCCAATCGCGCAACGCGCCCTCGCCTTCCTTTCGGCGTTCCGGAAGTCGATAGCCGTATCCACGGTGGGTTGGCGTTTGGCTCTACCCACGAAGTGGCAGGTGGTGGAAGCGATACGGTGAACGGCGCGACCGCCGCCTCATTTACCGCAGGCATCGCAGCACGAACGAAGGGGCCAGTTTTTGGGTGCCTGGTGAAAGACGATCTTTTCGCGCCCGCCCTTACTCAAGCGGGCCTCGACGTCAACAGAGTGACTTTCGTTCAAAGCGCAGACGAGGACGGGGTGATGGAGAGCGCTGAGGAGATACTCAACCACGGCGGGACCGCGGTCATGGTGGCCGAACTGGTTCGATTGCCGATGGTGGCGTCGAGACGCTTACAGCTCGCTGCGGAAAAGACCGGCACCATGGGCCTGATCATTCGCCGCTGGCGCCGACAGACGGAGGCCACTGATTATGGCCAGCCTTCGTCGTCGGCAACGAGGTGGCGCGTTTCCACCCTTCCCTCAGAACCATTGCCTGTGCAAGGCGTCGGCCGGCCGCGCTGGTGCCTCGAACTCATGCGGGCGCGCGCCGGCGAGAGCTTCGATATTGCCGTTGCCGGTTGCGACACCAAGGGGCGGCTCGAAGCTGTCCTGCAACGGAGCGATTTTCAATGGAGGACGGCGTAATGGCCCTTCCCCGGCTTAGAGATTTCCGAGGAGAGACGATCGACATGGACTGCCGCCGGTGTGATCGTCACGGCGTCTATGATCGGAAAGCGCTTGTGAAGAAATTTGGCGCTGGCATCGAATTCGTGGAGATCAGGCGGCGACTTTCAATCGGTTGCGACCGCGCTGGAACCAATCGATGCGAGGCAAGGTTCCCCTGTCTTCTGGCCGCTAACATCCTCGTCGATGAGCCGGCAGCACAGAAGACGCGACGGCGATCTAACGTGCCCGCCACCCCTGGCGGTTCCGGATAGGAGAATACTTTGGCTGACACTGACAGCGACAAATTTCCGTCCGGCGTTTTCGAGCACTATTGTGAGGTGCCTGCGTGCAAGCAGTGGGGCGGCTTTGGCTACGCGTCATCAAAAGCCGTACCGGTTCGGTGGTGGTGCTGGGAACACTACCCTTATAAGCAGCCCGGAAAGTCCGCCTCAAATGGTTCCTTGCCGCCCTGACGGTCCCGTCTTATCCTTCACAAGGTGGAGGGCGCACAACATGCATATAGCCGGGCCGCTTCCAACAGAGCATGCAGAGGACCGCTTCATGCAATGTGAAGAGGCCTTGGAAGCTGCGTTTCAAACCCTCTTGTGGAAGGCGATGAAGGCGGGATGGGATGAGGGCGAGGCCTGCGCGGCCATTGCTTCCTTGGCGGACCATCACATCCTGTCTCGGCTTTCAAACGATGACGTCCGGCGCCGCATCTCAAGCGCAGACCCGCATGGGCTGGTTCTGCGTGGGAGGAGTTGATGTCGTTCCGACTGCACCCCTATCTGGTGGTGCTTTTGCTCCTGGCGTTCGTCGTCCTTGTCCTAGGCCCGCCGTTGGCGCGATATTTCTTCTTCTCGATTTGAGGTGGTTCCATGTGCGGACGTTTCACACAGATGTTGTCGTGGCGCGAACTGGTCGGGCTGTACCGCCTGACCGACAAGCATCTCATTCGAAACACCGAGGCGCGCTACAACGTTGCGCCAACGCAGACGGTGCCTTTCGTTCGACTGGATGAAGAAGGCAACCAGGTGGTCGATGATGGCCGGTGGTGGCTGGTCCCGCACTGGGCAAAGGAGACGCCGAAGGCCGCCATGTTCAACGCCCGAATTGAAACGGTGGACAGCTCTCCTGCTTTCCGTGACGCATTCAAAGCACGGCGGTGCCTGATCCCCGCCGACGGCTTTTATGAATGGACGAAGAACGAAGAGGACGGCGGCAAGGACCCCTGGCTGATCCAGATGCCAGGCGGCGCCCCTTATGCCTTTGCCGGCCTATGGGCGCAAAACACGAAGCTCGACGTCACGAGCTGCACAATCATAACCGCGCCATCGATCGCGCCTATCAGTCAGATCCACGACCGCATGCCGATCATCCTCGACCCGGAGGTGTTTGACGGCTGGCTCAATCCGGCTACGCCAAAGGAAAACCTCAAGGGCATCCTCGGCCATCACCTCGACGGGCAAACTCAGATGCACCGCGTTAGCCGGGACATTAACAGCTCGAGGTTCACCGAGCGGCCGGCGCCGATCGTAAATTCGTTATGATCTACGTTGTCTCGGCCCTGGCGGTGCTTTCTGCCCTCCTCGCGAGCATGCGGCCGACGATTTGGTCGCTGCTCGCGGCGGCGGTCTTAAATGGCGCGGCGGCTTGGCTGGCGCTGGAGATTTATCTCGGTCGGTAACTGAACGCCGACCTCAGTCGAACGCATCTTCGCGCGGATGCTCTGGGGCGATCCTCATCGAGGTTTCATCCTTGCTCCCCTGGCAAATACTGCGCGCAATTTCCTCCGCTACAGAGCGGTGCACGGTCGGATCAAAATCACCATTGGGAAACGAACTGAAGAGGTATCTGGCAAAGCTTTCGCGAATCTCGGGAGAGCGCGGGAACCAATCCTGACCGGTTATTTCGTTGAAAATTGCCTGTAATGAACCGAGTTCATCGGGTTGATAGGCGCATTTGGTGGAGTGACTATTCATAGCCGACCCCTCTCTTATTGGGGCGGAAGCGGAACAGCTCTCAATGACGGCGCCCGTAACACATGCCGTCCATCGCATCACTGTACGCGCTTTTGGCCGGATGTCGAATCTGGTCTTTTGGGTTCCAGGGGAGACCGCAACGGCTGTGCGGAACAAACCTGACCAGATGCGATTATCCAACTGCGCTGATCAAGCCTCTTTGCCCCAACTTCCCCAGCGGGGCATTTTTTTCCTAGGCGGGGAAGGCTATTGTCCGATCGAACGACGCCGGGTCGACACTGAAGAGCGCTCACTAGATACCACTACTTGACCGCGAGTGCAGCCGCCCTAGATTGCAATCAGCGAAATGCAGGAGGCGGATATGGCTGTTTTCAAATCGACTGATCCCGACGGTACCGTTAATATGCGTAACCTCCCGTTCTGGATCGACCTGCAGCAATATTCGAGCACTGATCCCGGCCCTAAAGAAACCGAGCATCTCACTTTCAACAAGGATTATGAAAATGAGGAGAGCCGCTACCACCGCGAGGTGACCTTCACGGGTGATTTCCATTATACCAACGATGAGCTCAGCGGAGAGGTCACAAACCTGACGGGGAATGTGACGAACTACTCCTTCGACGAACTCCTAGAATATTGGGATGACCGCGATGGGCATATTACTTACCCAAAATCCTATGAAATCAGCGGCTTTGACCTCGACGTCAACACGTTTTTGACTGAAAGCCCCATCAACGTTTTTCGGATCATCTTCAGCGGAGACGACCAGATATCCGGACGTGGCACTCTTCTGGGGTTTGGCGGAAACGACGTCTTGAAGGCGGGCCCAGGCTGGGATGTTCTTGATGGGGGCGCAGGGGCGGATGAAATGCGTGGAGGGGATGGCGACGACTTCTACTATGTCCAGGATGTCGGCGACGTCGTCGTTGAACTTGTCAACAAAGGCTACGACCGGGTCCAGAGTTCAATCACTTACACGCTCCCCTCGAACGTCGAATTTCTGACTTTGGGAGGTTCTGCCGCCACCAATAGCATCAATGGCGTTGGGAACGAGCTCGTCAACGAGATCATAGGAAATGCAGGGTCCAATCTCTTGAGCGGCCGCGGCGGCAATGACACGCTGTGGGGCCGCGAGGGCAATGACACGCTGCGGGGCGGCGACGGCAATGACACGCTGATCGGCGGTGCAGGCGTTGACAATCTACACGGAGACGGTGGCGCAGACTCTTTCTTGTTCAAAGCCCTCTCGGAAAGCAACATGCTTGGGCGCGATACGATCCATGACTTCTCCCAGATCGAGGGAGACAAGATCGATCTATCCAAGATCGATGCGAACACTACCCTTGGGGGCAACCAAGCCTTTACATTCATAGGCGCCAGCGCTTTCGGCAATAACGCTGGCGAGCTACGCGCCTTCACGAAGAATGGCGAGACGTTCATTCACGCAGACCTCAATGGTGACAGCACAATCGACTTTTCTGTTAGGTTGGCGACGGCGGTCAACCTCCTAGGGTCCGATTTCATTCTGTGACACGAGCGGTACAGGTCTGGGGCCGCGATGCGGCCCCGTGCTGGGGGATTACGGGCCTCCGACGATCCTGTTTCAGTCGGGCGAAATGCCGGGGGTGGAATAAGCCTCTCGATGAGTCTTTAAGCTTCGTCCTGGTCACGAGCGGCGCCGTCGGCTGGCTGAATGCCATCAAACCGGTCGATTTTAAACGACACGACAAAGGGCAGTTGATCGGCGTCGCCGCGGGGGCGAAACCGGTAGTCTCCTGCCAATCCAAGCTTTTCCATCTCTGAGAGATAGGCGATTGCCGTCAGGCTGTTGTTGAAGCGTCGCTGGTGCATTTGGTGAATCCCCTCCCACCAGTAGATCACTCTCTGATCGGCGGCGATATCGCGAAGATTAGGGGCGCCGTGTTCATTCGTCTTTGCGGTCCACGCCATCGCCACCTAGCCATCCCCGCCTTGCACATTCCTCCATCGCAGCCGCCATCGCCTCGGTGCGACTGGCGAATGGCCCCTTCAAGGTGACGAGTTCGTCACCAAAGATTATTGACACGGACTTCGTTACAACGTCGAAAATAATCTGCGGTGCGAGCGGCATGGCGTCGTCCTCTAGATTGAGTGTGGCGTGAACGCCAAAACTCTCGGTTTGTTCAGGACAACTTTGTAGCGGTGCCACTCGAATCGCGTGTGTCACCTAGGTTACTAAGACTGTGCTCGCTGCAAGCTCAAGCTCCTACGACGCGGGCGAAGGCTTTTCTGGCGGTGGCAGAAGGGGCCGGCAGAAAAGTAGCATTTCAACCCAACCAGAACGTCCGGTCCCAGACTGGAATTGACCCAGCGACGTCAAAGATGATCATGCGCACACGCAGAACCACTGCCGGCGGAAGCCGCCCCTGAACAATGATTGCCTGCGGCTCGTATCGGATATCAATCTTATATTGAGCGCACAGTTCGTCATATGCCACCGCGGCGTTTATGGAGGCGCGCAGGCCATATCGTTGCGCGCCGAAGCCGCCACCAAGAGATGTCTGCAACATCTCACCCTCCCTTGTTTTCGTAGATGCTTACAAACGACCAAGAGGAGGGCTTGGTTCCCTCCTGAATGTAAGCCTGTTTCAGCCTGTGCTGTCGGCGGTGGAATAAAATCTGGCCAAGGGAACAAGCGGCTCCCATCACGGTTACTGAGGCGCGGTCGCCCGGTACCCACTGAGCATTTTGGTTCCCCCAATCAAATGGCCGCAAGCCGAGAGCCGTGGAGCGCGTCCTGGAAGCCGCGCTTTGCGGTTCTCGCCAAAGAATCTCACCGGGCCCTGCGACGATCTCTACCCCCAAGCCTCGCGATTTCCTTCATGAGGTCAAACACGACGTGGAGCGTCCTTAGCCGCCGCCCTGCTTAATCATCATCCGGTCGATCCGTGCTGTGCCCAGGGATGCGTCAACGGATCCTACCGGCCGCCCCGCCCGTCGATGTGGTCGCTGTTTGCCGCCGTTGTCCTGGTGGGAAAATAAGCAATCCTTCGAAGAAAATCCGATGCCACTCGCTCCAGCAGCGATGATCCTTAAGTTGCGAAACGTACTGGAACTGATATTTTCTAACTTATGCAAAGGGCCAAGACCCTCAATAGCACTTTCGGAGGATACATGGCCCCCACGAGCAGTTTTTCATTCTTTGCGCGAAACGCCCCTGGTGAGACAGGCTTTCACATCCGAGTAGATATACCGACCTACACGGATCCTGAGACGGGAGAAGACACATGGGCAGCAGATTATGAGTTTTCTCTCGACGGACAATTCTATAAAAAATATAGTGACAATAGCGACTTCTTCATAACGGACTTGGTGTTCACCGAAATAGGGAAGCATGAGCTACAGCTTAATGTATCCACTCTTGACAGCGACTGGTCTTTCCCCTCGATGGGATTCTATAATGGAAGAACATATACTAGATATTTGACTATTGAAATGACCGAAAACACCGATTTTGTATTCGGAGGAAACCAAGGAAACCAGATTTTTACATTTGATGCCGACGACTTTATCTATGGCGGAAGCGACGACGACACGATCGATGGTGGTGCAGGCGCCGATCGCATGGAGGGCTACGGCGGCGACGATCAATACGTCGTCGACAATGCATATGACAAAGTCATTGAAGCTGCCGGCGGTGGCATTGATGTCGTGGAAACTACCGTCAGCCACACTTTGGCGGCGAACATCGAACACCTCCAACTGCTAGGCACCCGCAATCTGAACGGCTCGGGGAATTCCCTAAGCAACATATTGGCTGGCAATTCCGCGAACAACACGCTCGACGGTAAAGTCGGAGCAGACACGATGTACGGCGATGCGGGCAACGACACCTTCATCGTGGACAATGCCGGCGATAAGGTTGTTGAGGACGCGAATGACGGTTCGGACCTAGTCAAGTCGTCAATCTCTCACACGCTGGCCGCAAACGTCGAAAACTTGACGCTGATCGGCGAACTCTCTGCAAGTGCTGCCGGAAACAGCGCGACTAACGTCCTCACCGGAAACCCTGGTAACAACAGGCTCGACGGCAAAGCTGGCAATGACACTTTGTCAGGCGCCTCCGGCAATGACAAACTCATCGGCGGGGCGGGAGCCGACAAGCTCTACGGTGGCGCGGGAGCAGATACATTTGTCTTCCAAGCTCCTTCGGACAGCAGCTTGAGTGCGCGCGACATGATCTATGACTTCTCACGCGTCGGCGGCGACAAAATTGATCTCTCATTAATCGACGCCCGCACGGCAACGAGTGGCAATCAGGCCTTCACCTTCATCGGTTCCGACCTTTTCAGCAAATCCGCTGGGGAACTGCGGTACTCGAAGATCAGCGGTGACACCTACATCTACGGTGATGTGAACGGCGATGGTGGTATCGATTTCTCCATCCGCTTAGATGCAGCGATTAACATGCTGACCACAGACTTTATTTTGTGAAGCCTTGGGCCGGCGATGCAGACCCAGTACTTGGAGATTATGGGCCGTCGACGATCCTGTTTCATCCAGGCGAAATTCCAGTGATGGAGTAGAACACAGCATGAGGTAACGGCAGCTTCGCGCCAATAGGAGCCATCGATCTCCACCTCGCACAGCAACCTACGGGCCGGTGAGCGGGATCGAAAATAGTAAGCCTACCAGCCGATATATAAGATACAACGCTGAGGTCACGGCGACGCACATCGGGAAGTATCGTTCGATATTCGACAGACCGCGAAATACCCTTCTATTGCCCCGAAACTTTTTTAGAGCTTCTCGTTCAAGAGTGAATGGAGCTACCGGCAATCGGGATTCTAGATCGAGACATACCTGCCACTTTGCCATGGCAATGTCGCGGTAATAGATGATCTTCTCAGACCAGAGGATAGAGAGAAAAAATAGCACTGCTACTGGATACGCTGGGTCAATCTGTGCGAAGAATCCGAGTGCGGCTGCCACACCGGCGAGCAATGACATGTATGCGGTTGAGGTCTGTTGCCGCCGCTGCTCTGTAGCCGTTATCGTTTGCACGAAAGTATCGTAGATTTGTACCGTTGACGCACTCTCGTGCTTCGTATCCTGGGCCATTGGTTTTGCCATGATGGTTCCGGCAAGTGGGTTTTCGTCTGTCATGACGGAAGTGTCTCCATTCACGGGAAAGTTTATTGATGACCGAGAGCAGTAACAAGCCTACCTCTGACGACTTAGTCCTAAAGCCGGATGTCCTAGTGCATGTGGCGTCCGCCACTGCGGAAGCCCGCCTGGTGCTTGGCAACCTGCCGCTGTATTCCACAGAACAATTGCTTGGGTTTGTAGATTACTTGGGCGGCGCCGCGCAGGCCTGTTTACTTGCCGCGGAGGACCCAGCAGCCTTCCCTACGAAAGTGGCTCTCGCACTCGGACTGGAATGCTGCGACCTTGCCGAGACAATCTTGCAGAAGGTCGCATCTCGGCGGCTCTTTCAGAAGGGAGATCAGGACATTCCCTTGATCACCCGTCACCATACCCCCATCGTGCACATTTCCAGACAGATACAGTGGCTTGCAACTGGAAAACCAGACTTAGATCTGCCCTTCCCAGGACAGCGACAAGACCTCTGGTTTTGCTATTTTCGTTCGTTCGAGTCCGTCCGCCGCTATCAGATCGTGAATGATTATCGAGGAGGTCGTGAGGAATTCTTCAGCATTGGCCACGAGCCAGCCGCAAACTCATTGGAAGGCACACTCCACAGGGCGGTTGCATACCGAGTAACGACACGGACGCTCGCCGGACCACACGATCTCCTTGGCATGCCCCAAGTTGCATACCAAATATCTTGGTCAGATTCACCTTCGCGTTGGCAGGATCTTGTCGAAACGCTGATGGCGGGTTCTGACGGGGCTTTCCTGCTTCCGTTTGATGGCCCGAGCACGGTATGGGAGATGTCCTATCTAGCCGAGCGATGCCGCAGCAAGGTTGTAGTAGTTGTGTCGCTGCCAGCGCGTTATGACGAAAAGGCCCCAACCTACCATGCACTTTGCGTGAAGGAATATGCTAAGCACGGAGTACAGATGCCTGCATATGAATCAGGCGGTAGCTTTATTGTGACAAAGGACGGCGCCTTTGAACAAATGCCATTCAGCGCAGTTTTTGATAGTCGCCTGTTAGAAAGCATCTTGCAAAACTTGCCCACCTCGTGCGGACGGTGATCTTCGAGAATAGCGTTGGCCGCACTGCAGAACGCCGGTGTCAGCTGCGGCTCCGAGCAGATGTCAGATACTTGCTTTAAGAATGGCAGCTTTCCACACCACCTCGATCATGAGCATATCTGCCCCTTAATGTCCGCAATGGGCCGAAAGCGGCCGCGGCGCGGAAGGCGTCTATCGAGGCGGCGGAAGAGGCAGCGTGGTTTATTCTGCCGTACAAATTGACGTGCTCCACAGGCGCGCGGGCCCATTAATCGGTTGCATATTGCGGACTTCCTCTGGCATTTCGTTGCCGTGAAAATAGATCAGCTTCGGTTCTCCAAAGTCGCCACTCTCTGGATCTCCTTCCATCACAGATGCAAAGACCATGGGATTGCTCAAAGCCAGGCGTTCGGCCACCCGCCGTGCGTGCACGACGCTACTGGCCTGGCTGGCTATCTCTGGCTTCATTCCGTGCTTAGTTGGCTGAGGCACTGAACCACGAAATACGACGCCATGCTCATTCTCCCGTACGCTAAGCTGCTTCTACCACGGTTGTAACAGGAACAGCGCTAGGAAATAATTCCTGCCCGCATAAGGGCATCACATGCAGTGATTGCCCGCATAGGGCGCAAGCTGTACTTGTGTTGAAAAAGAAACCCGGTATCTTGACGATATTCTATGGAGCGATGATGCTTAGCACACATCTTTGCTCATAAACCCCATAACAAGTGTAGGTAGAGAGAGAAGAAATATCATGACACCGGCTCAATTTTTAGATAAAATTATTTCAAAATGCTTCAGTGAATTCAAGCAACATATACAGACTGGAGCGCAATGGGAGATATCAGCTCAAACTACGATATCGAATAACATGTTTTCCACATATCAAATGCTACCCGTAAGAGAGCTTCACTACAAGAATTTTTGCCAAGATGTCGAAAGTAACGATGCTTGTGATTTAGTTATCACCGATCCAGACGATAAAACGCAATTGATCTGGCTTGAGCTAAAGGTTGAAAGCGCCCAAAACTCAGGGCAGTTCGCAGGAAAATCACTCGCGGCGATTACCAATCTGAATTCGTCGAATAATGACTGGTCTAAGCTTAAAAAGTTACCTGACAACTTTGTAGTTCCCTTTATGGAAGGGGGCGTACTTTCATCAAGCGCACCCTTTACAAACCATCGGTGGCTTATGGCAGTTGCTTATTCTTCGGCAGCCAGAAGCCATCTTCTAGCGCTTCCGAACGGTGGCGCCTCGTCCAACGCCGATGGAACGATCGTTGCATGGGTATGCGATATTGACGCCGCTTCTTTAGCGGTCGCATCAAGCTCTGGTCTCTGATTTTTCGCGGCGGGATGATCGATAGTAGACCATCAGAATCGAGCTCACTTCGACCAAGGCAAGGTCGGGATTGGCATGCGTGCGCCTTTAAAGAAGGTGCAAACTAAAACAGCCCCTCCACCGCGAGGCAGAGGGGCTGGGTTAGCTCGGGCGCCTGGTAACAGGCTTAGCCTTATTGGCTGCCTCATGCATCCCGTCGATGCGGGTGGCCAGGTGGCGGACGTCATCCCGAATGCCGGATACGGCACCGAGGATTTCGTCTTTGATTTCTCGCATGCCGGACTTGGTGACGTAGGTTTCGGCTGTATGCAGCCGGTGAGCGGCGAGGTCTTCAGCCACCTTGTCCGCTCGCTCCTTGGCGCTGGCAACGCGGGATTCAAAGTAGCGCCAGTACCCGAAGGCGGCGCCGACCAGCGTCACGAGACCGAGCAAAGCTGTCATCAACTCAGTACTCACGGCACCACCCCGCAAAGCTTCGCCAGCTTTTCGTTCTCGCGAAGAATTTGCCGCTTTGTCTCTTCCGTCATCTTGTCTTCCACACTGGGGCGCACGGCCCGCGCGACGTCGCAGAAATTACCGCTTGCCGTCACGCATCCACTTAGCGAGACCAGCGTCAACATCAGCGCTGCCCATACCTTGAACTGCATCTTCGACGCCCCTCGCCTTCTTGATTGCTTTTGAATTGTTGCGGGCCTGCTCGGCTTCTGCGTCGGCCTTGCCGTCGGATCGGCCATAGAGGAAAACGCCCGCGAGTATCGCGAGCGCCATGCCGGCAGCGGCCAGGTAGCCTTTGAGTTTCAGCCAGAGGCCTAGGAGTATCGCCATCCTATGCCTCCCGACGCGTGCGCTGGATCAGATACCCAATACCCACGCCGACGCCTGCCAGCATGGCCACGGCCAAGGCCCACTGGACCGGCCCGCTGCCCATGGCAATGGCGCCAACGGCAGACAGCAGGCCGCCGAGCGGACCCCAAGCCTCCGGCTTCTTCAGAACCTCGCCGATGCCGGTATCCTGGCCGTCGGCTTTTGCGCTGCCCGAAGTCTGCACCTCAGCAACCGGCTTTTTTGCCGCGGCCAACCGGAGCGCATTCCCGACAACACCGAGCTGCGTCTTGTACTGGCCTTTGGGGTCTTTGCCCGTGACACGGATAGTCCAGCCACGGCCGTTTGCCGAAAACCCAGTCTTGCCGCCCAGCGACCGGAGGAAACGCATCCGCTCTTCGCAGTAGTCCCCGATGAGCATCCGCACGCCGCCAGGATACGCTCTCACAGCCGCGATCGTTTGCTCGCCGATGTGTCCGTCGATCTTGCCGGAATAGCCGCCCTTGGCCGCAAGAACCGCCTGTAGTGATTTCACGGCGCGGTTGGGGCCAGAGTTCACGCCGAAGTCAAACGCAGCGTAGTCTAGGCCCGCCGGCAGCACGTCGCCGCCCGATTGGGACCAATAGGACCGCTGATAGATGGCAGTTGCTTCCGCCAACGTCATTGCTTTGACGCGCTCCGCGGTCACAGACGCCACGGCAAGGTGGGCTGCTAGCGTCTTATGCGTCACGCCGTACTTGGTCGGGCCGCCGCGGTCAGTCTTCACGTTCACATAGCCGCCCTCGTGACCAAACATGAGGTCGAGGGCGGCGGGAAGGGTTTCCCGAGCCATAAAGGTCTCCTTGGATTTTGGGGATTAGGCGGCAGCACATCGCCACAATGGCGGACGATCGAGGGCTCAGAAGAGCGTTTACCAACTCAGGCGCGCAAGGTCCGGACGAGCCGGACGTACGCGAGGATGCTGCGCGAGAACATGGAAACGTTAATCCAAAGCGCTTCCAGTGGCAGGAATTGTCTATTTGGCTCGCCACTGTCGACGAAAGTAATAATCCGGAGAACGCTTCGAAATAAACTATCTTCAGCTGCTATGGCGTGTTGCGTATTTATACGCCGTTAACTATTATTTACCGCATACCGCGCAGCACTGAGACAGGATACGAAGCCATGAAGATTTTTGACGAAGTTACAGGCGTGTCTCCTGAATTCATAGTCACGCGTAACGGAAACGCTGTCGACGTATCCTTTTACTATGGCCTCGCAGGATACGAAGACGAAGAGGCAGGATTCATCGTCTTCGAAGGAGAGGCCAATGTATATGTCGGGAGCTACGGCGATTCGATGTACACGTCGCTTGGAGGAGACCGGCCTCTCTGGACTCAGTTCTTAGCGCCGATCACAACCGGAGTGACATACGCGGGCTCTTACGACTTGTGGGATTTCGTTGATGGCACGCAGTTTCAGTTTGAGTTCGATGTCACTCTTTTCGCCACGAGCGCTTCGTTCATCGGATCTCAGAAAGTAGATATTATCTTCGGATCGGTCGACGGGGACAGTCTTGCCGGCGCGGGCGGCGACGACTTTATGGAAGGCGACGGCGGAAACGATACGCTCGATGGCGGGACCGGAAAGGACACCCTTTACGGCGGCACAGGAAATGACACCTACGTCGTCGACAATGCATATGACAAAGTCATTGAAGCTGCCAATCAGGGGACCGACACCGTCAGAAGCAAAGTCAGTCATACTCTGGTGAACAATGTTGAACGGCTGGTATTGATCGGCGGGGGCAACCTCAACGGTGCTGGCAATTCTCTCAGCAATGTCCTGGATGGAAACACTGGCAGCAACATTCTTGATGGCAAAGCGGGTTCTGACGCCATGTCCGGCGGCAAGGGCGATGACACATATATTGTCGACAATGCCGCGGACAAGATTACCGAAAAGGCGAACGAAGGGTTTGACCTGGTCAAGACTTCGCTGACATTCGAATTAGGCGCAAACGTCGAAAATCTGACGCTGACCGGCTCTGGATTGGTCGACGGCTTTGGCAACGCTCTAGACAATGCAATCACGGGGAACGACAGCAGGAACGTGCTGGATGGTGATGCAGGCGAGGACTATCTCGATGGCCGCGACGGCGATGACATTCTTCTGGGCGGCGACGGCGACGATCTGTTGATCGGAGGTACGGGCGGCGACCGCCTCTATGGCGGCAATGGTTCGGATACTTACAACGTCGACAACACGCTTGATCGGGTGGTCGAAACTGTGGGAGGCGGCGAAAACGATATGGTCGGAACCTACGCCAGTTTTGTTCTCTCAGCAGGCTCAGAGGTGGAAACGATTATGGTGATCGATTCTAGTGGCACAGGCTCGATCAATCTCACGGGGAACGAATTCGGCCAGACCATTTCGGGCAATGCCGGTGCAAACACCCTGTCCGGGGAAGGCGGAAACGACATAGTGAATGGCGGCGGCGGCGCGGATACGATGATTGGCGGGCTCGGCGCCGACAAACTGTACGGCGGTGCTGGCGCGGACAGGTTTGTGTTCCGGTCTGCCAGCGAAAGCGACATGGCTGCACGAGACACGATCTACGACTTTTCCCGTGCGGCGGGCGATAAGATAGACGTATCTGCCATAGATGCGCGCACCACCATCTCGGGCAACCAAGCCTTCACCTTCGTTGGAACGAGCCAGTTCAGCGGAACGGCCGGTGAGCTGCGCTACCTCACGAAGAATGGCGACACATTCATCCACGGCGACCTGAATGGCGATGGGGTCATCGACTTCTCCATCCGCCTGGATGCTGCAATTAATATTAAGGGGACTGACTTCATATTGTAAGCCTCTTGTCATGCACCTTGCGAGGCTGCCAACGGTCGCGGTGAAGGTGGCCACCACCCGGCCGCTCGCCGGGTGCATGTTGCTTATTGCGATCATGTTCCCTCCACTGGGCGAGCCGACCGAAACCGGCCCGCGCCATCCGCGTTAGTTCGTCACCGCCGCGTAGTAGCTCCCCGAGAATCGCACAGCGAAGGTGGGATTTATTTCTGTGGCCACCATCGCCGTCGAACCCGTCAGGCCGCTGCGATAAAGGGCAGCGGTTCCCTGCCCGTTGAGTGCTTGAGCACCGCTGAGGTAATTGCCCGCGGGAAGGTTCCCATTGCTGAAGTGCGGCACGAACACAGCCGGACGCAGTACAAGTTGCGACCCAGACGGAACGCCTGGACCAGGCATGGTCAGCCGGGGATTGTTGGCGTCGGCGAGCGTGCCCTTCGTGGCGATCTGGAGGTATCCCTCGAACCGGATGAGATCCCCCAGTCGGTCATAGCGTCCAAACTGCGAGCTATAGGTCGCCTCATTTCCGAGGGCGCTCATCGTGCTTCCACTCACAAGTCGCGGCGTCCATTTTCGTGCCATCATGACCGACTTCTCAATCTGCATCCGACGGAGGCGAAGTACTCGGCCGCCCGAGTTGTCTTCTTTCACTTCAAACACCGCGAATTCGCCACTGGGGAGGCGCTGGGGTACGTGATAGCCGGACGTCGCTTGCATGTCTGTCGCGCTGTCGAAATATGAATCGAACCCATCGCCGCCATTGGCGAGCACGTCCTTGAGGGTACCGGAGAACCAGCGCATCGTATCATTTGCACGACTGCAGACCCCCAGGACGACCCATACAGTGCCGTAAGGATCCCGGACAATGTCCACGGTTGGAGCGACGTCGGCGGTCACGCTACCGAGCACATCGGTCAACTTTGTCCACGTTACTCCGTAATCCTCCGTTACCGCGACCGACATGCCGGCGGAGTTCTTCCGGCCGACGGCAACACCGCAATTGCCCCAAAAGGCAACCTCCGTTTCATTTTCGGCGCTGCCCGAAAAGATCGCCGAGCCCATTGTCCAGGTGGCTCCCATGTCCTCGGACACCCACAAGCGCACGTCGTTCGTGTCAGTGCGGTACATGGTGAAAGCCATCCGAGACTTGCCCTCACCGGGAATAACCTTGATCCGACCATAGGCTCGGGCTCCGGTCGACGAGTGGGTGAAGATCACCGATTGTGATTCCCACGTCTTGCCGCTGTCCCCCGATCGCATACGCCGAACGGGTGCGGCGCCGCCGACGATTGGTAGATCGGTGTAGATGGCGAGAATGTCGCCTGCCGGGGTGATGCCAAGGCATACGTCGCGGTAATCACGCCCGGATGGCGAGGCTAGGATAGCGGAAGGCCCGGAAACGAGATCGCCGTCTGCGTCGTAAGACCAGAGAGTGGCGCCGCCATCGTCCGAGAACATGTAAAGGATCTGCGACTCGATGGCCGTGTGAACCGCCGCGCTCCTGAACATCCAATGAAGGCGATTCTTGGCGGCTTCGAAGACCATGCTTCCGAAGTGCCAATAGGAGTTTGGATCCGAGGTCGAAAGCAGCACCTGTACTTCCGACGACGAACTGAAATTCGCTCCGGTGATCACCGGATAATCAACGGCTGCGGCAACTCGTGCCGAGGCGATATCGAGAGCGGCTTTCGCAGCCGTGCTGATCCGTGTCGGCCCAACATCAGCCAGATCGCCCCACCAGCCGCCATTCGCCGAATCTGTACCTTGCTCATCGGAAAGGAAACGATCAGCGCTCCGATGCTTGCCGCCAGCAGAGGGCTCGCTGTCGACACGGACGCGGAATCCGTCGATTTCATTGATAAACACTCGGTCTATGCGCGCGGGGACCGCTGCGGCTTGCGCATCGGAGACGGTCTTGAAGACAACAGAGCCACCAGGAGAAAACATCTCGATCAGCGGGCGCTGCACATTGTCGTCACCGACGTCAGCGGCCGGCACGAGGGTGCTATAGGAAGCCGTATCCCCGCCGTCATCAAGGCCAGAAATAACCATCTCCGGACCTTCAGGCCCGCGAATGTCGACCGCGTCTCCTGCTGCATCCACGAGGCCGGTAGGCCCAACATACTTGCCCGTCGCCGGCTTGGTGCCCTCGCCGCCCTGCCAGTCGACAATGCGCTGCACGCGGCGCACGCCGTCGGTCACAGCTGAGAACACGGGCGTCCAGCCGCGGTTGCCCTTGATGAAGCCGAGGTCCGGCCATGCGCCGGCATTCTTCGGGCCGTAGAGCTTCTGCTCGTCCGTCCGGCTATCGAGCCAGAAGTCGCCAATGCGTCCGTCAGTCATGACGGGAGCGCGGGCGCCCGTAAGGATGCCACGCCCATCGACACCTTTTTCAGGAGACGCCAGATAGACGGGATTTGAAAGCTGTCGCGTCATAGATCAAGGCTCCGGAAAGGTAATGCCAGGGGAAATCGCAAGCGTGTGCGGCCCGCTTCGCGAGCGGACTTCCGTGGTCTTGTTTTCAAAGAGGAGGTCGAAGAGGAACGGGCCGGGCTCAACTGCTTCGATGAGTTCCCAACCGACGTTGATCTCAAGTCGGCGGCCCGGAGCGTCGGCAATCACCAGCCGCCCGTTTGCCGTGGTGAGATCGAGGAGAACGGTGTCGTCGCCTTCCTTCTTGACGTGTAGCCAGATGTCGTAGTCGTCCAGCCGCCAGCGATCATTGACCGTCCCGAACACCATGGTGTCGATCCAGTCAGTGCCGGCGGCAACCGTGAAGGCTGCCATGATGATTTCCTTGGGATTAGGATTCGAGGGTAGTCACTCGGTCAGTGAGCGACTGAACCTGCGCGGTTAGGGCCGCGATCTCGCGCATGAGGAGTTCGACGTCCGGCGACCACACGACGGCGTCGGTCGCATCTACAACCTGAATGACCTCGACGTGCGTTTCGCCGCCGCCAAAGGTTCGTATGAAGGGACGGAAGTAGACACCATCTGCAGGCGGCGCAGCGTCAACGTCATCTGCGCCAACGGTCGCAAGTGTGAAGACGTATTCGACGCGGCCGTCGGCAACCGTGATATCCAGCAGATTGGCGAGTTCCGTCGTGGCGGCTCCGGTCTTGTCGGACTTCAGCCAACGCACCCCGAGGCGGACGGCATCATTTGCCGGGTCTTCGGTATCGACAGCGCGTCTAACTACGAAGCGGACACGGTAGAGATGACCGGGTTCGATGCGCCACGCCGCTACAGGGGCCACGATGCCAGCACCCGCGATTTTTACGACATTGCCGTAGGCAGAGGCCACAGCCGCCGCCCCTGGCAAAGGTGCCAGTACAGCGGGGTCACCGTCGACTTCGTCGGTGAAGTACGAAATCGCCTCCCCCGGTCGGGTCGCACCGGAAACGCGGCCGTAGGTTGGGCGTTCCGCATCGGCGGCGATACGAGCGTCGGCTTCCGCCGTTAGGGCAGATTGCCGAGCTGTGATCTCTTCGGCCAACTCGACCTTCGTAGCCCGAAGATTAATCTGGCCTTGTAGCCCCGCAACAGCAATGGCCCGCGCCTGAGATTCCGCCGTGTCAGCGCTGGCCCTCGTGCTGGCTTCTGCGTTAACAGCGGCGATGCGAGCGTCGGTTTCTGCGGCGTCAGCGTCGGATCGAGCAGTGACCTCGTCGCTAAGCCCAGTCTCGAGCGTTGCGATGCCGAGCGCAGTCTTCATCTGTGATACGGTGAGGTCTGTAGGAGACCCCGCACCGGCCGCGACGCGCCCCTTGAATGTGTTTGTTGGCACATCCACCATTTTGTTATTGAGGACGGAACCAGGGCCAAGTTTTGCCGCAGTAACGCCTTCGTTTGCGATACGCAGATCCCCAGACGCCGCTTCCAGACCGCCAGTGACAACAAGGGAGCCAACCGGTCCGACATCTGGAGACGACCGCCCCAACACGCGCCCGGACCCGATGGCATTATCGATTTTGCCGTCTTCGAACGCATTGACCCTGTCTATGGCCGCGTTGATTTTAGAGATCGACCCGGTATCACCCGTCGAAATATGATCGATTGCCATGATGCCCTCGAGGTTCGGAGAATATTAGGAGACGACGAAGGAGCCGGTGGCTACAGCCGCTGCAGGCACGCCAGAGCGATTGATTGCGACCACCCAGCCGTAGCGAGTGCCGGCGGATATGCCAGTTATGGTGCGGCTGTCAGAGGCACCAGGAGCGCCATACTCTGGCGGAGAAACGAGAGTCGCCGTGCCGAAGGTGTTGGTCGTATTCCAGTAGACCAGGCTACCGGAGTAGTTCGAGCTGTTTGGGGCCGTCCAGTTGATGGTGGCCTGTCCCACGCCGCCAACAGCGCTAGCGCCAGTGACGACTCCAGGTGCTACAGGATCAGCGGTCGTAAAGATTTCTTCCGTGATAGACCAAAGCCCGTACTTCCCCTTCGTGGAGACGTATGCAGCCTCTAACTCCAACAAATCATCAGCCGGCACAGGTGCCGTGCTGACGACTATGGTTCCGCTCGACACACTGGAATCAGTAAATATCTGTTCGACCCATTCACCCGGAACGGCGCCACCAGCGTCTTTAAGGCGGTAGCGAACGGCGAGCGACTTATCGTCAACATCATCGCCTGACGGGACGGTAAGGGTAATGCGCAGAAAGACCGTGCCACTCTTTGGAACGACCTGGATTGTCGCGATTTCCGGCGTAGGAATGTCGGCAAACGCAGGTTTCGGAGGGATGGGAGGGCGCTGACCTTCGTCTGTCCCGGGTGTCCAATCGTCGATATTGTCGGGATGCTGCACGAAATCCATCGTATAGCCGCCCTTCGTAAGGGCCAGGACAGAACGGCGATTCTCGATAATGGTGTCATGTAGGGACGGCAGCCCCAAAGGAGTTTCCATCCTGACCCACCGGCTATAGACAGCATTGATGCCGCAAAGCCGCACGTCGAGCGTTCCCTTCTTTTTCTGCTGAAAGCGGCGCCAATCCCGAATGCCAAGTCGGCGGGCCTGACGCCATTGGGTGCACCACCCGTAGTCAGCCTCTTGAGCGAGTACCCTGCCCGCAACCAGTTGCGCCGCTGTGTCCTCGAAAAAGTCTGTATCTGAGGTGGTGTAGTCAGTAGATGGAAACGTGAACTTCGGAATGAGGCGGTTGCATTCGTCTTTGAATAGGACGTCGTGCTGCACCTGATAGCCGGTGATATCGCGGTCCCGCAGAGTGGTGCAATATTCCTCGCGGAACTTGCCGACGACGAAGAGCAGCGCACCGTCACCACGCTCGCAAAGCCACCCATCGCAGGCCGCCAGGATCGAATTCGTGCCAACCTTCGGGTCATGCTCAGCGGTGGCGAAACCATCGCATAGATAGCGCTTTTCGGTGCCTCCGCCCTGCAGCGGTACATCCTCGTCGCAAACGTCCGCCTCGTCCTTCCACATGTCGATAACGGGGAGTATGGCCTTGGTGTAGTCTCGCCTGTGGCCGAACTCGCTAAAGCACTGGTGCCAGGCCATGATAAGCGCGGCATTGCGGGAAAACACCCATGCCGCCGGATTAGACGGGTCCTCATCGATCCGGAAATCCCAGACGTAAGCGCCATCCACCTCAACTGAAAGTCGGGGTGCGCCGTAGGGGAAGATCGTCGTGTAGTATTTGGCCCTAGGTGTCGTCGCAACCATGGCAACGGATGCCTGGCCATCGCCACGATGGGCGGTTGTCCAAACATCTTCAGCGGTAAGGTCCGTGACGATATCGGCGTATGCGGTCTCCGTTGCCAGACCCAGACGGCTCCAGACTTTGACTTGCAAATTGTATCGGCTGTCAGCTAGCGCATTGACGGTCCCGTCAACGCCTAGCGTCACCTCGTCGTCATGCAGCCAATATTTGTTGATGGCACTAATCTTGTGCCCAGCAATAGCCTGCACAGCATAGAGTTTGGCGCCCTTCGCCTCCCACAGCATGTAAGCTCCAGCGAGCCGGCGACGTCCCACAACCCAATGGCGATACGGGATCGCCTGCATCATCGGCTGCTTGCCGTCGTCCGGCTTCGGAGGCTTTGGAGCCAGAAGGTATTGCAGGCCGATCGACAGCGCTGTGGTGGCAATGGCGGAGGCGATAGCGGCAGTCGTAATCGTGGCGGCGCCAATGGTAATGGAGCCGGTAAATCCGATGCCCACAAAGATTGGCGTGAAGATCGGGTCGTAGTGACTGGTGGTCGACCGCATGAAGGTGCGGTAGCCATCCATTTCCGCGACCTGACGCTGGATATCCTCCGACGACATACGCTCGTAGCCGCCGCTGTGCATGTCGCGGTTGAAGTAATTCAAATCGGGAGCCTCCAGACGGCTATCTCTTCGGCGCGCTGCACCACGACGCCACGCGGTGAGATCGACGCCCATAGCGGGCCGAAGCGGACAGCGCCGACCTCCGTCATCTGGACGTCGCCATAGGTCTCGCCTGCGAGCATGCGGACGAGGCCGATATCGCCGTCTTGAGGCGCGTCGACCCGCCGGCAGCCGTGCGGCACCAACTTGGCATTCATGAAATTCAGGGAACCGCCGTGGCGCGCGAGAATGGCGTGGGCTTCTGCCTTCGTGTTGTATGTCCCGCGGAGGCCGGACGCCGGGTCGATGCCAGTGCATTCGCGGATCCACGTAGCGCAGAACGTCATGCAGTCGTCGCCGCCTACCCCGCCCCATCGAAAACGATGCGGCAGGCAAAGAAAGCCCTTGATTTTCATGGCTGCCTCGTGGGCTAGTAATTCGGCCAAACCGGATGCACGCCGCGCGCCATGCGCGAGGTGTTGTCGCAAAACTTGTCCGTGGCCGAGAGCGCCTTTTGATGTGCGGAAGACCATAAAGAACGCGCTGACCGGCTTCTCGTTTCGCCGCCGGCTGCTATCGCAAGGCCGAGTGTTGTCGTTCGGTTCTGTTGCCCCGTAACAGTCGGACTAGCCTCTGTGGTATGAGAAGCCGTACCGCGCCACAGCGGGATGATCTGGCTCATCGGCTGGTAGTAGTCGTCTAGCGTGGTGATGCCGACATAAACATCGCAGCCGCGTACGGCCGGAATGCTGTCGATTACCGCGGCGCCAGTGGCTGGGTCGATGCCAGACATGGTGAACTCGACCGCGTCAGCCGTGCCGTTGACCAGCACCTCGAGCGTCGGGAGACCTATAAGCCTGCCGCCGCCCTGGTAGATGGCGCCCCCATCATCGACACTCTCGATCGTGATCGGGATGTCTTCGACACCAAACCAGACGCGAAGAGGAGGAACCGTGGCGATGTGGGTGAAAATGCCGAGTTGGTGACTAGACGCAAGCGCGTCGATGACATTGGAGGGAACCCAATCCATCAGGCCTCCAGAAATGAGAAAGGCCCAACGATTGGACCTTGAGATGGTTGTGGGTGGTGGTCGGTTAGCCTCGGTTGAAGAAATCTCCCGCTAGACGAGAACTCCGGCCACGTTCGAATTCACGCCAGCCTTGCGCGAGGCTTTGGCGTACCAGTTCCGCAATCTTCTCATCGAGGCCGGCGTCAGAAACCGTGACATTTACCACGACATCCTTTGCCTCAAGAGCAGCCAGCCGCGCGGTTAATCGGTCATATTCTTCACGTGTTACAAAACTTGTCATTTATGCCTCCACGAACCGAATGTCCTGCTTCGTCACAAAAAACGCCTCCGTTACCGATGGCAGCGTGAAATCAGCAGGAAACCGGCCAACAAAACGAGGGCGAGCGAATTCAACGCGCGTGCCGCTCGTCACTGCCTCTCGCAATGGAGGCGTGATGGCCAGTTGATATGCACCGTTGATCCCACCAGGCTGGCTAATCACCTGCCAGTAGCGGTAGGCTCTCCAGCCCTTAGTCGCATGGTAGATCGAAAACCAATCACTATGCCGCAACTTCCGGCTAAGGCCGGTCGTCGTGAGCGACAAAGTTCCGGCGCGTAGCGCGGCATTCGCCGTCACTTCGCCCCAGACGGTTTCCTCGACATAGTCGTCACCAACATCAAACAGCGATCCGTCAGAATGCGGTATGCCCGCAACTAGGGGCGTTCGAATGCCCCCAATCCTCGGGAACGGCCCCCACCAGTCGGTAGGAATAGGAACGTTCACGTTCCTGAAACTGCCATTCAGCCGAGCACCGAGGAAGTTGATGTACTCGTGCTGCTCTTCTGTGGTGATTTTGCAGCCTTCATAGGCGATCGACAGGAACCCGCCGCCGGATAACTCCGAAGCAGCCGGCTCCCCAACGAGAGGACGGCCACCTTCTATAGCGCCGCCCTTCACGTCAACTGGCGCCCTCTCCGGCGCCAGAAAGTCGATGTTCACCGTGGGCAAGCCTGTGAGTGCCATAGGCTACCCCCTGTCTGTGGTATACGCTGCCTGAACGTTTCCGAACCCCTGCCGACGCATGTGTTCATTCTGGTCTCGTAGCGCCGTCTGAACGCCCTGGTTCACAAGCATGCGGACATGGTCGTCGCCGCTGGCGCCCGTTATCTGGACGGTCAGCGCTGTTTCGTTGCGAACCATACGAGGGCCGCCAGAAGCGTTGAGGCGTGGCGCGCGGGGGGCGTTGATCTGGTTGTTCGGGATGACCTGCTCGCCGCCACGGAAGCGGACTAGCTCTGGACCCTTCTCGCCAACAAGAGCAACGCCCTTTGGCGCGGAGTTTGTACCCGCCGCAAATCCCGGTACACCCGCGAGGAAGTTCGTAAGCGTCGTGTTCGGCTTGAAGGACGATGAGAATAGACCGCCAAGGTCTATTCCGCCGGCCGCGCCGCCGAAGTTCTGGGCAATAGCCGCAAGACCACCGTTTAGACCACCTAGGCCTTTCGTGGCCTCGCCAGCAACGCTCCCCATTTTTGAGACGTTCGTCTCGAACATCTTGACGTAGGAGTTACCCGACGTCCCGAGGACGTCTTGCCCCATTCCGCCCTTCCCAACAGAACCGGGACCACCGAACCATGCCTGGGCGGCGCCAGAAGGGCCGTACTTATTGACGTAGCCACCAAACTGGTTGTCGAAAATCTGGTCCTGAAGGGCTGGGTTTTTCAGGAACTCGTCAGACGAAATGGAGCGCCCAAGCGCATCTTTCGACCATGGGCCGATGTTGTTGCCCATCATCTGGTACTTGCCGTATGCCCGATCCCCATTCCTGGTTACGGGACCAAGGGCACCATAGTTTCCGCCGCTTTCAATCTGTGAGATGGCAGCACGATAGGCAGCCATGTTGCCACCCGCGCCCACGGCCGGCAACGCCGAACGAGACACGGCCCCCACTGGAGCGGCGAAGGTGCTGGCGACGGAGGCTGCCGCTGTACTTGCGACACCGCCCTTGCCGGTAAGGCTGGACGCAATGCCGGAACCGATCAGATTGAAGATCGCTTCCCACTGCTTATCCATGGATTTCATGAGGCTGTTCAGCAGGGCCTTACCAAAGGCCTCGCCGATATCGCCACCATTTTCCAGTAGCGCACTCTTGAAATCACCAAGGAAGCTGGAAACACTGTCCTTGATATCTTCGCTTTGCAACGACTGCCGGATCGATTGAGCGTTTTTGCTGCCGAGGTCTTCCGGAAGGCCATACTGCCGAAGCGTCGAGACAACCTTCTGGTCGGCCTGCGACAGAGAATTGAAGCGGGCGGCGTTCAGCAGGTCTTGCTGTAGCTTGGTTTCGGACAGCGCCTGGGAGTATTTCTCGTACAGCGCAACCTTCTGCTCAATCTCGGCCTTTTGGGTGGCGCCGAGAGACCGGCCCTTGTCTTCTGCCTGCTGAAGCAACTCTAACCGGAAGCGCGCTGCGTCCGTCGCAACGCCATACTGGCCGGTTAGCTCCATCTCGAGCTGCAGTTGGCCGATACGGTCGTTCGCCGATTTGATAAGATCGCGGTAGGCGTTGGCCGCTTTCTGAGCGGCGCTTTCCTGCTTCTTGAGTTCCTTGCCGTCTCCGTCAAGTGCGGAAGGCTTGTCACCGGGTGTGGGAACCCCTACCCGCTTGCCATCGGCATTATTGACTGTCGGATTGGCGTCATCGATCCGGCGACGGGCATCGTCATAGGCCGAAGCGGCAGCCCGCCGTTGTTCCGGACCTTCAGCCGAACCCATAGCTTTGCGATACGCGGCGAGCGCGCGCTCAGCGTCTGACATCGCTGGAACAGCTATGTCAGCTAGCTCCTTTAGAGCGTCAATTAGAGCAGAGACACCAGATGTTTGATTGAGCGCGATTTTTCCGAGTCCGGCTATGACGTCCTTCGCCGAACGGACACGGCGATCGGCATCAGCGGCCGCCTTTGAGCTTGTAAGGAGCTCATCGCCTAAAGCGCGAAGTCCCTGCGGGTCAGTCGCAACAATCGCCTCGATCTGGGTTCGCAGTCTCACAAAGTCCGGTGTTCCGTCCGCGACGCTTTTACGGAATTCCCTGATTGCATCGGTAAACGGTCGAAAACGGGTGGCAACGTCTGAGGCGCCACCTGTGCGGGCCTGCAGGACGCCCATCATCTTGCTGAATTCAGCGGTTGCAGCCTTGGCCACGTCCTGCTGAATTTTCAGGTTTTCACGAGCTGCAGCCGCAGCTTCGACCTGGCTCACTTTAACGTAGTCGCCGAGACCATCCGCAGCCGTGCCATAGGCATCTTTGATCGATGCGATGGTGTCGGCATGGCTCTTGATGGCGTCGTCAGCGGTCTTTACGCTGCTTGCGCTAGAAGCGTACTGAATTAGGGCAGCACCACCAGCCACAAGACCGATGGTGACCAGTGAGACCGGGCTGATGAGCGAGGTGAACGCGGCGGCTAGGCCGGAGATCACCTGCCTGCCGTTACCCATGGTGCCAAGAACGGACGAAAGCTGGGTGCCCTGCTGTAGGGCAATCTGCAGCGGGCTCATGCCCATCGCCGAGGTTACAGCAATGTCCTGAAACTGTGCCGCGATGTTCGCGGTTTGGAAACCCTGCCCACCGCGGGCGATCGGTGTATCAGAGAGTGCAGAATTGCGCGCCTTGATAACGGCGATGGACTTCAGCGCTTCCTGTCGTTCGCGTGACAGCGCGCTAGTCATCTCGTCAGCAGAGATCGCGCCGAGAGAATGAGCGCGCCGGATATCAGCCTGAGACGCCTTGTAACTGTTGATCGTCGAGAACAGCGGGCTATAGCGAGCCCGCAGGCGCTCAAGCTCCTTGCCCTGGTCGGCAAGCGCTCCTGTCCACTCCTTGGCGCCCTTCGTACCGACACCAACCATCGCGTTGATGCGGTTCTGCATCGCGGTCGTCATGGCATTGTCGATGCCGCGGCCGACGGACTCAAACTGCTTCTGGACCTTGCCGGTGGACGCGCTGACTTCCTGCTCGAGCTTCTTCAGCCCGCGCCGGATGGTCGCCACGTCAACGCCAATGGCGATAATCATGTCGTCGTTGGAGTTGTCAGCCAAGGCGGGATCATCCTAAAATAGAGAAGCCCGCGCGAGGCGGGCTTTGGAGGAGATGTGGGGATGGTCGAAAAGGTCGAGTTCGCAGGTGCAGGCACATTCTCAAACGGCGTAAAAAGTGCCGCCGTGAGGTATGAGCTTCAGTTCGTCGGGGACGATAGATCCTACGAAATCAGCTGACCACAACTGGTTCATCAACAACAACCACGGCACAACGCTGACACTCGAGAATGGCAAAACCGTCAATGTCGCCTTTTTCGGCGGCGGTCTTGATGAGCCGTTGCTGGTTCAAGTCAATGACCCCCTTTCGGCTATGGTCTAGTGGCAACCACCCTGCCGCTTCTGTCTTGAACGAAGGCTTGCCCTGGTCTGGTGCGCTTTTGCCATCTTTGGAGATTCTCGTCCCAAACCGACCCCAAAACGATCACTTCCGCAGCGGCATGACCATGTTCAATGGCGAGTTCTCGGAAATCCTTTACTGATGCATCGAGAGTTTCCATTACGAAACCGCCCGGTCAGTTTTGTCATTCTCGCTGACGATTAGGGCATCAGATATCGGGACGAACCGTACGGTTATGCTGCCATCTGGCCGAACTACGCCCAATTCTGAGGGAGCCGGCACCTTTCGGAAGCTGCCGCCGTACTTTTGAGTGAGATAGGCCAAGTCGTCGATATCTTGCGGGTTCATTTTATCCATACTTCCCCAACAACGCCGCCATCTCGCCCTTGGTGGGCGCCTTCGGCTTTTCTTCCGCGCCATTCGCCTCGTTTCGACCATGGATGGCCTGAAAGAACTCGGTGAGCGTGGCATCCCAGAAATCCTGGTGACGCCACTGCAGCCCGCCAAGGCCTAGACGCATCCAATCACGCCAGGGGAACGGGTCTTCTTTGCGCTTTATGCCGCCTTTTCGACGGCTTCCACGTTTCCCTCGTCACCATCATCGAAATGATGGGCCAGCGCCGTTGAAAACGCCGCAGCACACGACGGGAAATGCTTCAACCTTAAACGATCGATGGCGGCCAGCCGATCGCCGTTCACAGTCAGCAGTTCGATGCCGGCGAGCGTCGCGGCGGCCTCGACGCCAGACAGTCGGACGAACAGATCCTGGAAGCTCTTACACTCCAGCCGCGTCGAGACCGCGGAAAGTCCGCCCATCGTGGCAGCAACAACCAGCGGAACGTCGCCGATCCACAGAGATACCTCCCCGCGCGCCCCATTGACGGGCAGCGGGAAGGGTTTCGTCGGGGTAGCTACGGCTACGGTCTTTTTCTCCTCTTTAGCCATGGATTATGCCTCTGCCGTGAAGGAGAGCTCGCCGGCAGCTTCGAAGGTGCCATTGAACTGCAGGTCGTCTTCCATGCCGCCATCGAACGTGAAGTTCGTTGCGAAATACGGGCCTTCGAACGTGCCGAGACCAGGAACGACCACCTGAGCGTTGAACACGGTCGTATTGATGACCTTGCCCATGAACGCTTTCATGATCGAGCTCGACACGAACGTGCCGGATCCGGAGAAGGTGCGGCTCGTGATACCGGGCCGTCCGGTCTTCTGCACAGGGCCGCCGGGATTGGTGCAACTCGGCTTCGTGGTGTCGACCGTATTGGCCGAAAGGTCGAAGCTACGATCCTTCAGGCCGCAAAGATTGGTGAATACTTCCGGCGTCGCTCCGTCGCCGAGTTTGATGAGCAAAAGCCTGCCGAGCTGTTCGCCGTCTGCCATAGTCTCTCCTTCGCCGGACGAGCCGGACGTTCTTCAGTTCGATTTTGAGGAATGCCCGGTCCTAGGACAGCGGCTTGTGTACTTTCGCACGCAGCTCAATGACGGCGTGGCTGGTCAGTCCGTCGGGGTCGCGGAAAACGCGCGTCCCTCGGTGCATGATCGATACGAGTCGCCACGATGCCAGCGCCAGGGGCGCCATATGCAGCGACTCAGAGACCGCAAATGCGATCGCCTTCACGGCAGGAAACCCGACTTTCCGCGACCACGCATGCATCGTCAGGTAGACGTCACCGCCTTCGATGCATGTTGCGTCGTCTCGGATGAATTGCGCCTCACCCAGCGTGACATAGCCAAGCTTTGGCGTAGCCCACGCATTCGTGGGCGGCTGGTCATAGACGCCGTTAACGAGGTTCATAAGCGCCGTGTCGGCCTTCAGCCAAGGCACTATGGCGTCCTGCAATTCCAGTTCGGGACTCATTTCTTCATAGCCTCCCGAACGCCTCTATTCACCGCGGCGCGGATGCGCTTCACGATTTTTGGGCGCATGGCCCGGTAAGTCGGAAAGATGTGTGGTTGTGCGGCAGTTCCCGGATGCTGAGTCCCGCCGCCTTCTCTATGTGCCATCTGGCCAAGGACTGTTCCGCCGCCCTTGGCAGTATTGTGCGGAGCCGTGCCAAATTCCAAGAATCTGTAAATGTATTCAGCGAACAGCCCGACCGCAGTCGGATCCTTGGCCGCAGCCTTGCTCACGCGCTCCTGATGCGGACGGTTGGCGAGCTCGTCGGCCTCGATGCTTTCCATGTACTCCAGCGTGGCGCCCGTGGGCGCCTTCAGCCGGATCGCATCAGCCAGTTCGTCGCCGGCCTTGCGCTTCGCTTCCGTGGCGTATTTCGCGACGTTAGGCGCGACCTGCGTAAGCCGACGGAATAGCGCGTCCTTGCCGGTTATTGTGGCCTTCAGCGCCATCTCTGTCCCCTATGTCGCCCCGTCAGGTCGCGACGCCATCGTCGGTCATCATGTCGAGCCAGGCGTTCTTTTCATCCGGGTCGGAAACCGTTCTGATGTTCAGCACGCGCTTCGGATTGCGGGCGTCCACGGCCCTCCAGGACGGCGATATCTCACGGCTGGCAGTGTGACTGCGCACGCGCACGATATACGGCTGTACGCCCGTCAGGCGGGCTGCAATGACGGTTTCTCCGCCGCGCATTGGGATAAGCTCGGCGTAGTCGCTGAAGACCGTTTCCCATGGGCCAGATTGCTCATTGCCCATGCCGTCATCGACAAGCGGGCGATTCTGAAAGTGCAGCTTGACGCGCAAGGCGCCACTACTCGGCTTCTTTGCCATCAACCGGCCTCTTCGCTCGAACAGCCTTGCCGGCCGTCACAGCTTCGTCAGCGCATGCGCGCGTGACATTCAGGTGCATGCCCGCCTTGTAGGCGATGGTGAAAGCCGGTTGCACCCAGTTATGATCCTTGGTGAACCGGATCCAGGGCATTAGAGCGTTACGCCAGGATCCTGGATGTCGACCGCCAGAACCGTTGCCGACTTCGCGATACCGATTAGAATCGGATCCATGCCGCTCGCCAGGTCGGCGACCGGACAAATGCCACCGGCTGTTCCGGACAGGTAGTAGGCAATGCCGGCAGTGATCGTCGCGCCGATCGTAATGTCGCCGCTCTTGTGGAGCGCAACCGGCTGGTTAAGGCTGGCGCCATTCAGCGCAATCGCCTGCACCGTGCGCGTGCCCGTGCCGTTGTTGTCCGAAAGCATCCACTTGTTGGTGGTCGCGTCCAAAAACACAGCCTTGCCGGCTGCGATCGTCTCGCCTGCCGTGCCGTGGTCGCGCGTGGAGTTCGTGCCGGCCACAACGGATGCGGCGGTGATCGTCAGGTCTGCCATGGTAAAATCCTTCTAGAGCGCGTGGCGCCAATTTCTATGCGGCATCAGGAGTGCCTTGGAGGCCAAGGGTAGCTCGACTAGTTTGCCGTCGGAGATGTCTTCGCGGTTCTCATACCAGTGGCCGATCATCAGCAGAATCGCGTGCTTTATGCCAACTGGTAGGTCTTCGTAACCCGCCTTGAAGGCGATACGCACCACTTCTGGCTCACAGATCGTCGATGGCCAGGAATTACCGATAGCCGGGAGGATGTACCCAGGCTGAGTGGACCCTATCCCGAACGGCCTGAACCCCGTGATGACTGCATCAACACCATCCGACCCGGTGTATTCGACCGTATCAACCGAAATCAGCGGTGCCAAAGGGATGTTGATGCGTCCGGTTCGACCATAGACGTCGGAGCACGGGAACCGATCAAGGGAATACTCCCATGTCTGCTCACCAAGCGCTCGCCCAAGCCACCCGTCAGCGCCATCGATTAAACCAATGGCCGTTTCGACAAGCGCCTCGATGTATCCATCGTCGTCATCATGCAGCACGCGGAGATGACGTTTTGCATCAGCCAGTGACACAACGGGCGCTGCGGCAGGCGTCACTAGCTTGAGCATTCATCACCTGCGCTTCTGGAGGGGCTTTTTGGAACTCATCGGTGGCGTCACGACAATTGTCGGGGCATCCTCTTCGATGGCTGCCGCAACAGCATCGACCGAAATCATGCCGGCCGCAGCCAGGCCTTCTGCCGCTGAGCCAAAGTCACGGTTGTCACCCACATTCAGGTATTCAACCGTGAAGCCGTTCGCCGCGAAAGCGAACGGCTGAAGCACAGTAGCCATTAGGCCGGGGGATTGGCCGTCGGGCCGAGAATCGGATGGCCGAGAACCCAAACACCGGAGACGTACACGTCGCCTGTGTTGGCTGCAGGCGTAACCGTTACGCGGGCATAGCGCTTGTTGCCGATGTAGCCGATCTTGAAGACCTTGTTGTCGTCAGAGAAGAGCGGTGCAGCAAGCGCCTCGGTGCCAAGCAGTTCCGCATCTACGACAGCAGCCGCATCGGAAAGGTTGGATGCGTCACCGTCTTCGACAAGAACCGTGAAGGTCGCGTCGGCGTCCGCAAGCGAACCGGTGAGGAGAAGAAACTCCACAGCGCCGAAGCCGCGAGTATCAACGATCTGCGAAACGATCGCAGTGTTGTCAGTAACAGCCGCTGCGGGCGAAATGCCGCGCTTCGGCGCAATATGATTGTGCAGGTCAAATTTGGCCATAAGCCGAACTCCTTTTCGAATGATGAAAAGGGGCGCGCAAGGCGCCCCGAGTGGCTTACGAGGCCGAAGTGACCATGAGCTTGACAGCTTCGAAGTTCACAACGTCACCACCAACGCGGCGGCGATTGTAGAACTTGACATACGGCTTCGCCGTCAGGTTGTCGCGGAGCAGCGTGAGGCCGAGGCGATCAACGATCGTGTAGGCGGCCTTGAAGTCGCCGAAGGCAACCGACAGGCTGGAAGCAGCAATAGTCGGCATGTCTTCGCAGCGATTGACCGGGAAGCCCAGGATAGTGGCCGGCTGGCCACCCTTGATGTCGCCCATCTGCCAGAGATAGTTGTTCTGGCCGTCCTTGAGCTTCATGACTTCGCGGACAGTCGTGCGCTTCATCAGGAAGTTGGCGTTCTGGGTGTAGTAGTCCTTGAGCTGAAACACGAGGTTGTACAGTGCGTCCGACGTGATGCTGGTGGCACCGCCGGAGATGACCTGCTCGATCGTGCCATTGGCCGTGCCGTTGCCGTAGGTCAGAAGACCGCGCGGCTGATTGACACCCGTGCCGGTGAAGAAGGCGGTCGCTTCGATGCGACCCATCTTCTCGCCGACCTTGTTTGCGACCCAAGCCTCGATATCCAGGCCAGCGTCTTCCAGCATATTCTGGGTAACGCGAGGCTCCGCGAACATCTCGTGAGCGAAGATCTTCGACACGCCGAGCTGCGAAGTTGTGGTTTCGGAAGGAGCAGTGGTCTCACCGACCCAGCCACCATAGCCGAATTCGCCTTCGTCGCGCGGAATCTCGAGCTCCTTGCCGCCGATCGTCTCGACAGTGGCGAGAGCGCGAAGGTTGGAAGTCTCGTAGATCTTCTTGATGATACGGCTGGAAACCGTCTTCGGGACGAGGTAGCCGCCGTCCGGATCGGAACCGGTCTGCATCGCAGCCTGGAATTCTGCGGGCATTGCAGCGTCGGATCGGGCGCGCATGTAAGGTGCGAATGCCTTGGCGTAAGCCGAATACGACTCTACGTCACCCTCAACTACGGTGTTCGGCTTCAGGTCGCCGCGAGCGATCAGCTTCGCCTTGGCAAACTCGAATGCCGCCTTAGCGTCGGCAACAGCTTCTTCACCAGCCCAACCGCCAGCAACGCCGGGGCGCTTCAGGACAGCTTCAACCTTCTCGACGTTGTCGTTGACAGCCTGCAGGCCCTTTTCCAGGGCGAGATGCTTGGTCTCGATGGACGCAGCATACTTGTCCAGTTTTTCAGTGACCAGCGGGTCGAACTTCTTGCCGGATGCGTCGATCTCGTCGCGCATTGCCTTGAGTTCACGCTGAGTGTTGTCGTTCAGCGTCTTTACGTCGTCGCCGAACTTCTTGATGTCGGCAGTGATCTGCTCGGCAACCTGTGCAGTAATGGTCATGAAGACCCTCCTAGAATTTGATTTTCGCCGAGACAGCCCTTACGGCGTCGGCCAGTGAAGTGAGGTCGACTTCGCCAGCGTCCTGCAGTGGCTCGTCATTTGTAACTTCTGCGGCGCGCAATGCTGCACGCGCCTTGGACCTCGACCACCCAGCGTCCTGCGTGAGCGCCCGTTCCAAATCTCGTTTTGTAGGCGTTTCGTCGGCGTCCCGTTCCTGCCACTTGAGTGAGTCAGGAACGGAGCCGAAAACTGATAGATCGAAGCGCGCCTTGGCTTCTGCCTTGGTGCCGATCTGCGTTGCGAAGCCCGCTTCGACAGCTTCTTTGGCCGTCATCCACGTCTCATCGTCCATCATCTGCTTGATGGCCCTGATGCCTGACGTGGTCCGCGCAGCGTAGGTCCGTGCCAGAGCATCGTCGATCTTCGCCAGAGTGGCCGCTGTATCGCCGAAGTCATGGCGGTTGCCGACGGCAATAGTCCACGCATTGTGCACCATGAACATAGCATTGTCGGCTATGACGATTTCGTCGCCGGCCATCGCGATGATAGAAGCGATCGACGCAGCAAGACCGACAACCTCGACCCTCACCTTGCCGTCATATGCAAGCAGGTCGTTATAAATCGCGATGCCATCAAACACATCGCCGCCTGGCGAGTTGATGCGCAGTGTGATGTCGCCCTTGGCATCCTTCAGCCGCGATCGAAATGACCGCGCATCGGTGCCCCAGTAGCCAATCTCGTCGTAGAGATCGATCACCGTGCCGCCGTCCTCGACTTTCGCATCGAACTTCGTTCCAACGGCACGCGCGAAGAAGCGGTCGCGGCGCTCACCGCTTAGCGGGGCGCCAACGTCAATTTTATCCATGTGTCGGGTTCCCTAGGCGGCCGCCGTTGCCGGAGCGTTATCGTTCGCCGCTGGCGCATCAACCTGAATCGCAGGATTTTCGAACACGTCGCCGCCCTCGCGGGGGTTCATGTTTTCTTTGATGCGCGCCTCGTTCGCGTTCATCCACTTGTTCTGGATTGCCGAGGCATAAGCCTCATAGCGGGACTTTGTGTCGCCGCGGAGCATGGCATCCATCAGAAACTCGCAGAAATAGCCGTTATCGCGGTCTTCCTGAGTGAGCAGATCCCGATTGATGGCCTGCTCCCACCTGATCAGCCATGGTCGAATGCTGTGGATGATGAACTCAAGCGACTGATGCTCGATGTTGTTGTTTGTGCTGCGCTCCAGGTCACCCACCAGATGTAGTGGTATCCTAAAGATACCGGCTATCTCGGAACGCTGGAACTTCCGGCTGCTGATGAACTCGGCATCCTTCGGAGTGATGGACATTGAAGTCCACTTCATACCCTCCTCAAGGAGGAGAGGCTTGCCACCGTTCGATACCCCGGCATATTTGTTGGCGAACTGAGTGCGAAGATTCTCGGTCGCCTCAAATCCGATCTTGCCTGGGTGTTCTAGTACGCCAGTCGGCTTCACGCCGTTTGCATACAGGTGCGCGGAGAAGTGCTCCGCCGCAAGACCAAGGCCAACCGCCTCCCTCGCCAGCGAGATCATCGATCGGCCAACATACCCCTTGGGTAGCGGGCCGCGAATATGATGCATCTCCTTCGCCGACAACTTCGCTTTCGAGTTGTCGGGCATGGTCGCTTCGTACTTCGGCGACCAGTCGAAGGCCTGCGTGATGGTCACGCCATCCGGATTCAGCGGCACAATGCCGATGGTCTGGCCGCGCTTATTCCGCTCCACGTAGGAGTAGCCGTTGCCTCGCATGGCAAGGTTGACCATCGTCCCTTCGGAATATTCGAAAGCAGTGTTCCAGGAGTTGGCCTGGTCGTGCAACACCTTGTAAAGTGGATGATCCGTCGCCCGATCCTTGCCGCCATCCGCGCGGCGCTTGTATAGAATGCACGGCAGACTGGCGACGCTCTCTGCGAGCACGCGGACGCAGATAAGAACCGTTGTGTACCTTAGCGCCGATTCCGACGAGACCATAACGCCCGTCTTCGACTCGGCGCCGCCGCCCTGAAGCCGCGCCCACTCTTCCATCGTCAAGCTGGCGATCTCATTGACCGACGCCTTCGGTCGCGCAATAGCGCCAAAAAGTCCAGCCATCAGTCACCACCGCGTGCCACAGCGAGAACGCCGGCCAAAATAAGGAGCCCGCCGACGATGAAGCCGGCGGGCGGATAGATGAGCCACGCCCCGTATGCAACGGAGGCGACTGACAGTACGCCCGCGGCATCGCGAGCGAGCACCGCGAGTGTTTTGCTGGTCAAAGCTCTATGAATCCTCGTGTTTGGTAGACGGACGGGCCATTGCCTGCGTCCGGATTCCGGCTCATGAGCATGGCCGCATTGAAGGTAGCCACCAGAGGGTCGATTTTTGCGCGCCCGGCCGTCTGCTTTGTAATAAGCACGGCGCCGCCCCTGACTTCCGTCTTCGCGTTTCCGACGCACCAGGCCATCATGGGACGCGCGCCGTGCCGGAACGTCTTGTCCTTCAGCTTACGCTCAAGGCCCCATGTGGCTGGCGACAGTGCAGCCCCCTGTCGAACGCCCGTCAAAATCTTTCCTTCAATCCCACGGTTTGCCAGCTCATCGACCAGCGCCGCCACCCCCATTGGATCAAGGCCAATCGCGTTTTCATCAGGCAGGAGTCCGGTGTCGAATATCTTTTTAACGATGTCCGAGACTTCGTGAATATCTTGCGTGGCATCCTCGCAGATGACCAAGTCCTTATCGCGCTCAAAATCTCGCAATACCGTGACAATATCCTTGCGTCGTTCCAGCACGTCGCCGTGGGCCCACGCCCTATTCCAAGATAACCAGTCGCGAGTTTCCCTGCAGCGTCCTATGACGGAGAGGCCAAACAAGTCATCGAGGCCGCCGCCGTCTATTCCGACGGTAACAACCTCAGACCTCCGTAAAATCTCTTCTAGCGTTAGGCTTGGGTCTCCGGCCGCCTCCCAATGTGCGGCGCCGGGCCACATATCCCCGCGAAGGTTGAGACCAATTTCAACGTTCAGATGCTTGGAAAGAAACGTCCGGCGAGTATCACCATCACCTGCCATTTCCTTGCGAAGTTCATCCTCCAGCCATTCCTGACTGACGGATCTTCCAAGGTTGGGGTTGGTGACGTAGGCGTTGGCCGGATTAAGATACGCCTCAGCGTCGAGCATTTTCTTGGGGAACTCATAGAGAACGCCAAGGCTCTTCTTGTCCTCAACAATCCCGTCCCGAACATTGCGATAGTAGTCTAGTTTTGCCTTGAAGACCCCGGCCGGCGGGGCGTCTGACTGCGTCGACAGAAAGATAGTGAAACCTTCTGGACGGGAAACCAGGCCACCAGTCGCCTCTCTAAGCATGGCGTCGGCGGTCTCTTTCTTGCCAAAAAGCCAAAGCTCATCAACGAGAACGAAAGAAGCCTTCTTGCCGCCAACGGAATCCGTGTCGGCCGCCACTACCTTGAGAAACGCCTTGTTCTTCTTGTGGGTGATCGTCTTCCGGTGGTCCTGGACGTGTAGCAGGTCCTTCAGTTCCGGATCTGCGCGGACCATGTCAGCCGCAGGCTTGAATGCGTTGTCGGCGACTTCCTTTGTCGGCGCCAGAATAAGCAGTTCCGCGGAGGGCCGCCAGTTGCGAACTAGGGCCGTGACCATGATACCGGCGGCGATCGTTGATTTAGAGTTCTTTTTGCTGATTAGCAGGAAGAACTCTCTGATTAGACGTCGGCCGGTATCGGAGTCATATGCTCCGAAGATGGCGGCCACAAAGTCAAACACCCACTGGCCGCAGGACTCTCCGAAGGTCGGAGACCCCGGCGCGTCAACAATTCGGAGGGACTTGAAGACATTCAACGCAGCCGCCGCCTCGTCGGGGAATAGCGGGCTGCAGGGTATGAGTGATTGCTTGGCGAGGATACGGTCCTCCCAATCTGGACAGGCCGTGGTCCACTCCATCATTCACCCTTAACAATCGGCGGCGGAGGAGGTGTGGCAAACTTACCGTCTGCCGAAACACGATCTGCCGCCTCCTGCTGTTGCTCTTTCTTGCCGCCAGCCAAGTCGCTCGCGCGGGCGTGGACATATGGGGCTGCAGCGATAGCCATCCTGTCGCGACGGTCGTCCTCGACGTCGTCTCGGTTCATGACAATCAACATATAGTCCAGCGGCGACAGCCCGGATTGGCGCGCCGCCTTCTTGATGTCGGCGGCGACCTTGATGGGCTTTGCCTTGGGTGCTTTCGCTCCCTTGGGGCGCCCGGCCCCTGGGCGAAAACCACCACTTGCCATGTCGATAAACCTCACTGTAAAAAATCAAAGAATCCAAAATTGTGCGCACATGTGGGGGACGCGGGTAAGTCGGCAGAGGCGCCTCCAAGGATTGGATAGCCCCCCCTGCGCCACAAAGATGCGCCACAACGCAACAATGTTGCGTCAATCCCAGTTTCCGACGATCTCAGCCTGCTCTTCTCGCTGCTTCACAGTGTCGTGACATGCTTTGCACAGGCAGGTCAGGTTTTCTCGGTCCCAGAACAAGCGTTCTCGGCCGCGATGCGGAACCTTGTGGTCAGCAACCAGCTTCGACGTGTCGTGCTCTATGGCGCCACATCGCTGACATTCGAATAGCGCATCTAGCAGAACCTGCCACCGCAGGTCCTTCCACCGCTTCAGCCCGTACCACTTGCGCCATGGAGCGGCGGCATACCTGCGTATGTCTCTCGTCTGCTCTTGTGGAGATACGCTAGCTACCGATGTTGGCAACCTTGCGATGGGAGGCTTTAGCGTTGATAGCTTCGTCATGCTGCATAAGCAAACAGGCTAGGCTGAGCCGGAGCCGTATCGCTCTTGGCAGCATTACACCCGCGACATAAGCACTGAGTATTCATGTAGCTATGCGCTCCACCAAGGGATAGTGGCATGATGTGGTCAAGCTCAGGAGCCCTAACGTCGAACGTACCGCGTAATTTACGAGGCGTCTTGACGCCGCATGACTGGCACTTCCACTTGTCGCGCTCGAATACCGTTATGGGGTTGACGTTCTCGACGGCCTGAGTGCGCAATCTTGCGCGCTCCTTCTTGCGCCCTATTCGCCGAGCGTTCCGTCTTGAGCAAGCGGTGGAGCAGTAGACACTACGCTTGTCACCATAGGTCGTAGAGAACACTGTGGCGCACTCAGCGCAAGGCCTTGGTGTGCGATCTACGTTGTCATTGGCTACGGATGCAGCTCGTGCCTTAGCTCTTGCATCAACCTTGATGCAAGCCTCAGAACACAGACAAGAAGAGGGTGACTTGGCGTCAAACCTTCTTCCGCAACACTCGCACAACTTCCTCATAACAGTGAAGGATGCCCGCACAACTATGGCAGCACGATCACTGAAGTTATCGAATGCACATCGGCGACAGCAAAACCTAATCCGGTCTGATCGCTTCGGTACGAACTCTGAACAACACTGTTCGCATTCATATGATCGCTTGATTTCGTATCGATCGTGCGCGGCTTCAGCTCTGCACTTCTCTGAACAGAACCGCCTATTCGGCTTAGTCACAATGAACTGAACAGTGCAACGCTCGCACTTACGCTTGTTATCATTGGCAGCAACAGGGCCACCGAAAAGTTCTTCTAGCAAGGTCTCGACTCCTTGACGACCTCATGAAAGCGGGTGGGCTTCGGCCCACCCGCAGAGATCAGCACGAGAGGTCGAGAATCGCGCCGATGCTTTGATATGGTCAGTGTGGCAGGGCTCGAACCTGCGACCCCGTGAGCCCAAGTCACGTGCGCTACCAGGCTGCGCTACACACTGGTGATGGAGCCGACAGCCGGACTTGAACCAGCCACATCCTGCTTACAAGGCAGGCGCTCTACCTGATGAGCTATGTCGGCATGAATGGCGCAACGCCGCTGGAATCGAACCAACATGGGCGGTTTTGGAGACCGCTGCCTTACCACTAGGCTAGACGTGCATGAACTGGTTGCGCAGGTCCGATTCGAACGGACGATCTCCAGCTTATGAGGCTGGCGAGATACCTGGCTTCTCTACCGCGCAGAATAACAAAAGCGGCGACCTCAACCCGCAGGGAGGCCGCCGCACGATCGCCCATGCTGCGAGAGGAGGCGCGCAAGGGCAATGGGGTATTGGCAGCAACCGCAGGGCCAAGACTGGCCAACGAGGCGATGTTGCGGGCCAAGCCCTAGAACTGCCAATAAGAAACGAAGATGCCTGGGTAACTAATGGTCCAGCGACCATCTTCGTATTTCGCGAAAACCATCGGGCTTTCGCCCCGAATATCACGGCATCAGCTCATGACTGTCGGTGGGTAGTGATTGGCCCTGGTGATGACAGGTCAAGCCAAAGGCTATCTTCCCAGTCGACCATCCCGCCAATAGTTACGCCCACCTCAGGGACTGCAACCTTGGATTAACCAAGGCACTCAATCGAAGGTTATCAAATCGGCGATATGCAGGTCTCAACGGAGGCCGACATGACGACACCAAAATCGATAACTTGCGCTACTGATTTGAAGAGGCTTGGCTTCGACCAACTTGGCAGCATTACGCTCAGCTCAATCACCAAAAAGATTGTGTATCATCTTGATAAAAGGGATGATTATCAAGAAAACAACTGGGTTTACATCTGGGTAGCGGAAAAGCCTAGGAACATGAATCTGCAAGTCTGCTACGTTGGGCAGACGGGCCAAAACGCCCATCATCGGAGATCGACGTGGCAGGCGGCTTTAAACGCTGGGCATAGAGCCCGAATTGCCGCCATGGATTTGAACCTTCCGGAACCAGAAGGTAAAGGCCGCGGCTATGCCGTTCGAAAGAAAGTTATGGCGGCAATCGTATCTGGCTACACGATAACGGTGTGGGTACGGCTGTCTGACCGACAGCCTGTCTTCGATGTGGACGTTCCGATGACGAGAGTTGAGGAAGAAGCGTTGATCCGAAAATACGACCCTCTCTGGAATTGGAAGGGCGATAACATAAATCCCGAGATCTCTATTCCAGACGAAGAGCAGGTTTGAGGCTGACCCGGCTCCGCTAGCGAGTTTTATTCGTCCGCTGCGAGCCGGCGCCTCAAAAGGAAGAGGCCGCACGATGGCGGCCTCCGGGACTAAACCCTTCAATTAGATACGGGGCGGTGACCGGCTCCACCGGATGTTATGCCGCGATTTTCTTCTCCTCCTGCGTAATTTCCGTCCTCGCCGTCTCGTCGATCGCCACAAGGGCATCCATCGCTGCATCGATCAGGTGTGGGCCGGCCTTTTCTGCGTAGGCAGGCGCTTTCCCCATCGCTATGGCGATTTCCTTCGCCGTTGCGTCGGTGATAGCCAAGTCGAGTATCTTTGCGTGGTCTCCAAGCACACGGCGAAGATACCCCAGACGATCAGTGGTCTCTGTCAGGCGAACAACCCCAGGCTCTCGACCAGCTGCCGCGGAAATCTCTCCGAGCGGTTTCGGTTTTTTGAGGCCTGCTACCCACTGGGCCCCATGAATGAGGCCGTCAGGGCAACGTGTGGCGGGCACAGGCAGATCTTCGAAAGCAACCGAGCCGTCGACGCCGCGCTCCCGGAGAAGTGCGCGAGCCTCTTCGACGCCAAACCGGCCGTGTTTGTCTTTGGCGTTTGGCTCTTCGCGGGGCAGCGGTTCATACATGTCCGGAATGGCTCGCTCACCGGAGAAAGGCCGCCGAAGCGACACGGCAGCGAAGGGTGATGCGGGTTCAGGCTTGATGCGTAAGTATGACCAGATGGCGGATACCGATCGTTCAGCGGGCGGAGCCCCCTTCATTCCGCGAGCTCGCTCAACCGGCCGCAGCGACCTGCCCTTCTTCGTTTTTCCCCATTCGACCAGCTCGCCATCACGAAAGAGCAGGTCGCCCAATCGGGTGTCAGTTCCGCCGTTCCGGTTACGGCTGTTGACGGGCATGACTTCAGCGGACTGGTAGACATTGACCATCCCGCCAGTGTCTGGCCAACGTTCGCGACCGGTAACGGTCCAGCCGACGGCGCGGAGCAGTTCTGCTTCTGAAGGGCGCATTTCGATTTCGGGCTCATGGGTGTCGTCGTCTGGCTCTGGCGGGACGTAGCCTGACCCTGGATAATTGAGGTTCTTCCAATGGCGTAGCGCATGGACACGTGCCGCGTCGCCTCGGTGAGCCAGGCGGGCGAGAGTCGGCCAGGCCAAAACGTCTGCGACCTTATTGTCGTTTGCAGGGTCAATGGATCTCGACCTGGCAGGACCTTGTTGTTTTTTCTCGGCGGGATGGGTGCGTGTCGTGAGCAGAGCGGCAAGGTTTGAAAAATCGCGGTTTGGTGCTGTCATTAGTTGCGGCTCCATTTCTGCGGTGGTTTAATGGCGTAGATTGCCTCGGACAGCATCGACGGAACGTCATCTGGTTCGGCCATGGCGGTTGCCTTATTGCGCGCGAGGTTAAAAGCCGCCAGGCGGTCGCGCTGCGCTGTTGTCCGCGTCACGCATAAGCTGAGCAAATAATCCGTGTCCTCCTTTGTCTTGGCCGCCTTCGCCTCCATCTCCGCGATGCGCACCTGCAGCGTATCGATCACTCGATTGGCATCCGCCAAGTGTCGGCGATAGTGTTCGACGCGGGCGCGGGTGTCGCGTGGTGCCGTACTGTCCGCTTCGATCGTGCGGAGCGCCTCCTGCGCTCGTGCTGCCTCGCGGCGGACTGACCTGTCAAAGTTTTTGATGCGCAGGCTCATATGGCTTGAACTCGAGTATCGGTCATGCTGATCCTCCTTGATCCTGTCAAAGACGGGGTGAAATCTCGCGCACGCGAATAGATACCCCTAAAAAACACGCTGAAATCCATCTCGGGGGTATACCCCGCTGTATTCTGCACCCATCCTTTCTCTATCTATATGTAATAACTATATTTTCTTACGTATAAGAGGGGGCCAAAGAGGGGGTGAAAGAGGGGGGTAAAGGCCGGTCCAAGAGGGGGTGCAAGAATTCACATCCTCTAAGAGAATCCGAAATCTGCACCCCGCCTTTGCCCCTGTCTTTTGCCCCACCTTGTCCCCCCTCATTCGAGCGGCATGACCTCGGCGCCTACGGGCAGACTTTCCACATCCCAAAAACGCATTTTTGTCTGACCGCTAGCGGAGAGCAGTTTTGCGAAGTGGACGTTTCCAGACTGCCGCAGCATTGTGAGGATATCGTCGAGGCGGCGTCCATCCAGTGAACCGCGAAGAGCCTTTAGGATGCCCTTGAGTGTGATCCCCTCCCCGTGCTTGCGAGCGATGACCTGGCGGACGCGCAAATACTCTGCAGCCTTCTCGTTATCCGCAATGTGCTGATCGGCGCCGCGAAGGATGACATGCAGCGAATGCTCAGCGACGGTGTTTGCCCACGCTTGAATTCCCGCGGTTATCACAGGTTCCTTTGGGTCAACCCCCACGGCCACTATCATGGCAAGCCGAGCAGCGTTCTCGCCGACGCGATTCAGGATTGGTCGATACTCTGGATTGACGCTGCACTTCATCGCACGGATCCGGTCGTCGAACTCCTCGAAGAGATCGTCGACGCCGGGAGCCCACTCGACCGTCATGACAGGATACGGCTTCTCGTCTGACTTCGCCGTCAATGCGCAAAAGGAGCCCGTGTATTTCCCCGCCGATAGTCCGAGAAGCGCCGCCACCTGCTCAGACAGAGCGGGCGGGATATCTTCTAGCGAGTTCGGCGGGCGCCGCACCTTTACGGGTTCCATATCGCCGACGTCGACAAGCACGAGGCGCCCCAATAGCCCCTCACTAATATTTCCCGACGATAGCGCATTCCAGAACGTCGAGGGCGTCGAGACCCCGTGGATCGTGAGACATGGTGAAGCGATGCGCGGAATATTCCCGCCTGCCTTTTCCATTCCTCCCCAAAAACCCGCAGGCGCGCCGGTCAGTTCCATGAGCGCTGCTGTAATCTCCGCACGGTGGGAGGCAACGTTTCGGCCAGTATGCTCCGCCAACCAGCGGCCGAACTCGTCCTGGATGACGACCGCTGACGGCGACTTCCGTAGCTTGCCAGCGAGGCCCGGTAGGCTCCTGATCTGGTCTGCGAACAGCATCTCGCTAACCTTGGCGCCCCACGACGTGCTGTCGGCGAGTGCGGCTGTGGCTCGGATCGTAACGTCCTTCCCGAAGCCGGATTCCGCCAGGCCGACAACATACAGGTTAGAGCGCAAACCAGTCGGGCCTTTATAGCGCCTGCCGATCAGCCCGGCAGTGAATGCGAGAGAGGCGACCAGCGAAAGGTGGGCCGAGGGGAACCGCGAGCACCCCGCGACAAAGCGAGCGAAATCCCCGACGGCGCCAGGTGGGTAGCAAAGAGCTTCTGGCAGGCCACCAGTGGAGGGCGCGGGTGTGGTCGCAAGGTCCAAGTCTTCATCATCGTTGGCGGCAACCGGCGCTCCTCGCAGGGCGCCCAGGGTCATCCGAACGCCGAGATCCTGCCGCTCCCATCCGAATTCGGATGGCTCACGCCCAAGTCGTTCACATAGCCAGAACGAAGCTTGCTTCGGACTCGCAGCCCTTCCCCACTTCTGGATGATGCTGATCGGGGTTTCCGCTTCCTCCGTTCCGAAATCGCGAATGCCATCCGCGTGGATCGATATATCCTCCTCTAGGCTGCGGCCAAGGTCCGACGAGGATACGCGCCACGCAGCGGTTCCCGTTTCCTGCTTGGCACTCGGGAAAAGGTCTCGGACCCACTGCTCAGGGGAAGCCAACGCGGCGGAATTGACGCGACGCCAGAACGTTTCGCCGGCTATTGCAGCGGCGCGCTTCGGTGCCGAAGCACGGGTCGGTGTCCCAGCCGCTGCGAGGATTTCTTCTGCGTCCAATAGGAAGGCGTCCAGATCAGCGGCACCTATTTCCGGAAGGTCGGAAAATGGGATAGAAAGCACATCGCCGCCGGACCAGACGTATGGCTGATCGATATCGGGATGGATCCCGAATGCAACAAATTGCTGGCCCTCGCCAAGCACTTCGACCTGGCATTTTTGCCCGTTGACGAGGTATTCCCCGGTCGCCTGCTTTCGCCTTGGCGCATCGCAACGAAAAATAAACAAGCACTTTGGCGCCATGCCGGTGCGGCAGGGTGCGAGGCCTGCATCAGGGAGATCCAGAAGCCGGTCGACAAGTTTATCGCAGGTGGCGGGATCCAGCACGTCAATGTCGATCGCCACGACACGGCCGGTCAAGAGGCCGGTATTTTGATGGTCAGCGTGACCCCGCGCCCACGCGTCGATGGCCGCGGGGGTCGCCTGGAGGGTCGACCAGCCGGAAATTCGAGGGCGTTTACCGTTGACCGGAATGGGCAGGTAGCCATTGCCGAGAAGCCGAAGGCGGATGTCCGTGGGCGAAGGTTCAGGCGCTACGGCGGTGCTGTTCTGCGGCAAATCGGCCCCCATCATGTGCTGCGGATGCTGCTGCGGTGATCTTCTCGGCCATGTCGCGTCGGAAGGTGGCGACATGCTGGCCGCCAAGGTTAGGTGCGACTGTTCGCCTGCTCCCGTCGGGAAGTTCGCGCAGGAAAAGACCGAATAGGCGGACCCCGTCTAGGTCGACGGTGAACTGTGCGAGCGTTCTAGCTCCGCTCACTGACGGCGGCCTTTCGACCGCCGTCAGTGACTGGATGACGGGTTCGCGCATTAAGCCACCAATGCGCGTGTAAGCGGCCCAAAGTCCCGCGCTGTCTCACCGCTATTGCGGGTCGAGAAGTAGCGACCGACCAGTTCACGGTCATCTTCGATGCGGTCGACGATGCCACAAGCACGAAGGAGTGCCCCGAACCGCATCGACAGGCGATCGGTCGCGCCAGTCAGAAACTCCAATGTGATAGGCTCTCTATAGCCAGGGCCAACGGGTTCGGCATTGACCGTGAACCGGAGGAGGTTGTCGGCGTCTTCAGCAATGGCGACGTTGCTGACCCGCCAGCCCACCCAACCTCTTAAGTGGGCCATTCGGCTCGATGCTATACGCTCGACGCGGCAGACGTCGTCAAACGACTCCAAGCAGCAGAAAGCGAGTACGTCCACGAGGGACGGGCCATTGGCATTCTGGGATTTGAGCAAAATTCCTCCTTCGCCGGCGACGAGCCGGTTCCCTTGGTCGTGATGATGAAGTGGTCAATACTTATATAAGGGCGAGCGCGGCCAAAGCCCTACTGTCGCTGAAGATTTAAAGGGCGTCCGCCGGCAACTGCCGGGTTGGGTTTCCTGATGGCAGCGTATCGCGTCGCCGCGCACATGCACGTCGCCACTACGCTTAGGAAATATGGGCGAAGCGGCGTCCCAAGAAAATAAGACCGTTGTTGGGACAGACAGACGCATTGCGCGTGAGGTTAAAAAACTTGGCGCGCTAAGGCAAAGAAAATGAAGGAGAGGAAAGAGATTTGCTTAAGCCAGCCCCTGGCTACATAGTGGCTACAAATTTTATAGCCACTCAAACTGTGTGGGGCTAAGTGTGTGATTTAATTGGTCGGAATGGCGGGATTCGAACCCACGACCCCTTGACCCCCAGTCAAGTGCGCTACCGGGCTGCGCTACATTCCGGACCGCGCAAACCTCTATATTCCCAGTGATTTGGATGCAAGCCCAAAAAACTGCGAAAGGAACAAAAGTGGAAAAAAGTCTCTCGGTGGGACTTTCGGGGACCGAAATTCACACGGAAAACGCCACGGATGTTCCGGATGCGTTTCGCTCTAATCCTGTGATTATGGCAGGCACCGAGAGTGTGTCGCCCTCACTGTTCGCGAAATGGCGAGGGCGCTTTGCAGCGATCAAGGGGCCTCAACCCGTAGCAGGGCAGTCCCTCCTCCCTTCCATGGCCTGCATGTCTGCTGCGCGTCATTTTCTTTTCACAACCGTACCGGAATCACCGAATCAGACCTTCCCCGGCATTAGACGAAAGTCGTAGAGTTGCCTCGCTCGCTTGTCATTTGCGAGCACTCCCCCGCGTCACGGAGAGCCAAGCGTGACGCCTGTTTGCCCCGCCTCCGTGCGGGGCTTTTTCTTTCTCTGCGACGCTTATCGCGCGTTGACTCTTCACAAGAAGAGAACATAATGAGAACAAATCTCGACGGATTTCCTTGTTCCTCAATCTAGAAGACGACTGTGTCCCCACAGGAGAATGCTGACGTGCGACCGCTTCCCGAGTATGAAGCGCCGGCTGGACCGGTAGACGATCAGGGGGATGCCGTACGCGCCGCCCTTGCCTGGCATGATGGAGATGCGCAGGCGACCATCGCAACGCTGCTTGCCGACTGCGCCCACCTCCGGCGCCAGCTTGATCTGACCCGGGCGGCGATGGGACACGGCTTCGTGCGGGGCTGGGAGCCCATACCGCAACGCGACTGATGGGAGGAGTATGCGCGAAGAAAGGCCTTCCATTCCGCAGGAGAGCAGAGGCCGATACGCTTCATGCATTTACAGGCGACACCGGAAGTGGGCTAGCGACGAGCACACAGGGCACGCCCCGCTCTCCACAGCCACCCCATCGACTGGCTCAGCGCACCTGGTCGAGCAGGCGCTTGCACTCCAGAAGATCGTAGAGCGCTTCCTGAAGCAGGGCGCGATCTTCCTTGCCGACGCTGGTCTTGCCGATCGAGATTTCCGGCGGATCGTCAATGCCACCGACGAAGGAGAAGAAGCGGCGGCTGGCCGGGGCCTTGGCGCGACCGACGATCTGGTCGTCATCGCTGCCTGCCTTGGGCGGCGTCGGGTCCTCATGGTTTGCGGCGGCTAGCGCCTCCACCGTGGCAAGGTCGCCGCTCGCGATCGCCGCGACGAACTTGTTGCCGTTGACCTTCAACAGCTTCTGCACGCCCTTGATCGTATAGCCATGGTCGTAGAGCAGATGGCGGATGCCCTTCAGGAGATCCACGTCTTCCGGGCGATAATAGCGGCGCCCGCCGCCACGTTTCATCGGCTTGATCTGGACGAAGCGCGTCTCCCAGAAGCGCAGCACATGCTGCGGCAGGTCGAGGTCGTCGGCGACTTCGCTGATGGTACGGAACGCGTCCGGACTCTTGTCCATTCTATCCTCGATGAAAGCTCAAGACGGCAGCATATGATAAACGCCGCCGATTCGTATTCATTTCAGCGAGTTGTCGGACGATATTCAAGTTTCAAATTGCTGATGGAGCGACAATGATGTGAAAATCGCTCAGGAAGCGGGCGAAGCCGGCTTCTGTTTCGCCTTGCGCGAGAGATGCGACTTCAGCACTCGCTGCTTCAGCACGTTCGATGCCTTGAAGGTCATCACGCGGCGCGGCGAGATCGGCACTTCCTCGCCGGTCTTCGGATTGCGGCCGATGCGTTCGTTCTTGTCGCGCACCTGGAAGGTGGCGAAGGAGGAAAGCTTGACGCTCTCGCCCCGGACGATGGCATTGCAAATCTCGTCAATGACGGTTTCGACAAGCTCTGCGGATTCGGTCCTCGAAAGGCCGACCTTCCGGAAAACCGATTCAGCCAAATCTGCGCGTGTCACCGTCTTCCCGCTCATCGTCCCTCACCAATTTCTTATTGAAAGCGCATGGTTAAGTGGTGGGAGACTATTGCCCTTCCCCCGCGCGGTCAAGCGGCCCTGAGAGCCAACCCTGACCGTTCCCCTCTCACGCGGCCGGGAATTGTCCCACGAGGACGCTAGACGGGAGCCCGCCCGCAGTCCGCGTATTCCAAAGCGTGCCGAGAGCGAGCCATCCTCGGAAGGAGCGTTTGGACGGGGGCCGCTCCTACCAGCGCAGAAGGACCGCGCCCCAGGTGAAGCCGCCACCCATGGCTTCCAGCAGAACGATATCGCCTTGCTTGATTCGCCCGTCACGCGCGGCAGTCGCCAGCGCGAGCGGGATGGAGGCGGCAGAGGTGTTGCCGTGCAGATCGACGGTGACGACGACCTTCTCGAGCGGAATGCCGAGTTTCTTGGCCGAACCATCGATGATGCGCTTGTTCGCCTGGTGTGGCACCAGCCAATCGATGTCTTCGGCGGTGAAACCGGTCGCATCGAAGGCTGAGACGACCACGTCGGTGATCATGCCCACCGCATGCTTGAAGACCTCGCGGCCCTCCATGCGCAGATGGCCGACCGTACCCGTCGTGGACGGGCCACCATCGACGTAGAGTTTTTCGCGGTGCGCGCCGTCGGAGCGAAGTTGTGTCGTCAGCACGCCGCGGTCCTCAACCGTGCCAGCCCCCTCCTGAGCCTCCAGCACGATGGCACCGGCGCCGTCGCCGAACAGCACGCAGGTCGTGCGGTCCGTCCAGTCGAGGATGCGCGAGAAGGTTTCCGCACCGATGACGAGGACACGTTTGGCAAGGCCACCGCGGATATAGGCATCCGCCGTCGTCACCGCATAGACGAAGCCGGAACAGACGGCCTGCACGTCGAAGGCAAAGCCGTGATGCATGCCGAGACGGTTCTGGATGTTGACGGCGGTCGCCGGGAACGTGTTGTCCGGTGTCGAGGTCGCAACGATGATCAGGTCGATGTCGGCGGCCGTGAGGCCGGCATTGTCGAGCGCGGCACGTGCCGCTGCCTCACCCAGCGAGGCGGTCGTTTCGCCCTCGCCGGCGATGTATCGCTGGCGGATGCCGGTCCGTTGCACGATCCATTCATCGGACGTGTCGACCATGCTTTCCAGTTCGGCATTGGTGAGTACCCGCTTCGGAAGCGCCGTTCCGAAACCGCGGACCACTGATCGGATCATTCTATACCTCGTCAGTCATGCCTTGAGCGGCGCCCTCGACGGGGCGGCCGGCATGATACTTCTGTAAATCGCTTTCGATCTTTTCCTTGAGTCCATTGCGGACCATGTCGTAACCGACGTCCACAGCGGCCGCGAACCCTTCGGCATCCGTGCCGCCATGGCTCTTGATGACGATGCCGTTGAGGCCGAGGAACACGCCCCCGTTCACCTTGCGCGGATCCATCTTCTCGCGCACGCGGTCGAACGCGCTCTTGGCCAGAATATAGCCCAGCTTGGCAAGCCAGGTACGCGTCATGGCTGCACGCAGATATTCTGCAATCTGCCGCGCCGTGCCCTCGGCCGTCTTGAGCGCAATGTTGCCGGCAAAACCTTCCGTGACCACGACGTCCACCGTGCCGCGACCGATATCGTCGCCTTCGACGAAACCGTAATAGTCAATCGTGTCGAAATTGGCCTCTCGAATGAGCTGGCCGGCGGCCTTGACCTCTTCCTGGCCCTTGATTTCCTCGACGCCGACATTCAGCAGGCCGAGCGTCGGCTTGTCGATCTCGAACAGCGCGCGCGCCATTGCACCGCCCATCAGCGCAAAATCGAAGAGCTGGTTGGCGTCGGCGCCGATCGTCGCACCGATATCGAGCACGATGCTCTCCCCTTTCAGGGTCGGCCAGATGCCGGCGATCGCCGGGCGCTCGATATTGGCCATCATGCGCAGGCAGAACTTCGACATCGCCATCAGTGCGCCGGTATTGCCAGCGGAAACGGCCACGTCGGCGTTGTTCTTCGCCACCGCATCGATCGCCTGCCACATGGAAGATTTGCCCCGGCCGCGGCGCAGCGCCTGGCTCGGCTTTTCGTCCATGGCGATGGCGACGTCGCAATGATGGAAGCTGCTTGCAGCCTTCAGTTTCGGGTATTGCGCCAGAATCGGTTCGCAATCGGCTGCATTGCCGAAAAGCACGAAGCGGATGTCGGGATGGCGCTCGAGAGCCTTGGCTGCGCCAGGGATGGCGACTTTCGGACCGAAATCGCCTCCCATGACATCGATGGAAATTCTGACCACGCGTGTCTTGCCTTAATTCTTGTTTTCCAGCGGCGGAGAAGCCACCGTGGCCGAATTCGGCCAAAATACCGCTTTTCGCGGGGGGCACAACTGAATTATCCGACGGTTGCGAGCCGGCTCAGTCTTTTTTCCAGTCCTTAAGAACGGCAAAAGGCGACGGTTTTTTGTCGTCCTCGTCCGTGCTCTCGATATGGCCCGAAAAGGCGACATCGACCCTGCGCGGGTAAGGATCGATGGCGAGCGCCACATGTTCGGCCGCGACCACGCCAGCATCGATCGTGTCACCGGTGAAGATTTCCGGCGCATCGGGACCTTCTGGATCAAGCAGCATTTCGCCGCTCTCCGTGGCGACCAGAGGCTTGGCGAGTTTGGAGCCCTCCGGCACGAAGACGGCCTCTACGGGTTCGTCGATATGGGCCTCGACCGGATCGAGCGTGACGACGCAGGCCTGCACGATATCCGCGGTGACCCGCCCCCGAATGCGCACGCCGTCACGTTTCCAGCGCTGCACCGTGAACGTCGCGGAAAGCGCCTTCACCTCCAGCACGGACCAGAGTTTTGCCAGCCCCAACCGTTCGTCGGCGTCGGCGCTGATCGTCACCTCGACTGGATTGGCCGAGATGCGCGCCACCTTGACCGCATAGGAGAACGGAATGTCGTCATCGTTTTTCATCGTCTTGCCTTCCCTGCCCTCAGGCAGTGCGTCCTTCGCGATCGGGTTGCGCTATGGGAAGCGCGCCGATCCTGATATTGTCTTCGTCGCTGGCGACCAGCGCCGCCTCGGCCGCGAAGAGATAGCCAGCAAGCCCATTCATGGCTGGAGCGGTCTCGCCCCCCTCCGGATAGATATTGCGCCGAAGTGCCGCCGCCAAGGCTTCCCGATCGCCGGAATCGAGCGCCGCGGCATAGGATTCGAGCCGGCCATAGAACATGCCGGCGAACTTCTTCATGCGCTTCGGCACGCCGACATCGCCCACGCCAAGCTCGCGAATCGAATGATCGACATCCTCGAAGAAGGCGTCGACGATCTCCTGGGCGATCTCCTGGCCCGATGTGCCGCTTTTGCGCGTGCGCCGGAAGTAGAGGATCAAGATTGCCGAGAGCATCTCGAAACGGCCCATCACCGTGTCAGGAACATCAAGCACTTCATAGAGATAGGGATGCCGCGCCGCTTTTGTCAGCGTCGCATATTGCTTTTCGACGATACGCCGGTTGCCGTTTTTTTTGCCGAACAGGCCGAAAATCATCATAAAGCCTAGTTTTGCCCGATTCAAACCATGGTGCCGTCGCAAGTCATGTTGCATGACGGTCGAAGCTGGTTTACCGAAGCAGGCATGAATTGCAATGGCTGCGCGGCCATCACAGTCCTGTGGATGTCGTTGAAGAGAGATGCTCTGAACATGAAACTGTTGCGTAACGCCGCCGTTGCCGTCACCCTCTCCGCGTCCGTTCTCGCCGCCTGCCAGGGCCCGAGCGAGGTTCTGCACCAGGGTTATGTCGTCGATCAGGAAACGTTGGCCCTCGCCCCCGTCGGCTCGTCGCGCGAACAGGTTCTGCTTTCCCTCGGCTCGCCGTCCGCAACCGCGACCTTCGACAACGAGGTCTTCTATTACGTTTCGCAGACGCGCAAGCGCTCCGCAGCGTTCATGAAGCCGAAGCTCATTGAGCAGAGCGTGCTCGCCGTTTATTTCGACAAGGACGGCGTGGTCGAACGTCTCGCGCACTACACGCTGAAGGACGGCAGGGTCTTCGACATGATCAACCGCGTCACGCCGACCGGCGGCAAGGAACTCACCTTCCTCGGGCAACTGCTGCGCGGCGGCGGCGCCAATCCCGGATCGGCGCTACAGAATGTTTTCGGCAACACTCCGAGGTAGGCCGCACCAATATTCCTATATAAAAAACCGCGGGGATCGCTCCCCGCGGTTTCTTTTTTGCCGGCCTTCCAATCAGGCGAGAACGGCAAGCAACAAGAGCGCCACGATGTTGGTGATCTTGATCGCCGGGTTCACCGCCGGGCCTGCCGTGTCCTTGTAGGGATCGCCGACAGTATCGCCGGTGACGGATGCCTTGTGGGCGTCCGACCCCTTCATGTGACGCTGGCCGTCCTTGTCGACAAAACCGTCTTCAAAGCTCTTCTTGGCATTGTCCCACGCGCCACCGCCGGAGGTCATGGAAATCGCCACGAAGAGGCCGTTGACGATGACGCCGAGCAGCGATGCGCCAAGCGCCGCGAAGGCCGAGGCCTTGGAGCCGGAAATCAGCAGCACGCCGAAATAGACGACGAGCGGCGCCAGAACCGGCAGCAGCGACGGCACGATCATTTCGCGGATCGCCGCCTTGGTGAGCAGGTCGACGGCACGCCCGTAATCCGGCCGCTCCGTGCCCGCCATGATGCCGGGCTTTTCGCGGAACTGCCTGCGCACTTCTTCCACGATGGCCCCAGCCGCACGGCCGACGGCCGTCATTGCGATGCCGCCGAAGAGATACGGAATCATGCCACCGAAAATGAGGCCGGCAACGACATAGGGGTTGGAGAGGTCGAAGGAGACCGGTCCCATATCCGCGAAATAGGGGTATTTGTCACCGTTTGCCGCGAAGTAGGCAAGGTCGTTCGAATAGGCGGCGAACAGCACCAGCGCGCCGAGGCCCGCAGAGCCGATCGCATAGCCCTTGGTAACGGCCTTGGTCGTGTTGCCGACGGCGTCGAGCGCATCGGTCGACTTGCGCACCTCCGGCGGCAGGTTCGACATTTCGGCAATGCCGCCGGCATTGTCGGTGACCGGGCCGAAGGCGTCGAGCGCAACGATCATGCCGGCAATGCCGAGCATGCCGGTGACGGCAATGCCGGTGCCGAACAGGCCGGCAAGCTGGTAGGTCGCGATGATGCCGCCGACGATGACGATCGCCGGTAGCGCCGTCGATTCCAGCGAAACGGCAAGGCCCTGGATGACGTTGGTGCCGTGGCCGGTGACGGAGGCCTGGGCGATCGAGTTCACCGGGCGCTTGTTGGTGCCCGTGTAGTACTCGGTGATCACCACGATGAGCGCCGTGACCACGAGGCCGAGCACGCCGCAGATGAAGAGGTTCGTACCGGTGATCTCCCTACCTGCTACGGTGCCGATTGGCCCCCAGCCGATGGTGAGCGACGTCGCCGCGCCGAGGCCGAGGACCGATAGCGCGCCCGTGACGATCAGGCCCCTGTAGAGGGCGCCCATGATCGAGCCGTTCGAGCCGAGCTTCACGAAGAAGGTGCCGATGATCGAGGTGATGATGCAGGCGCCGCAGATCGCCAGCGGATAGACCATGGTGCTCGCAAGAACCGGCGTGCCGGCAAAGAAGATCGCCGCAAGAACCATGGTGGCGACGACGGTTACCGCATAGGTCTCGAACAGGTCGGCGGCCATGCCGGCGCAATCGCCGACATTGTCGCCCACGTTGTCGGCAATGGTTGCCGGGTTGCGCGGGTCGTCTTCCGGGATGCCGGCTTCGACCTTGCCAACGAGATCGCCGCCGACATCCGCACCCTTGGTGAAGATGCCGCCGCCGAGACGGGCGAAGATGGAAATCAGCGAAGCGCCGAAGCCGAGCGCGACGAGCGAGTCAATGACGTCGCGCGAAGCCGGTTCCAGGCCGAGAACGCCGGTGAGATAGCCGTAATAGATCGAAACGCCCAGCAGAGCGAGACCGGCGACCAGCATGCCAGTGATTGCGCCCGACTTGAAGGCGATGTCGAGGCCGGAGGACAGGCTGACGGACGCAGCCTGCGCCGTGCGCACATTGGCGCGGACAGAGACATGCATGCCGATGAAGCCGGCGGCGCCCGAAAGTACGGCGCCGATCAGGAAACCGATCGCAGCCGTTGCGGAAAGCAGAAGCCAGGTGCCGATGAAGACGACGACCCCGACGATGGCAATGGTTTTGTATTGCCGGGTGAGATAGGCCTGTGCCCCTTCCCGGATATAACCTGCAATTTCCTGCATGCGGGCATTCCCCTGATCGGCGGCAAGCACCGACCTCGTCGCCCAGATGGCATAAACCACCGAGAGCAACCCGCATGCGATAACGCCCAGCAATATGGTCATTTTCGCTCTGTCCTCCTTGAAAACCACGGGGTCCTCTCCCCGCGGCCGAATACGCGCCCGCTCCCGTTTGCCTCCTCACAAGGCGGGGGCCGGCGCGCGGTCAGAGTGCGTTTGCGAATCGGCTGCGTCAAGCCGCCGCACTGCGGCAAGCCGTGCTCAGCGCTGGATTTTTCGGCGTCGACCTATGGAGGAGCTCAGGCCGCGGTGCGGCGGGCACGTAAAATAAGAAGGAGAACGAGGATAAGGCTTACACCGGTGATTGGCCAGAACATCAGGCTGATCGCCTGCCAGCCATAGGCGTTGAACACCTTGCCGGAGGAGAACGAGGCGAGCGCCACCGCACCAAAGAGCACGATATCGTGAAAACCCTGCACCTTGTCGGCCTCGTGCGGCCGATAGCTGGACGCGACGATGGCGGTGGCACCGATGAAACCAAAATTCCACCCAAGGCCGAGCAGGATCAGCGCGCCCCAGAAATTCCAGAGTTCGATGCCGGAATGGGCAACGACCGCGCAGGCCATGAGTATGACGAGGCCAGCGGCCACCACCTTCTCCGTGCCGAAACGCTGAATCAGGATGCCGGTGAAGAAGCTCGGCGCAAACATGGCAAGCACGTGCCACTGGATGCCGAGCGTCGCAAGCTCCGGCGAGAAGCCGCAGCCGATGACCATGGCGAGCGGCGCGCCTGTCATCATGAAAGTCATTAGCGCGTAGGAGGAAATGCCGCAAAACATGCCAGTCAGAAAACGCTGGGTCAGCACGATTTCCTTCAGCGGCCTTGCGGCCTGGCCGCTCGCGGTGCCTGCGGCCTTGTGATCGGGCAGACGCAGGGAGAGGAAGAGCGGAATTGCGGCAAGGCAGAGCGGCAAGAGCGCCACGAAGGCGCCGGCAAACAGCACCGGCTCGAACAAGTCCTTGCTGAAAATGACCACCTGCGGGCCGAGCACGGCCGAAATCACACCGCCGGCAAGAATCCAGGAAATGGCGCGCGGCTTGTAGAAAGAGGGCGACGCATCGGCCGCCGCAAAACGGATTTTTTGCGCAAAACCACCCGATATGCCGATGAACACGAAGCCGAAGGCAAATAGCCAGAAATCGCCACGGAAAAGCGCGATGGCCGCGATAAGCCCACCCGAGGCCCCCAGCAGCGCACCGACAATGAAACCATGGGTTCGGCCGAGCAGGCGCGCCGCGATGGCGACCAGAACCGCGCCAAGCGCGACACCGATGTTGAAGCCGGTCAGCGGGGCGGTGGCAAGGGATTTGTCCTCACCGAGCAGATTGTAGCCGGCAAGGCCACCGATCGAAAAGGCGATGGGACCGGCCGAGGCGAGCAACGCCTGCGCCAATGTCAGCAGGAGCACGTTGCGGCGCGCGGCCGAAAGTTCCCGTTCAAGACCTTCGACCGTGCCCGTGCTCATGCCATTCTACCAATCTACTTGCGGATATCCGGCCGGACCTGCTTGGCGATACGGTCGAGTACCGCGTTCACCAGCTTGGGTTCCTCGTCTTCGAAAAATGCCTTGGCGATCTCGACATATTCCGTGACGATCACAGCGATCGGTATGTCCTTGCGTTCCTTCAGCTCGAACGTGCCGGCACGCAGGATGGCGCGTACAGTGGAATCAACCCGGGAAAGCGCCCAGTCGTCCTGAAGGGCTGCGCCGATCATCGGGTCAAGCAGGCGCTGATCGCGCACGACCCCCGAAACGATCGAGCGGAACCACGAGGCGTCGGCCTTGAGATAGGTGTCGCCATCGAGCTCCTGGCCGAGGCGGTACGCCTCGTATTCCGCCACGACCTCAAGCACGCCTGCGCCGCCGACATCCATCTGGTAGAGCGCCTGCACGGCGGCAAGCCGCGCCGCGCCGCGCTGGTTGGCCGGCTTTACCGGCTGCTGGTCCTTATCCGTTGTCACTGTTCGCCGCCCAGTTTTTTCTTCAGCTCGATCATGGTGAGTGCTGCGCGAGCAGCAAAACCGCCCTTGTCGCCTTCCGAACGGCGCGCACGCGCCCAGGCCTGTGCGTCGTTCTCGACAGTCAGGATGCCATTACCGATCGGCAGGCTCTCGCTGACCGCGAGGTCCATCAGCGCGCGGCTGGATTCGTTGGCGACGATGTCGAAATGATAGGTCTCGCCACGGATGACCATGCCGAGCGCGACGAAACCGTCATACCAGGTTCCGCCGTTTTCCGCACCGTCGAGCGCCATGGCAACGGCTGCGGGGATTTCGAGCGCGCCCATGACGGACACGATATCGTAGGTAGCGCCGGCGGCATCGAGCGCATGCTTGGCGCCGTCGAGCATCGCATCGGCCATGTCATCGTAGAAGCGAGCTTCGACGACGAGGAGATGGGGATTATCGGTGTTGGCCATAAATCACCTGAAAATTGGAAGCAAGCCGCGCATCGGCGGACAGAGGCGGCGGTCAAACCACGCCCGACCGTGCTTGGCAAGCATTTTCCGCCCCGTATTGCGATTTCGCCCTCCGGCAAAGGCCCACCGCATGAAACGGGATTGACATATCGGAACAAAATGAGAACGATATATCAATCCCCGGCGCGAGGAAACCGCAATGAGCGAACAGCAAGCCCCAATCGTCAATCTTGCCAGACTGGAACTCGAGCACTGGAGCCAAGGCACGCTCTACGAATCCCGCGACACCGCCTTTGGCGCCCTTCTCGGCCTCAAGGACCTCGGCATCGGTTATGGCGAGGTACCGCCGGGCAAATCCGGCTGTCCCTTTCACAATCATCACGTCGAGGACGAACTTTTCGTCATCCTGCAGGGGCATGGGACCTATCGCTACGGCAGCGAACGGCATCCGGTGGGGCCGGGCGATGTGCTCGGTGCACCAGCCGGCGGGCCGGAAACCGCACACCAGATCATCAATACCGGGACGGTTCCGCTGAAATATCTTTCCATCTCGTCCATGGCGGCAACCGAGATCTGCGAATATCCGGATTCCGGAAAGTTCCTTGCGAAAACCCGGCTTTCGACGGGCGGCAGGACGGAGTTTCGCACCATCGGCCGCGCCGGCGAAGCGGTGGACTACTGGGAGGGCGAGCCCGGCGCGTGATGGCGCTCAGGCGGCAAGCGACACGCGGTTGCGGCCGTCGCGCTTCGACATGTAGAGCGCATTATCGGCATTGCTGAGCAAGGAATCGAAGCTCAGGCATCCGGCATTGCCGAAGGCTATGCCCGCGCTGACAGTACACGTGATGGAGCGCCCGCCGATGGGGATGAGCTTCGCGGCAAAATCCTCGCGAATGCGTTCGGCGATGCGATGCGCGCGATCTGGCAATGTCCGGTCGAGCACGACAACGAACTCCTCCCCGCCGAGGCGGGCGATGCAGGCGGATGTGCCGGACACGTCCCGAAGGACGTCGGCGAAAACCTTGAGCACCGTGTCGCCGGCCGCATGACCGTGCCGGTCATTCACGGACTTGAAGCTGTCGAGGTCGAAGGCGATCGCGGCTGTATGCTCATTGACCTGCACATCGCCATAGCGATCAAAGAGAGCACGGCGGTTGAGCAGGCCGGTCAGGGCATCGGTCATGGCCGCGCGCTGGTGGTTGTCGGCGACACGCCACTGGTTGAGGGCAAGCGACATCGCGCCGATGCCCGTAATGCCGATGATCGCCATGACGAGATTGAGATTTTCCGCCCAGTTTACCGGCGCGCTGCCCATCACCCAACGGCCATCATGAAGAAGCACGCCAGCGCAGAGCGCGAAGGAGATGGCCGTCAGCAGGTAGAGAATGACGATGCCCGTCAATGGCAGTGGCGCCTCCCGGCGACCCTGCCAATATTCCCACGCCGTGGCGACGAGGCAGCCGGCAACCAGCAGGTTGAGCGCGATAAAACCGATGCCATCATACCCGGCGATGATTGGCGGCAGGGCAACCAGCGAGCATGCCGTGAACACCGCTGCGATGCGCCAACGCCCGCTGCGCCCCGAGCGAAAACGATAGGACGCACCGTAAATGAAGGCGAAGCCGACGAAATGCATGAGGAATGCAAACACGCCCAGAAAAACGGTCGGCTGGTCGACATAGAGGCCGTAGACGGCCACTGCCGGCACGATGAAGCCGATGCCGATGGACCAGGACAGCAGGAAGCGCTCGACACGCGCGGACATCCACGACGCAAACAGCGTGGCGGACAGGCAAAAGCCGGACAGCCCGATCGCCAGAAGCAGGGTGTGGTAGTCAGGCGTCATGCTTGAGCGTCTCCAGCGGTGCGATGCGGAGACACTAGAAGCCGAGAAGTATCGATATCGTTACCCTCGGGGTGGAAAGCCCCGCCACCCAGCGCTTCGAAATGACACAGGTGCCCGTTATGTCACGCTGCCGTCACGCCTTGGGGGTGGGAAACTCCGCAAGCCGCGCCGCGTAGCGCGCCATCGTGTCGACCTCAAAGTTGACGAAGTCACCTGCCTTGCGTTCACCCCAGGTGGTCACTTCCAGCGTGTGGCGGATCAGCAGCACGTCGAAGACCGCGCCATCGACCGCGTTGACGGTGAGCGAGGTGCCGTCCAGCGCGATGGAGCCCTTTGGCGCAACGAAGCGCTCGAGGCCTTCCGGCGCACGGATGCGATAGCGCGTGGCATCGCCCTCGGCCTCGACGGACAAGATTTCCGCCTTGCCGTCGACATGGCCGGAGACGATGTGGCCGCCGAGTTCGTCGCCGATCTTGAGCGAGCGTTCCAGATTGATCTTGGTGCCGGCCTTCCAGCCGGCGATCGTCGTCAGCCGTAGCGCCTCTTCCCAAGCCTCCACCTCGAACCAGCGGGCATTCGCGCCCTCTTCCGGCAACGCCGTTACAGTGAGGCAGGTGCCGGAATGGGCAATCGACGCGCCCATGTCGATGGTGGCCGGATCATAATTGGTGCGAACGCGAAGGCGAACGCCTTCGTTCATGGGTTCGACTTTCTCGACCGTTCCGATATCCGTGACAATGCCGGTAAACATCACTCGTCTCTTTCGTAATCTTGCAGAACATCCGCACCATAGCGGGCCGTATGGAGGAGCGAAAAGCCGTCCGGCATCCGCTCAGACACACATGGGGATGCGACGCCGTCTTTGCCAATGGTCCCCGCGCCATTGAACAGCAGGATGCGGTCGACAAGGCCGGCGTCGAGGAAAGACCGCGCCGCCCGCGCGCCGCCTTCGACCAGCAGCGAGGAAATGCCGCGTGTAGCGAGCGCCGTCAGCAGCGCATCGAGCCGGCGCGGATCACAGATCAGCACCTCGACGCCGAGCGCCTCCAGCGCCTCGCGGCGAATCGCAAGGGCCGGGTCATCCATACTCTCCTTCGCCGTTACCGTGATGACCGGGACGACGCGCGCCGTTTCGGCGAGCCTCGACGTCGGCGGCAGTTCCAGGCGCGGGTCGAGCACGATGCGAACGGGTGAGCGGGCTTCCAGCCCCGGCAGACGGCAGGTCAGTTCCGGGTCGTCGGCGAGCGCGGTGCCGATGCCGATCAAGATAGCATCCGTCTCGGCGCGCAGCACATGCACCTGTCCGCGCGAAACGGGACCGGTGATGGCCACCTGCCCTGCGCCCAAACGGCCAAGCATGCCATCGGCCGAAACGGCAAGTTTCAGAGTCACATAGGGCTGCTTCTTCGTCTGGCGATTCAAGTAGGCAGCGAGTGCCGCACGGCCTTCCGCCTCCAGCACGCCCGTCTCGACCGCGATGCCGGCATTCCGCAGCATCGAAAGCCCCCTGCCCGCCACCCGCTCATCCGGGTCCGTCACTGCGACGACGACCCGTGCCACGCCGGACGCAATCAGCGCATCGGCGCAGGGCGGCGTCTTGCCGTGATGCGAGCAGGGTTCAAGCGTGACATAGGCAGTAGCACCCCGGGCGGCCTCGCCCGCTTCGGTGAGCGCCTGCGTTTCCGCATGCGGGCGCCCCCCCGGCGCTGTCACGGCCGAGCCGAGGATCACGCCGTCCTTGACGATCAGGCAGGCGACGGAGGGATTGGTAGACGTAAGCCCGAGATTGCGGCGGCAGAGGCGGATCGCCGCTGCCATGAAGCGTTCGTCTTCGGCCAGGCCGGACATCTAGCCGTCCGCGCCCGGATCCCGGGCGATCTTGGCGGCGACTTCGGAGAGGATCTTCTCGAAATCGTCGACATGGGAAAAGTCGCGGTAGACCGAGGCGTAGCGCACGAAGCCCACGTCATCGAGCGCCTTCAGGGCTTCGAGCACCTGGAGGCCGATTTCTTCAGACGAGATTTCCGTCTCGCCGGAGCTTTCGAGGCGCCGGACGATGCCCGAGACCGCGCGTTCGATACGGTCCCGGTCGACGGGCCGCTTGCGAAGCGCGATCTCGAAGGATTTCACGAGCTTGTTGCGGTCGAAGGGGGCCTTGCGACCCGTCTTCTTGGCAACCATCAGCTCGCGCAGCTGCACCCGTTCGAAGGTCGTGAACCGTCCGCCGCAATCCGGGCAGATGCGCCTGCGGCGAATGGCGGCCCCGTCCTCTGCCGGACGGGAATCCTTCACCTGCGAATCTTCCGAACCACAATAGGGGCAGCGCATTCTCGTTCCTTACATGTAGGGGTACATCGGGAAACGGCCCGTCAGCGCGACGACCTTCTCCCGCACGGCCGCTTCGACCGCTGCATTGCCCTCGTCGGAATTGGCGACCTTCAGGCCGTCGAGAACCTCGACGATCAGGTTGCCGATTTCCGTGAATTCCGCTTCCTTGAAGCCGCGGGTCGTGCCGGCCGGGGTGCCGAGACGGACACCGGAGGTGACGAACGGCTTTTCAGGGTCGAACGGGATGCCGTTCTTGTTGCAGGTGACGAAGGCGCGACCAAGCGCTGCTTCCGCCCGCTTGCCGGTGGCGTTCTTCTTGCGAAGGTCGACCAGCATCAGGTGGTTGTCGGTGCCGCCCGAAACGATGTCGAGGCCGCCGGCCTTCAGCGTCTCGGCCAGTGCCTTGGCGTTCTTGACGACCTGCGCGGCGTAATCCTGGAATTCCGGCTGCAGCGCTTCGCCGAAGGCAACGGCCTTGGCGGCGATGATGTGCATCAGCGGGCCACCCTGGAGACCCGGGAAGACGGCCGAATTGATCTTCTTTGCGATATCCGCGTCGTTCGTCAGAACGACACCACCGCGCGGGCCGCGCAGCGACTTGTGCGTCGTGGTCGTCGCAACATGGCAATGCGGGAACGGCGACGGATGCTGGCCACCGGCGACGAGGCCGGCAATGTGGGCCATGTCGACCATCAGGTAGGCGCCGACTTCATCGGCGATCTCGCGGAAACGCTTCCAGTCCCAGATGCGGGAATAGGCGGTGCCGCCGGCGATGATGAGCTTCGGCTTGTTCTTGCGCGCCTTTTCGGCAACGTCGTCCATGTCGAGAAGGTGGTCGCCTTCACGCACGCCGTAGGACACGACGTTGAACCATTTGCCGGACATGTTGACCGGCGAACCGTGCGTCAGGTGACCGCCCGAGTTGAGATCGAGGCCCATGAACGTGTCGCCCGGCTGCAGCAGCGCGAGGAAGACGGCCTGGTTCATCTGCGAACCGGAGTTCGGCTGGACGTTGGCGAAGTCGACGCCGAACAGCTTCTTGACGCGCTCGATGGCGAGCTCTTCGGCAATGTCGACGAACTGGCAGCCGCCGTAATAGCGCTTGCCCGGATAGCCCTCGGCATACTTGTTCGTCATGATCGAGCCCTGGGCTTCGAGCACGGCGCGCGAAACGATATTCTCGGAGGCGATCAGCTCGATCTCATGGCGCTGGCGACCGAGTTCCTTCTCGATGGAACCGAAAATATCCGGATCGGTATCGGCAAGGGAACGCGTGAAGAAAACTTCGGTGGCGGAAGACTGGCTCATCCTCGAGGCTCCTTTAGGGTAGGTGGCACGGTGTTTATCGTCCTCGCATGGCAAGGGCAATATCCGCTCCACGGTTTGCGCCATTTCCACGCGCCTTATGCGATAAAAACGACAAGGCGATAAAAGCCGAAACGACAAAGGCCCCGCATTCCCGTGGAATGCGGGGCCTTTGAAAAAATCAGACAATTTGCCTTATTGCGGCAGAAGGTCGCTGTCGACGGCCTGGCCGCCTTCCTGGTTGTAACCGGTCTGGAGGGCAAGCTCGGTTGCGCCGTCCTTCTGGTAGATGTCGTCGCGGAACTGGACGACGCGGTCCTTGGCAGACCAGGCGGTGATGTAGGTAAAGAAGACCGGCACTTCCTCCGTCAGCTTGACCGGCGTGTTGACGCCGCTCTTGATCGTCGCTTCCATCTGCGAGCGCGACCAGCCGGGTGTATCCTTGAGCAGCCAGAGCGAGAGGTCGCGCACGTTCTGAACGCGCACGCAGCCCGACGATTCGAAACGCATCAGCTTATTGAACAGGCCCTGCTGCGGCGTATCGTGCATGTAGACCTGGTGCTCGTTGTGGAAGTTGATCTTCGTCGACGACATCGCGTTGATCTTGCCCGGGTCCTGACGGAACATCAGGTTCGGTGCCTTTTCGGCATTCCAGTCGACCGTTTCCGGTGAGACTTCGCCACCCGAACCGTCGAACAGGCGGATCGCGTTGCGCGAAAGGTAGGTCGGATCCTTGCGCATCAGCGGCATGATATCCTTCTGGATGATCGAGCGCGGCGCGGTCCAGTAGGGGTTGAGGATCACTTCGTAGATCTTGGAGTTCAATACCGGCGACTGGCGGTCGATCTTGCCGACGATGGCGGTGTGGCGCGAGGCGACGCGACCATTCTCGACAGCTTCGATATAGGCGGCCGGAATATTGACCACGACATAGCGGCGGCCGAGGTCGCCGGACATGGCCTGGAGGCGCACGAGATTCGTCTGGAGCTGGCCAAGACGAACGACGGCGGTCACATTGAGGGCCTTCTGCGTGTATTCGCCGACGGCACCGTCGGGTGGCAGGCCATGACGCGCCTGGAAGCGCTTGACGGCGCCGTCCACGTAGGAATCGAAGGCGCCGTTCGTACCGGCGGAGCGCGGCAGGTCGCCGGAAATGATCAGGCGCTGGCGCAGCTGCTGGACGGCCGGGTCGGAGACACCCATTTCCATCTTCTGCTGCGTATTGACCATCGGCCAGCCACCGCTGGAGACGATGTTCTGGTAATCGGCGATCGCCTGCTGGAGATAGCCGGACGTACCGGAACCGAAAATCGGGTTGTTGGAGACGACGGCGGTGGCGGTGCGCGAGGCCTCGGCGTCGAACTGGTCGTCCCAGTTGCCGCGGCGCGGAGTATTGAGGATGTCATCGAGCGCTGTCTGGGCGAGCACGGGGCCGGCCACGGCGGCGGCACCGAAGGTTGCGGCAGAGCGCAGGAAGGCGCGGCGCGAGAACACATCAAATCCGGTTTTGCGAGACATTTATCCTACCATCTCCTGAGCGCCGCAACGGGCGGCGAGGTGCACGCGGCACATCGACCAAAGGTCCATACCCGATGCAGCTATCACGAACAGGGTTAACAAACGCAAACCGGCCCTGCCGCTCGCGCATACCTTAAGCCCCTCATCCGGGTGTCACAGCAATATGGCCAATTCGTGTCTCGGGGCCTTACGCACCGGCCATGCGGAGAGGCAGGCGAAGAATTGAAAAGCCGGACGCGCAGGGAACGCGGCCGGCTTTTAGGGAGGAGGTCGGAAATCTCGGCAGAAATTACAGGCGATAGAGGATCGAGTCGTTCCAGAAGCGATCGAGACGCTGGAGCAGCTTGTTCATCTGGCTGAACTCGCCTTCGCCGATGCCGCCGACCTTCTGGATCGAGCCCGTGTGGCGTTCATAGAGCTTGGCGACGGTTTCCGCGATTTCCTGGCCGCTTTCCGTCAGGCTGATGCGGACGGAGCGACGGTCGATGCGCGAGCGCTGGTGGTTGATGAAACCGAGATCGACCAGCTTCTTCACGTTGTAGGAGACGTTCGAGCCGAGATAGTAGCCGCGGGAGCGAAGTTCGCCGGCGGTGAGTTCGGAATTGCCGATGTTGAAAAGGAGCAGCGCCTGGACGGCGTTGACGTCGGAGCGACCGGCGCGGTCGAACTCGTCCTTGATGACGTCGAGCAGGCGACGGTGCAGACGCTCGACGAGGTGGAGGGATTCCAGATAGAGGTTGCGGATCGCGTCTTCCTGCGGGTCGACGACGGGGGCCTGCTGCGGCTTCATCTTGGTGTTCATGGTTACTGCCTCACTGTTTTGTTTGGCGGTGTGGTTTGTTTTCCCGCCTTGAGTGAGAACCTAACGAATGCATCTAAAATTCTACTTAAACTGCAGGCTTAACAGCGCCTTACCGGAGGGCGACTCTGTCTCAGGGTGAATCAGGTCTTACCGTGCGGGTTTGCCGGCGCCGCTGAATGAAGAGCGCCGCCTGGAAAAGAACGAAGACGATGGCCACCGCGCCATGCGCGAAAACAAGCAGCCGGTCGATGCCGAAAATGGACGGATAGACCTCATGCATGGCGACCTCGGTCGCTGCCGCCAAGAGCCAGATCACCGGCCCCCAGGAGACGAGAAGCCAGAGGCCGACGGCGGCCACGGGGAAAAGCACGGCAAGCGCCGTATAGGCCGCCTTCCATGCCGGCGGCAGCAGATCGAACCGCCCCTGCCCGTTGAAGGAGAAGCCGGTCAGCATCGCCCAATATTGCAGCGCGAACCACAAGGAGCCCACCGCCACCAGGCGCAGGAACAGCATAAACAGCGTTTCGGTCAGGCTCGGTCTGGGACCTTTGGCAGAATCAGCAACCATGGTGCGGACAGTAAGGGCAAGGCCGACCGGCATAAAGCCCGCCAGAGCATTTAGCAGCAAGACGGAAGCATATGGCCTTGCACACATAATACGGCAGAGCACTTGCACGGCCATATGCCGCAGGCCTCCCCTGTGCTGGTGATTTGATTGCCGGACCCGGCGTGATAAGGAGGCGTCAAGCGGATCGTGCAGAGGAAAAGGCAACATGACCGGCAGAACCATTGTCGACGACATCACCGGCAGCCGCCGTATGCGGCGCAACCGGAAGGCCGACTGGACGCGTCGCCTCGTGCAGGAAAACCGCCTGACGGTCGACGATCTCATCTGGCCGGTCTTCGTGGTGCCGGGCACGAACGTGGTCGATCCCGTCGCCGCCATGCCGGGCGTCAACCGCATGAGCATCGACAAGCTCGTCGAAGCGGCGAAAGAGGCTGCCGACCTCGGCATTCCCGCGCTCGCAACCTTCCCGAATATCGAGATGTCGCTGCGCGATGAGACCGGCTCGCACTGTCTCGCCGCCGACAACCTCATCAATGAAGCCACACGCGCCATCAAGAAGGCCGTGCCGAACATCGGCGTCATCACCGATGTCGCGCTCGATCCCTTCACCAGCCATGGCCACGATGGCGTGCTGCGCGGAGATGTCATCGTCAATGACGAGACGGTCGAACTCGTGGCGAAGGCCGCCGTCATTCAGGCTGATGCCGGCTCCGACATCATCTCCCCTTCGGAAATGATGGATGGCCGCGTCGGCGCGATCCGCCGCGCCCTCGATGACGCCGGCCACCAGAATGTCGGCATCATGTCCTATGCGACGAAGTTCGCCTCTGCCTTCTACGGTCCCTATCGCGATGCGATCGGTACGGGCGGCCTGCTGAAGGGCGACAAGAAGACCTACTACATCGATCCGGCCAACGGCACCGAGGCGATCCGTGATGCAGCACTCGACGTCGAGGAAGGCGCCGACATGCTGATGGTCAAGCCCGGCCTGCCCTATCTCGACATCTGTTGGCGCATGAAAGAGGCCTTCAGCCTGCCGGTCTTCGCCTATCAGGTCTCGGGCGAGTACAGCCAGATCAAGGCCGCCGCGATGAACGGCTGGATCGACGGCGAGCGCGTCATGCTCGAAACCCTGCTCGCCTTCAAGCGCGCGGGCTGTGATGGTGTTCTTACCTACTTCGCGATGGACGTCGCACGGCATCTCGCCCGCAAAGGCTGAACTCCAAAGCGCCCTCCTCCCCGCATGCCGGCCCTGAGCCGGCGTGACGGAGGAAATTTCTGCCTTTGACTCACCCGTTGTTTTCCATCAGAGCATCCCCATATCAGTGGCATGTTCCATTCGGGAGACAACGAGATGAGTGCGGATTTCAATGAAACGCGGGTTCCGACGACGGACTGGCAGGCCTATCGCGGCGTGCTGTCGCGGCGGATTTTTGCGTTTCTGATTGACTACGCGATCGTCGCGCTGCTCTGGATTCCGGCCGCTGTCGTGGTCTTCTTCCTCGGCATCCTGACGCTCGGCCTCGGTTTCTTCCTTTATCCCGCGCTTTTCGCCATCGTCGCCATGCTCTATTTCGGCCTGACCATGGGCGGCCCCAGCCAGGCGAGCGCCGGCATGAACGCCATGGGGCTTGCGCTTGCCCGCGTCGATGGTCGCCCCGTCGATTTCCTCACGGCGATCGTGCACCTCGTGCTTTTCTGGATCGGCAATGCGCTGCTGACACCGTTCGTCGTGCTCGTCGGCCTCTTCACCGATCGTGGCCGCCTGTTGCACGACCTTTTGCTCGGCACCGTGGTGGTTCGCCGCGACCGTTATTGACAACCAGCCAAAACGGGCAGGCGAAATCCTCCGGTTGACCTTTTTTTGAACTAGGCCATGGTATTGGCATAGAAGTGTCACACGACGGAGTCGCCTCACGGCCGATGAATACGCAGGCAACATCCTCCCCGCAATTCTATCTCACCGCGCCGGCGGCTTGCCCCTATCTGCCGCAGGAGATGGAGAGGAAGGTGTTTACCCACCTGGTGGGTGAACGCGCGCCGGAGCTGAACGATCTCCTGACCCAGGGCGGCTTCCGCCGCTCGCAGAACATCGCCTATCGCCCGGCCTGCGAAACCTGCCGCGCCTGCATTTCCGTGCGCATCCTCGTCAACGAGTTCAAGCCGCGCCGCTCCATGCGCCGGGTGCTCGCAACGAATGCCGATCTCATCGCATACGAATATCCGGCCGAGCCATCGAGCGAGCAGTACTCGCTGTTCCGCCACTATCTCGATGCCCGCCACCAGAAGGGCGGCATGTCGGACATGTCGGTGCTCGACTATGCGATGATGGTGGAAGACACCCACGTCAACACGAAGATCATCGAATACCGCCTGCGCGAGGAAGGTGCTGGCCTTAAGGAGCGGCCGCAGGGCGAGCTTCTGGCCGTGGCGCTCACCGACCGCATGGGCGATGGCCTGTCGATGGTCTATTCCTTCTACAATCCGGAGCGCGCCGACCGCTCGTTCGGCACCTTCATGATCCTCGACCATATCCGTCGCGCCAAGGCGCTCGGCCTGCCGCATGTCTATCTCGGCTATTGGGTCAAGGGATCGCGCAAAATGGACTACAAAACAAAGTTTTTGCCGCAGGAACACCTGATGCCGCGGGGTTGGGAACGCTATGATGGGGAAAATACCGAAACCCAGCCGTAGAATCGGTTCCCGACTTGTCCCAGAAGAATGACCCGGCCCTTCATCGCAAGGGGCTTCTCATCACCGCCATCGGCGGTCTTGCCCTCTCCTTCGATATCCCGCTGATCCGCTCCGCCGACGGTGACGTCTGGTCGATGGTCGTCCTGCGCAATATCTCGGTCTTCGTGATGGCGCTCGCTCTGTGGGCCGTCCTGAATTTCGCTTTCCGCCGCAAGACGGTGCTCATTCCCGGCCGCATCGGCCTGCTGATCGGCCTGGTCTACGGCATCAACGGGCTGACCTTCATGCTGGCGGTGTTCAACACGACGACGGCCAATGTCGTCTTCATCCTCGCCTTCACCTCGATGTTCGCCGCCATCCTCTCCTGGATCTTTCTGGGCGAGCGGCCGAGCAACGCGACACTCCTGACCATGGCCGCCATGGTTGCCGGCGTCCTGCTGATCGTGCATGACGGGCTTTCGAGCGGAAACGTCTTCGGCGACGCGATGGCCGCCTGTTCGGCTTTTCTGCTGGCGATCGCCTTGACGCTCAGCCGCAAAAGCGGTGCCGACATGGGCTTCGTGCCGCTCGTTGCCGCCGTGCTCTCGGGCGTCGTCGCGCTGTTCTGTCTTCCGTCCGCCGGACTGACGGTCGCCGAACCGGTCTACATCCTCTTCAACGGCCTCGTGCTGCTGCCCCTCGCCTTCTGGTGTCTCGCCACCGGCCCTCGCTATCTCTCGGCGCCGGAAGTCGGCATGTTCTACCTGCTCGAAACCGTGCTCGCCCCCATCTGGGTCTGGATCGTCTTCGCCGAAACCCCCACCACGCAAACCCTGATCGGCGGCTCCATCCTCATCCTCGCGCTGCTTGCCCATTCCTTCTGGCAAATGCGCTCAAAAGCCCGCGCCACCAGGGCCGGCGACGCGGCGGCGGAATTTCCGTTTACGGGGTGAAATGATAGAGTCTCCCAAGCAGGAGAGCGGGCACGGAGCCTTGAACCGTTCTGACGCAAAAAGACGAAAAGCGAGAAGCCCCGCCGCCGCCTTACGATGAAGACAAGGCGAGGCAGTTGGAAGCGGCCCGTTTGGGTGCGGAGAAGTACAAAGAGGCGCTTCGGGAACTGGCAAACGCTGACGACACGCTTCCTGCGCGACGTCAGCGTCCCCTATTCCGGCTGATCACCCGCTGAACTTGCCGCTCCGCGGAAACCCCTTCGGCACGGTGCGGCCTGCCGTTGCGCGGTCGGCGAGCCATTCGGCGAGTTCGTCCTTGCTGCGCACGAAGTTGCGGCCGGCGCTGTCGTCCCAGGTCAGGCCGTCGGCGAGCGCGAAGCAGCGCAGGTCGGAAATGCCGCCATCCTTGTAGCGCTGTAGGCGCACGCCCTTGCCGCGCGACATTTCCGGCATCTGCGACAGCGGGAAGACCAGCATCTTGCGGTTCTCGCCGACGACGGCGACGTGATCGCCGCGCACCGGCACGACGAGCTTCGCCTCGTCCGGCATGCCGACATTCATCACCTGCTTGCCCTTGCGGGTATTGGCGACCATCTCGGTTTCCGAAACGATGAACCCGTTGCCGGCCTGCGAGGCGATGATGACCTTGCGCGACGCATCGTGCACGAAGGCGGTCAGCACGGCCTGGTCGTTTTCCATGTCGACCATGATGCGCAGCGGCTCGCCGTGACCACGGCCGCCCGGCAGCTTGTCGGCGCCGAGCGTGAAGACCTTGCCACCCGTCGTCACGATCAGAACTTTGTCCGTCGTCTGCGCCGGGAACGCCACCTTGAGCGCATCGCCTTCCTTGAACTGGAGGCCGGATGTGTCGGCCATATGGCCCTTCAACGCGCGAATCCAGCCCTTTTCCGAGATGACGACCGTCACCGGTTCCTTCTCGATCATGGCCTGCTGGATCGCCTCGACGTCGGCGTCCGGGGCGCTTGCGAACTGGGTGCGGCGGCGGCCGAGTTCGGTCGCCTTGGCAAATTTCTTGCGGACCTCGCCGATTTCCCAGGCGACGGTCTGCCACTGCTTTTCATCGGAGGCGAGCAGCGCCTCGATCTCCGCCTTCTCCTTCGACAGGGCGTCGAATTCGGTGCGGATCTCGAACTCTTCCAGCTTGCGCAAGGAGCGCAGGCGCATGTTGAGGATCGCTTCGGCCTGCACGTCCGTCAGCGAGAATGTCGCCATCAAGGAGACCTTCGGCTCATCCTCCTCGCGGATGATGCGGATCACCTCGTCGAGGTTGAGATAGGCGATGAGATAGCCGCCGAGGATTTCGAGCCGGCGGTCGATGGCAGCCAGGCGGTGGCGCGAGCGGCGCTGGAGCACGTCACGCCGGTGGGCGAGCCATTCGACGAGCACGTCCCGCAGACCCATGACGCGCGGCACGCGCCCCATGGACAGCACGTTCATGTTGAGCGGAATGCGGTTTTCGAGTTCCGAAAGCTTGAACAGCGATTCCATCAGGATCGTCGGATCGACGGTGCGGCTCTTCGGCACCAGCACGATGCGCACGTCTTCCGCCGATTCGTCGCGGATGTCCTCGAGCAGCGGCAGCTTGCGGGCAATCAGCAGCTCGGCAATCTTCTCGATCAGCCGCGACTTCTGTACCTGGTAAGGAATTTCGGTGACGACGATCTGATAACCGCCGCGACCGAGATCCTCGATCTGCCACTTGGAGCGCACGCGGAAGCCGCCGCGCCCTATCCTGTAGGCCTCCAGGATGCTCTCGCGGCTATCGATGATGATGCCGCCGGTCGGCAGGTCCGGGCCCTGCACGAATTCGACGAGCTTTTCCACCGGTGCGTCAGGTTGACGGATCAGGTGCAGTGCCGCGTCGCAGAGTTCGTGCACATTGTGCGAGGGAATGGACGTCGCCATGCCGACGGCGATGCCGGACGAACCGTTCGCAAGCAGGTTCGGGAAGGCGCCCGGCAGGACGACCGGCTCCTCGTCTTCCTCGTTATAGGTCGGGCGGAAATCGACGGCGTCCTCACCGATGCCTTCGAGCAGCAGCGTCGCGACATCCGTCATGCGCGCTTCGGTGTATCGGTAGGCGGCCGCATTATCGCCGTCGATATTGCCAAAATTGCCCTGGCCATCGACGATCGGATAGCGCTGCGAGAAATCCTGCGCGAGGCGCACCAGCGCATCGTAGACCGACTGGTCGCCATGCGGGTGGAACTTACCGATGACGTCGCCGACGATACGCGCGCATTTCTTGAACGAGGAATTGGCACGAATGCCCATTTCGCTCATCGCGTGGATGATGCGGCGATGCACCGGCTTCAGGCCATCGCGAACATCCGGCAGCGCGCGCTGCGTGATGGTCGACAGCGCATAGGCAAGGTAGCGCTCTTCCAGCGCCGCCTTGAGGTCGACCGGCACGATATTGTCGTCTCCGCCATCCGGCGGCAAAGTGTTTTGTCCCATGGCACTTGACTAGCGGTCCTACCGATTCGCGGCAAGGAATCCGGGCGATCCAGCTGTGGATAGCAGTTTGTAAAGCCTGCCGCGAAAATACGGCCGCCCGTGTAGAATTCCATGGAAAGTTGCGCCGGCCCGAATATAGTCGCCGCGCCGCACGTCTATGAGCGGTAAACGGCAAGGCAGCCGTCCAAAAATCCAGAAAGAGAGCCAATCCATGATGCGCACCTCCCATTTCCGCACCCTCCTCGCCGGCGCAGCGCTCGCCACCCTGGCAAGCCCCGCATTCGCGCTTGATGGCGCGGATCTGCTGGCCAAGCTGAATGCCACCTATGCCACGAGCGGCGTGACGGTCGGCTCTTCGAACGTTGTCGTCGACGGCTCGACCGTCACCCTCGAAGGCACCGAATTGAAGGCGACCGGCGCTGAAGCGCCGATCAAGCTCGGCAACGTCACCATGGAAGGTGTCGAGGAAGACGGCGAAGGCGGCTACACGATCGAAACCATCGCCTTCCAGGACATCAACACAACGGAAGGCGAAACGTCGGTTTCCGCAAAGGACATCGCGCTCAACGGTGTGTCCGTTCCGGGCACGGTCGTTTCCGGTACGCTCGAATCGCTGATGATGTACGAATCGGCCACCGCCGGCCCGATCAGCGTCACCGCGAAGGGCAAGGAAGTCTTCTCCATGTCCGGCATGGAGGCGAACATCACGCGCATGGACGCCGATGCCGGTCTCGAATTCGACGCCACGTTTTCCGACCTCAAGGCCGACCTGACCGCGGTCGAAGATCCGAAGGCCAAGGACGCGCTGGCCAAGCTCAACATGCAGACGCTGGAAGGCAAGGTCTCCATGTCCGGCAGCTGGGAGCTGGCAAGCGGCAAGATGGCCGTCGATGAATACGCCTTCGATTTCAAGGATGTCGGCCGGCTCAACATCGGTCTGGAAATCTCCGGCTACACGCTCGATTTCGTAAAGGGCATCCAGGAGGCGATGAAGGCCGCTGAAGCCAACCCGAACAAGGAAGAAGCCAACGCCGCCATGGGCATGTCCATGATGGGCCTCGTCCAGCAGCTGACCTTCAACAGCGCCTCGATCTCCTTCGAAGACGCCTCGATCACCAAGAAGCTGCTCGACTTCGCCGGCAGCGAACAGGGCGTCACGGGCGACCAGATGGCCCAGTCGCTGAAGGGCCTGGTTCCGATCATGATCGCCCAGCTCAACATGCCTGACCTGCAGAACCAGATCTCGGCCGCCGTCAACACCTTTCTCGACGACCCGAAGAGCCTGACGATCAGCGCCGAGCCGAAGGAACCCGTTCCGTTCCCGATGATCATGGGTGCCGCCATGGGCGCGCCGCAGACCATCCCGCAGGTCCTGGGCGTCACCGTCACGGCAAACGACGAGATGTAAGCCGTTCGGCAGCTTGTTTAAAAAGAAAGCCCGGAGCATCGCTCCGGGCTTTCTGCTTTTGAGAATGACGAACGTCACCGGGCTGCCTGCGGCACCGGCGCCGACCACTCGACGCGGCGCGTCGCGTACATGGTGGCCGCGATGGTGACGAAGGAGATCAATGCGCCGGCGAGCAGCGCATACTCGTCCTCCCGCAGCACGAGATACATCACGCCATAGGCGGACAGCAGCACGGCGCCGAGCGACAGGCCGTTCTTGCGGCTCCCCGTCGCACTACCGAGATAGGCGGCGATCAGCAGTGCCGTCGCGACAGCCGCCACCACATAGGCAATGGTGAAGCCGGTATGCTCCGCGAGCGCTAAGAGCAGCACGTAGAAGACGATCAGCGCCAGGCCCGTCAGCACATACTGGATCCAGTGCACCATGCGCCCACCCTTCAGCTCGACGACAAAGACGGCGAGGAAGACGAGCGAGATGAAGCCGATCGAGTATTTCAGCGTGCGGGAGATAACCTGGTAGAACTGGACGGGTTCCACGAGGTTGATCGACATCATGCTGCCCGACAGCGGCAGCGTCGAACCGGCCGCGACCCGGTCGATGCCGCGGGCGAGATAGGGGATCGTCCACTTGGCCGAGAAATCCGATGCGGTGATCGTCTTCTGCTCCGGCAGGAAGAGACCTTCGAAGCCCGGATGGGGCCAATTGGCCTTCGCCGCAAAACTCGTCGTCTGGCCGGCGGGGGCGACGGCGAAGCTGCGCGAACCGTTGAGCGACAGGGCGATCTCGAAGGCAAAGCCGCTCTCGACGCGCGGCCGTTCGATTGGACGGTGCACGCCGGCGCTGGATTGCGGCGTGGCATACCCATCGGCACCGACAACGGTCATGGCGGAAATCTGCCGCATGCCCGGATCGAATGGCCGCACGGCGCCGTTATCGATCTTCACGCTGGCATCGGAGCGGATGCCGGTAATATCGTTGATGTTGAGCACGAGGATGGCGCGGTCGAGCTGCGGCGTACCGGAGAACTGCGCGAGATCCTGAAGGATGTTGCTGGCAAAGCGCCCCTTCAATGTCAGGGCGCCATTGTAGACCGGCAGCGTATAGATCGAGAGCCTGCGCTCCTCCGCCTTCAGATCCGCCGTGACATCCAACGTTTCCGGCATGACGAGCGCCCATTCGGTCGTCTGCTCGACGATCGTGCGGCCATCCACTTCGCGGCTGCGCTGCACCTCGAACGGCACGGCCAGATAAGGGCCGTTGATCGCCTGGTCGCCACCCCAGCCGTTGGCGATGCGGCGCGACACATCGGTCGCCCTTTGCGCCCGCTCCTCCGTCAGGCCCCAGACGAGCAGCAGCGGCACGAGCAGCGCCACGGAGATGATGCCGATCATGATGAACTTGACGCCGGGCGAACGCAGGAAGGTAGCGATATTGCCGCGGGTGTCGGGATAGTGGACATGCCGGGATGACGTGGAGGCGATGGGATCGCCCGTTTCCGTCTCAGTCATTGAAAGTCCCTCCAGTCTTTGAAACGCCATTATAAGGCAGCTTCACGCTAGGGGTGCATTTCGACTGATTGCGCGCGGAATTGGGATCGACTGGCGGCGAATTCACGGCATTGTGGCGTCTTTTCGCGAAAGCCAACGCTCGCGGCTGAACCCGACGCGACGCGCCGGGTTCAGCAGGATGTTAGGGCTACTCCAGAACCTGGATAACCGTCCGGGTCTGCGGGTTCACGATGACCCGGCGTTCATTGACGACGGTATAGGCATAGTCGCCATAGCCATCGACCGGGTGAACTTCCACGGCGTCCGGAATGACCTTGCCGATGAGCACATCACCCTCATAGGCAACGGATGGAACCTGCTGTTCCAGCACATAGGTGCGGACTTCGCCCGGCACGACGACAGTCGATTCGGTCATGACCGGATCGGTTTCCTGGACGATGACCGTGCTCTGGGCATAGGCGGCGGTGGACAGCGTCATGAAGGCTGCCGTGGCAAGGATGATCTTGTTTCGCATGTTCATTCTCCTCTGCTTGACAGGAAGAGAACGGCCAGGGCGGGCAAGTGTTCCGACGGGCGAAAGCCGCAAGCGGCTTTCGCCCTGTCAGACGATCAGTCTTTCTTCTGCGTCGGCACGACGCGCAGCGCGAGTTCGCGAAGCTGGGCGGGCGTTGCCGGGCTCGGCGCGTTCATCAGGAGATCCTGCGCCTGCTGGTTCATCGGGAAGATCGAAATCTCGCGCAGGTTCTTTGCGCCGACGAGCAGCATGACGACGCGGTCGATGCCGAAAGCGCAGCCGCCGTGCGGCGGTGCACCGTACTGGAAGGCACGGTAGAGGCCGCCGAAACGCTCTTCCACGTCGGCCTGGCTGAGGCCCACCTTCTCGAACGCCTTGACCATCAGCTCCGGCGACTGGTTACGGATCGAGCCCGAGGCGATTTCGAAACCGTTGCAGACCGCGTCGTACTGGTAAGCCTTGAGCTCCAGCGGGTCCCTGTTGTCGAGCGCGTCGATGCCACCCTGCGGCATGGAGAAGGGGTTGTGCGCGAAGTCGACCTTCTTTTCTTCCTCGTTATATTCGTAGAACGGGAAGTCGACGATCCAGCAGAAGTCGAAACGCTCGCGATCGACGAGGTTCAGCTCCTCGCCGGCGCGGGTGCGGGCTTCGCCGGCGAACTTGTAGAACTTTGCCGGATCGCCGGCGACGAAGAAGCAGGCATCGCCGTCATCGAGGCCGAGCTGCGTGCGGATGGCTTCCGTGCGCTCCTCGCCGATGTTTTTCGCCAGCGGGCCGGCGCCCTCGATCTTGTCGGCTTCCTTGCGCCAGAAGATATAGCCGAGGCCGGGCTGGCCCTGGCTCTGCGCCCAGGCGTTCATGCGGTCGCAGAAGGCGCGGCTGCCACCGGTCTTGGCCGGGATCGCCCAGACCTGAACCTTCGGGTTCGACGCGATCATGTTCGCGAAAACCTTGAAACCGGAGCCGGCGAAGTGATCGGTCACAGCCTGCATGACGATCGGATTGCGCAGGTCCGGCTTGTCGGAGCCATACTTGCGGATCGCCTCGTCATAGGGAATGCGCGGCCAGTTCTTGGTGACCGGCTTGCCTTCGGCAAACTCCTCGAAGACCGCCGTCATCATCGGCTCCATCGTGTCCCAGACGTCTTCCTGGGTGACGAAGCTCATCTCGACGTCGAGCTGGTAGAATTCGCCCGGCAGGCGGTCGGCGCGCGGGTCTTCATCGCGGAAGCACGGCGCGATCTGGAAGTAGCGGTCGAAACCGGCAACCATCAGAAGCTGCTTGTACTGCTGCGGCGCCTGCGGCAACGCGAAGAATTTGCCTTCATGCATACGCGACGGCACGAGGAAGTCGCGGGCACCCTCCGGCGAGGAGGCCGTCAAGATCGGCGTCGTGTATTCGGCAAAACCCGCCTCGCCCATGCCCTTGCGCATGGAGGAGATGATCTGCGTGCGCTTGACGATGTTCTTGTGCAGCGTCTCGCGGCGCAGGTCGAGGAAGCGGTACTTCAGGCGCACGTCTTCCGGATAGTCCGGCTCGCCGAAGACCGGAAGCGGCAGTTCCTTGGCAGCCGAGAGAACCTCGATCTCCTGCGCGTAAAGCTCGATCTCGCCGGTCGGCATGGTCTTGTTGACCGTATCGTCGGTGCGCGCCTTGACGCGGCCGTCGATGCGGATCACCCATTCACCGCGCACCGTCTCGGCCATCTTGAAGGCCGGTGAATCAGGATCGGCGACAACCTGGGTGATGCCATAGTGGTCGCGCAGGTCGATGAAGAGCACGCCGCCATGATCTCGAACGCGGTGAACCCAGCCGGAAAGACGAACGGTGCCGCCGACATCGGACTTGCGGAGAGCGGCGCAGGTGTGGCTGCGGTAAGGGTGCATCGTGGTATCCTGAAATGCTGAAAGGCCGCGCGGGAAGAACCCGGCGCAGCGACCAAGAAAAATCGGGCGGAAAAGCGCATGGCGGGGCCGATTTGTCAAGGCTTGCAGGGTGGCAAGCACCGACAGGGCGCCCCTCACCCGCTTCTGAGCGCTCGGCGCATCTTTTCCGATGGTAGCGGAAAACGGACGTCACGTACCCCCTTCCTCGCGCGGAAAGAGGGCTCGAAGCAGCGATTTGTGCGCATCCTTAAAAATCAGCAGTCGGATTGTCCAACAAAGCCTGATCGCCTGCACGTCCCGTGGTGAAGATTGCGCGAGGAAACAGCGGGATAATGACAATCGAAAGCACCGCCATGACCAGAAAGAACCCTTGTGAGCATATCTGCGTGGCTATGATGCCGAACAGGATCGGGCCTATGATAATGGCGATCGAGAGCACGACGAACACGGTTCCCGAGCCTATCGAAGGCCGTTCCCTGAAGAGCGAGATACCCCAGACGAGAAAGCCGTTTCCTGGCGCGATGGACGCCGCGCCGAACAGGATGGCCGATGTGAGGACGACAAGCTGATTGCCTGGCGCGAGGGCGAGCAAGGCATAGGATAGCCCGCATGCCGGCATGCTGATCGCCAGCAGGCCCCTCACGCCCAGCCGCAGGACTGCTGCACCTGTCAGCATCGCAGGCAGGCCCGCAAGGCCAAGCAGAACCCAGAACAGCCGGTCCATTGGAAACGCCATGCCGCCAGTGGACAGAACCAAATCGACGGCGAACGTCAGATAGGTGCTGAGAATCAGGCCATACACGAAGACGGAAACATAAAGAGGCATGCAAGCGCGTCTTGTGAACAGGCTGAAACCGAGAGGCAGGGCCACACCCGAAGCAGGACGCGGCAACCGGGCCGTCGGTATAAGCCAGAAATGCCAGAGGGTAACGACCAGCCCGATCCCGGCCATGACGATCCATGCCTGCTGCCAGGATGATTGCAGCCAATAGGCCGCCAAACCCGTCAGAACGATTCCCGGTGCCGCGCCGGCATTGACCGCTCCGATTGCCCGGGGTTTCCACGGAGCCGGCAACCAGGCTTCGATTGCCTCGAACATCGCCGGCGAGAGAATGCCCGCGCCTATTCCGGCAAGTACGATGCCCACAGTCGCCACGGCAACGCTCGTCGCCATCCCTGCAAGCAGCAATCCGGCCGTGGTTGTTACCCCTGAAAGAAGGATGAAGGTTCGCGGCCGAAAATGGATGGCCGTAGCCGACGCGACAATGGTTGCGACCAGATAGAGGATCGCGTTCAGGCTTGCGATGAGCGCCAGATCGAACGTCGTGAGATCAAACTGCGCTCCGATCGACGGCAGGAACAGCCCGTAGGCATACCGCCCCATTCCATAGGTGACGCTGGTCATCGCGACGCAGGCGGCGGTAAAGGCAAGCGGAAAGTGCTGATTTGACGGAGATGGCATGAAGCAGGACTTCAAAGAATATTTGATCACGCCAACATCATCGCGATTGTACACCGGTTAGGAAGCAAATAGCCTTGTTGGCGACCTGATAGAAAAATTTGAAGGTGTCCGATGCGACCGCGAACTCCAGGCGCTAGATCTCTGAGGGTGCTGGAGGCGGCCGGAAGACATCTCAATTTCACCCGGGCCGGCGTGGAGCTCAATCTCACGCCGGCGGCGGTCAGCCACCAGATCAAGGAATGGGAGGCGCAGCTCGGGTTTGCGTTGTTCATTCGGGCGAACCGATCTCTGCGCCTCACAACAGCCGGTGAAGTTCTCCACCGGTCAACCCAGGAGGCGTTGGCAAACCTCGACAATGCCGTCGCGCAAGCCCGCCGGCTTTCCGGCCAGGAACGCACGCGTCTCAATGTTTCTGTTTCGACGTCGATCGCAGCGAAATGGCTGGTCCCTCGGCTCGATCGGTTCCAGCAAATCGAGCCAAACGTCGAAGTCCGGCTGAACGTGACCTGCCAGATACAGGATTTTCGGCAGAACGATATAGACCTTGCGATCAGGTTCGGTCCCCAGGACGTCGGGCTCCACACGGATCGTTTGTTCGATCACGTCATTTTCCCGGTATGCAGCCCCCGTCTGCTAAAAGGTGAGCGACCTATGGTCGATCCCCGTGATCTTCGAGGCCGCAAGCTGATTCATCAATCTTGGAGCGGACGAGGCGTTGTCTGGCCGGATTGGCGGCAATGGCTGCAGGCGGCCGGGATCTTTGATTTCCACTTCGAGCCGGGGCTTCACTACACGGACACCCATCTCGCTGTCCAAGCCGCGATCGAAGGCGAAGGTATTGCCCTTGGCGATGAAGCCCTCGTGGCCGATGACCTTGCGGCCGGTCGCCTCGTGCGCCCATTCGACCTATCGATTGGCGGCCCGCCGAACTTCGCCTACTTTATCGTGTCGCCGCTTGAGACGATGGCTGATCCCTTGATCCGTGGCTTCAGGGCGTGGCTGTTGTCCGAAGCGGCAACCATGCGCTTGCCGTAGCCCGCAAGCACCCTCCTGGGAGCGATGGTTTGCCCCCCTTTCGCGGGAGTCGAAACGGCGCCTTCGCAGAATTCAAATGACCGTCGATATAGTATAGTAATCTCCCGGTATCTTTCCAACTTCCCCCTGCCATTCCCCAAATCCTCCGCCATAGTGCCCGCATGTCCACGATTCGTCCCCTGATTCCCCTTCTCATCACCGCAGGCATTCTCATCGGGGGCAATGGCCTTCAGGGTACGTTCATTGCGCTGCGCGCCTCGCAGGAGGGGTTTTCGACATCCGTCATCGGTTTCGTCGGGGCGGGCTACAGCATCGGGTTTGCGATCGGCTGTATTTATGTGACGCGCGTCTTGCGGGCGATCGGGCATATCAGGACGTTTTCGGCCATGGCGGCGATCGCGTCGGCGTCGGCCATTGCCATGGTGCTGGTGATCGATCCGATCTTCTGGTTCGTGATGCGGCTTGTCGCCGGCATCTGTTTTGCGAGCCTGTTTGCCACCGTCGAGAGCTGGCTGAACGCCTCCGTGACCAATGCCAACCGGGCGCGCACGCTTTCCGTCTACCGCGTCGTGGACCTCGGCTCGGTGACGGCGGCGCAATATCTCATTCCGGGCATCGGGATCGGCGGGTTCGAGTTGTTTGCCATCGTCGCCATGGCGCTGTCGCTGTCGCTCGTGCCGATTTCGCTTGCCGACCGCTCCAGCCCGACCGTGCCGGAGGCGATCCGCTTCGATGTCAGAAAACTCTGGAACATCTCGCCGCTCGCGACCGTCGGCTGCATCGTCGTCGGCCTCACCAATGCGGCCTTCCGCAACCTCGGGCCGATCTACGCGCATGATATCGGCCTCTCCGTGACGGCCATCGCGAACTTCATGAGCGCCGGCATCGTCGGCGGCGTGGTGCTGCAATATCCGCTCGGGATCTATTCCGACCGGCTCGACCGGCGGCTGATCATCCTCCTCGCGACCCTCGGCTCGGCTTTCGCGGCGCTCTACCTTGCCTTCTTCGCAGGCGGCAACGAACTGAAGAACCTCGTCGGCATCTTCGTGTTCGGCGCCTTTGCCATGCCGCTCTATTCGCTCTGCTCGGCGCATGCCAACGACCATGCCGGCGAAGGCGAACATGCGCTGGTTTCGGCCGGCATGCTGTTCTTCTGGTCCTGTGGAGCGATCATCGGCCCGCTTTTCGCCTCGGTGCTGCTGCAGTTCTTCGGGCCGCAGGCGCTCTTCCTCTATACCGCCGTCATCCTTATCTCATTCATGGGCTACACGGCGCTGCGCATGAGCGCCCGGCCGGCGGTGCCCGCCGGCGCGCGGCACAGCCGCTTCCGCAACCTGCTGCGCACGTCCTTCTTCTTCAACAAGCTCGCCGCCTCCGAGAAGGACCGCAACGGCGAGCGATGACACTGCGGCAATCTGGTCGTAGCGGGCTTATTGCTGAGAGCTGCCCTCAGGTTTAGAAGCCAAAGACGCACCGGAGGGACTGCCATGCTGACACGCCGCACGCTGATGAAGGGCGCACTCGTCGCCGGGGCCTATGCGGGCGGCATCGGTCTTGCGGGGCGCTTTGCCGGGCTGGCAAGCGCACAGGCGGCGACATCGCTTGTCGCACGCATGGGCGAAGCGATGATCACCGACAAGGGGCCGACGAAGGGCGTGATGACCTATGGCGACGGCGAGGTTCCGCCGGTGCTGCGCATGCAGCGCGGCGCGGCCTTTTCGCTCCGGCTCGACAACCGGCTGGACGAGCCGACGACCGTGCACTGGCACGGCCTGCGCATCGACAACAGGATGGACGGCGTGCCCTTTCTGACGCAGCCCTATGTCTATGGCGGCGACAGTTTTGACTATGCCTTCACCCCGCCGGATGCCGGCACCTTCTGGTATCACCCCCATTGCAACACGCTGGAGCAGATCGGCCGCGGGCTGACCGGCGTGATCGTCGTGGAAGACCCGGCGGATCCGGTCTTCGACGCGGAAATCGTGCTCAACCTGCGCGACTGGCGGCTCGGCGGCGACGGGCAGTTCATCGCCCAGTTCAAGCCGCGCGATGCCGCGCGTGCCGGCACATTCGGCACCGTGCGCACCGCCAACTGGCGACAGTCGCCACAATATGACGCGCCGGCCGGCGGGCTTGTGCGCCTGCGGCTTGCGGCGACGGACGTCACGCGCATCCTTGCGCTTTCGGTCGAGGGCGCCGAAGCGCAGGTGGTCGCGTTCGACGGCAATCCGGTGGCGGAACGTTTTGCGCTCGACCACCTGATGATCGGCCCCGGCCAGCGGCTGGACCTCGCCCTGCGCATGCCTGACACGGAAGGCGCCATCGCTGAGCTGAAAGACCTGCGCGGCACCAAGCCCACCACACTCGCGACGTTCCGCGCGGTTGGCGCCTCGCTGAAGCGCAGCATCGGCGACCTGCCGGCCCTTGCCGCCAATCCCCTGCCCGAGCCGGACCTGTCGGCGGCAACCGAAATCCCCTTCATCCTCAGCGCCTCGGCGGAGGAGCGGCCGAAGGACGGTATCTGCGGTTCGCTCGGCTACAATTTCTGGGCCATCAACAAGGTGCCGTGGGCGGACGACACGGGCGACCCGACCGCGCCGCTCGCCGAGATGAAGGCCGGCCGGACCTATATCTTCAATGTCGAGAACCCGACGCCGCAGGTGCATCCGCTCCACCTGCATGGCCTGGCCTTCCGGCCGGTCACGTCGAACAAGCAGCCGATCCGCCCACATTTTTCCGATACCTACCTCATCCTGCCGGACGAAAAGGTGCAGCTCGCGCTCGTCGCCGACAATCCGGGCGACTGGGTGTTCCATTGCCACATCATCGAACACCAGAAGACCGGCATGACGAGTTATGTACGCGTAACCTGAGGTTTCGCCGGGTCAAGTTTTCGATTGTGGCAAAACCGTGGAACGTCTAAAGCTGCCCGATCAAAAAATTCGAGAAAAGTCCGCCCGAGCCCATGCAGATCATCGAGACCACCGCAGCCCTAACCGAAGCCTGTGAGATACTCGCCCGCTCCGAGTATCTGACCATCGACACGGAATTCCTGCGGGAGACGACCTTCTGGCCGGAACTCTGCTTGGTTCAGCTTGCCGGACCCGAGCTGGAGGTCATCGTCGATCCGCTGGCCAAGGATCTCGACCTAACACCCTTCTTCGCGCTGATGGCCAACACGGCGGTGCTGAAGGTCTTTCATGCCGCGCGGCAAGATATCGAAATCATCTTCAACCGCGGCAATCTCATTCCGCACCCGATTTTCGACACCCAGGTCGCCGCCATGGTCTGCGGCTTCGGCGACAGCGTCTCCTATGACCAGCTCGTCCAGAAGATCAAGGGCGTGCATATCGACAAGTCCTCACGCTTCACCGACTGGAGCCGCCGGCCACTGACCGACAAGCAGCTCGAATATGCGCTGGCCGACGTGACGCATCTGCGCGATGTCTACCTGACCCTCAAGGAAAAGCTGGAAGAGGCCGGCCGCTCGCTGTGGCTGACCGAGGAAATGGCGGTTCTCGAATCGCGCGAGACCTACGACCTGCATCCGGACGATGCCTGGAAGCGGCTCAAGATGCGCGTCAAGAAGCCGATCGAACTCGCCGTGCTGCAGAAGGTCGCCGCCTGGCGCGAACGCGAGGCACGCGCCCGCAACGTGCCGCGCTCGCGCATCCTGAAGGACGACACGATCTACGAAATCGCCCAGCAGCAGCCCGTCGATGCCGAGGCGCTGGCGCGTCTGCGCACCATCCCGAAGGGTTGGGAACGCTCGCAGTCCGGCGGCGCCCTTCTGGAAGCGATCGGCGAGGCGCTGGCCATCCCCAAGACCGACCTGCCGCGCCTGCCCCGCCAGAACCACGTGCCGGAGGGTGCCGCCGCCGCCAGCGAAATGCTGAAGGTGCTGCTGAAGATCGTCTCCGAGCGCGAGGGCGTCGCCGCAAAGATCATCGCCAACACCGACGATCTCGAAAAGATTGCCGCCGAGGGCGAAGCGGCCGACGTCGCGGCGCTGCATGGCTGGCGCCGTGAGCTTTTCGGCGACACCGCCCTCAACCTGATCGGTGGCAAGGTGGCGCTCCGCTTCGTCGACAAGAAGATCGAGGCGGTGGAGCTTTAAGAGGGCCGAGGCTTTCGGCCCTCTCTTCAAGTCTCTCCTCAGAGAATGAAATCGCCCAGCTTGAGGTTGACGCTGGCGTCGAGGATGATGGAGAAATCCCTGACGCCATCGCCATTGATGTCGCCCTGGATGATGGTGTCGCCCGATTTCAGCTCGTAGCGCAACTGGCCTGCCTTGTCGCCGAAGGCTGCCGTGCCGATGAATGTGAAAGCCTGGTTGCCGCTCACGGTCGAGTTGGCATCGATGTCCGAGACATCGATCTTGTCCTTCTCCGTCTGGCTGAAGTCGAGAATCTTGTCGCCATGGGCGGCCGTCTTGCTTTCGAAGACGAAGGTGTCGGCGCCAGCACGCCCCCTGAGCGCGTTGACCTCATCATTCGCGATGATCGTGTCCTTGCCCTTGCCGCCTGTTGCATTCTCGAAATTGGAGATGAGATACTCGCCGCTTGTCCCCTCGACGAAGGATCGGCCGTTCAGGTCGATGGTCAGCCCTTCGGTGAATGCCGAGAAGTCGACAGTGTCGGAATCCTTGGCCCCCGCCAGATCGTCGGATATGCCTTCGCCGCCATGGACGATCACACTCTGCGAATTGGCACTGAACTTGATGATATCTGCATCCTGCCCCATATGGATGAAGTGAGCGCCGCCCGCCCCGAGCGAGACGGTGTCGTTGCCACGCCCCATATAGGCCGTTCCGACCCAGGCATCGCCGGTCGTCGTCAGCTTGTCATTACCCCGGCCGAGGTCCATGCTGCCAACTTCGCCGACGCCAACCACGGTAACCGTGTCGTCGCCCCGGTTCAGGCCGATGTAGTTCGCCCAGTAGCCGATGGTCACGTTCTGGGAGGCCTTGCTGCCAACCAGGGTTTCCACTTCGGCATTCTTCAGGGTGACGGTGCTCGTTCCGCTGGTGCCAAGAGAAATGTAGCTTATGTACACGCGGTCGTTATCGCCAACGCCGGTCGTTGCATCGTTGATGGTCACGCTGGCGTTTCCGGCGAAGCGCAGCACGTCCGCACCCCATGACTTGCTGCTGAGCGTCAGGTTTACCGTGCGCAGCGGCGCGTCGTCGGGTGCCCATATCGACAGCATGTCCAGCCAGCGGTTGGACCATGTATAGGTGTCGCCGCCGACGACAAACGCCGTCGAGCCATTGAGTGTCCTGCTGATATTCGAAGTGATCGTGCTCACGTCCGTTTCCCCTTTTGTCCCGATGGTTCAAGACCGCGCCGGAGGCCCTTTGCCTTGGGCTGGTTCTGAAACTCTGATTTAAAGTGCCGGATCAATTCGCGACGGTACGCACGAGCGAAACATGCGGCCCGGTCCCGACGCCTGTCCACTCGCTGTGACGAACAACCAGTCGTGCCGGGCTTTGCCCGGCAACGCCTTGCGCATTCGATCATGGATTGAACAAGCTTTTTCTAAAAAAGCAAGCTCCTTCCATCGTAGAACTCACGCGTGCAGTTTCACCCCCTTTGTGATGCGATCCACCATCTTCCTGTCGGCATGCAGCGCGATACCGACGATCTTGGCGTCACTCGGGCCGAACGTGGCGAAGACGGCGCGGTTGGCCGCGTCGTGGCCGGTGGAAAACATCTCTTCGATGTAGACGGCGGCAGGGACCTCGCGCTCCAGCGCCCGTGCGTGGATCTTCGACAGCGTCGCGCCGTCTGACGCGAGCACGATGATCGGCTGGACGCTCAAGGCGTTGTAGACATTGCCGGCGGCATCGCGGTAGGCTTCGCCGATCAGCTCCGGCTTCTGACCGATGATGCCGCTCGACAGGAAAGCGGTGACATTCAACTTCTGCCAGACTTCCAGATCCTCGCGCAGGATGACGGCGAACTTGGTATCGAACATGCAGGTATACTCCCGAAAAAAGGCTGCGGACCACTCCGCGGCCAATGCGGTAGCAGGCGCCGTCGATGCGCCGCTTGAACGTTCGTGCGCGGAGAAGGACCGCATCGTCATCGCGCCGGAGCTTGCCGGCATCGAGCGCATCGAGGCGCGGTTCCGTGGCAAGGGCTTCGAGCCGCACCGGCATGATACCTATGCGCTCGGCGTCACCATGGCCGGCATCCAGACCTTTCGCTATCGCGGCGAAGCGCGCTTCAGCCTCCCCGGCAATGTGATCGTCCTGCATCCGGACGAGATGCATGATGGCGGCGCCGGTACCGATGACGGGCTGACCTATCGCATGATGTACATCCCGCCCGAGCGTTTCTTGCCGCTGACGGCGGAGCGCGGCCGCACATTACCCTTTGTCGCCGCGCCGGTCGTCGCGGATCCGCGATTGGCCCGGCTGTTGCTCGAGGCCATCGGCAGCATGGACGCGGCGATCGAGCCGTTGAAACTGGACGAGATCGTCGAAGAGATCGCCGCCGCGTTGCTCGACCATGCCGGTATATCGCAAGCCCGCACGGGACGCCTCGCCCGCGCGGAGGTGCTGCGGGCCTGCGATTTCCTGCGGGAGAACCTTTCGCAGCAGGTGAGCTCCACGGAACTGGAGGCAGTGACGGGACTGGACCGGTTCACCCTCGCCCGGCAGTTCCGCCAGCTGCTCGGCACCAGCCCGCACCGCTACCTCGTCATGCGTCGCCTGGAGCGGGCGAAGGGCCTGATTGCCGCGGGCGAAAGCCTTGCCGAGGCCGCCTTTGCCAGTGGCTTCGCCGACCAGGCGCATCTCAACCGCCATTTCAAGAAGGCGCTCGGCATGACGCCGGGGCGTTTTGCGGCGCTTGCCGGCGGTCGCGAAGGCTAACCCTCACCGTCACGAAAGCGATAAGGAACTGTCAAGCAGTGGTCATGCGCGGCGCCTATCAACACGCGTCGTTTTACCTAACCATAGGAAGAATTATGACCAAACATCTTTTCGCCACCGCAGCCCTTTCGCTTCTGATGACGACCGCAGCGCTCGCCGCCGACAAGGAATTTCCCGCCACGCTGAAGGCCCACGCGATCCTTCCGGCCAACACGATCATCGCCGCCCCGGCGGACGCTGCCGACTACCTGAAGACTTCCGGCAAGTTTTCGACCGCAGACCGCAAGCGCGTCGATGCGCTGGGTACCGTCATGGGCAAGGATGGCGTGCGCGAGACCGGCCTTGCGCTGCCCTTCGACGGCCAGCCGATGCAGGGTTTTTCGGGTATCAAGACCATGGAAGACGGCACGTTCTGGACGCTCTCCGACAACGGCTTCGGCAACAAGTTGAACTCTACCGACGCCATGCTGATGATCCACAATGTGCGCTTCGACTGGGACAAGGCCACGCTTGAACCGGTGAAGACCGTGTTCCTCTCCGACCCGGACAAGAAGGCACCCTTCCCGATCGTCATGGAAGGCGCGGAAAAACGCTATCTCACGGGCGGCGACTTCGACGTCGAATCCATCCAGCCAACAGCCGATGGTTTCTGGATCGGCGAGGAATTCGGCCCCTACATCCTGAAGTTCGATCTGGACGGCAAGCTGACGGACGTGATCGCGACGCAGGTCGACGGCAAGCCGGTCACCTCGCCGGACAACCCGACGCTCGCCGTACAGGCCGATCCCTCCAAGAAGATGCCGGCCTTCAACGTGAAACGCTCCGGCGGTTATGAGGGCCTTGCCATGTCGAAGGACGGCGCGAAGCTCTATGGCCTGCTGGAAGGCCCGCTCTGGGTCGACAGCGAATCGGTCGAACAGGCGGACGGCCGGCCGGCGCTGCGCATCATCGAACTCGACGTCGCGTCCAAGGCCTGGACGGGCCGCAGCTGGCTCTACCCGCTTGCCGAAGGTGGCGAGGCGATCGGCGACTTCAACATGCTGGACGCCACCACCGCCCTGGTGATCGAGCGCGACAACGGCGCCGGCACGACCGACAAGGCCTGCGCCGATCCGAAGGATCCCAAGCCGGATTGCTTCGCCACCGCATCCAAGGTCAAGCGCATCTACAAGATCGCCATGACCGACGAAAACGTCGGCAAGGCCGTCCGCAAGATCGGCTATATCGACCTCCTGAAGATCGCCGACCCGGACAACAAGAAGCGCCAGGGCGGCGGGGAAGGCTTCTACGACATGCCGTTCGTGACGATCGAGAACGTCGACCGCGTGGACGAGGCGCACATCATCGTCGGCAACGACAACAACCTGCCCTTCTCCGCCGGCCGCGCGCTCGACAAGGCCGACGACAACGAGTTCGTGCTGCTGGACGTGAGTGAATTCCTGAAGGCCGAGTGATCCGGCTGAAATGAAAAGGGGGCGGCCAGTGCCGCCCCCTTGTTCCATCCGGCACGCCGGTTTCAGAGAATGAAATCGCCGACCCTGAAGTCGACGACGGCATCGACGAGAAGGGAGAAATCGGCCTTGCCGTCGCCGTTCACGTCGCCGTGGATGAGCGTGTCGCCGCTAACATTCTCGTAGCGCAGTTCGCCGGCAATGCTGTGGAATTTTTCCGTCCCGATGAAGTTGAAGGCCTGGTTACCTGCGACCTTGGTGTTCGCGTCGATTGCGGACAGGCTGATCTGGTCGTTTTGCGCGCGGCTGAAGTCGGAGATCGTATCGGTGCCGGGAGCACCGAGTCTCGAATCCGACGCCGTTTTGAAAATGAAGGTATCGGCGCCGGTGCCACCGGCAAGCGTGTCAGCTCCCTTGCCGCCATAAAGTCGGTCATTGCCGGCATTGCCTTCGATGACGTCATTGCCGATACCGCCCGAAACGGCGTCATTGCCGGCACCGCCAAAGAGATAGTCGGCGTATTGCGTGCCGGTGATCGTATCATTGCCGGAAAACAGGTAGTCCCAGGCGCCCTTCGTGTCGGCAGCCATGAAGTAGTCGAAGAACGTCTTGGCCGAAAGATTGAGGCTGCTGAAAGCAATCTGGTTCACGCCGCCAAGGCCGATATCGAGCGTCGTGACCGTGCCGCTCAGGACATCCTCGATCGTGTTGCCGTTCGTCTGGAAGGAAAAATTCGAACCGCCGAAGAGCGCATAGTTTGCACCGCTTGCGTCATGCAGCTTGATGCTTGACGGCGTCAACTGCCATTGGTCGTATCCGGCAAGCACGCGAATATCGAGCAGCGAAAGGTTTACACCCTGATTTCCCACGGGCTGCGTTTTAACGGTTGCCATGCCTGATCTCTCCTGTTCACCGACGTGTCAATCCGCCGTAGTCGCGCGATTGGACCGTCAGGCAAGAGGGAAGGCAAGCGATGGGTGCTTTAGCCTTCCTTAACCCAAAAGCATGGTTAACGGAGGTCAGAACGGCACACATTCGCCACGGGCGGGCGGCCCGCGCCCGTGCGGATACGGCACACGTCCCGGATTGACCCGGCCTGGAATGTACGCGCCACGCAAGCCGGTCATTCGCACAAAAAAAGGGGACGTATCCCGCCCCCTCTTTTTCACCATGCGGCAATGCTGCTCAAAGGATGAAATCGCCCACCTTCAGCGTGAGGTTTGCGTCGATGGCGATCATGAAATCGGACTTGCCGTCACCATTGATATCGCCCTGAATGAGCGTGTCGCCATTCGAGTTGATGAAGCGCAGTTCGCCGGCCGTCTTGTGGAACACCGCCGTACCGATGAAGTCGAACGCCTGGTTGCCGGCGAGCGCCGCGTTGGCATCGATCGCCGTGAGGTCGATACGGTCGCCATCCGACTGCTTGAAATCGAGGATCATGTCACGACCGGTAGCAGCGACCGTGGAGTCCGCAGCGGACTTGAAGACGAAGGTATCTGCACCAGCACCGCCAGAGAGCTTGTCGCTGCCAACGCCGCCGTTCACGATGTCATTGCCGCTATCGCCGTTCAGCGTGTCGTTACCAGCCCCACCTTCGAGCCTGTCATTGCCAAGTCGACCGAAGAGCTGGTCATTGCCGTCTTCGCCCTTCAGTATGTCGATACCGTCGCCGCCATAGAGCTTGTCGGCACCTGCTCCGCCGAAAAGCTTGTCATTGCCCGCGCCGCCTTCGAGCGTGTCGTTGCCGCTTTCGCCCGAAAGCGAGTCGGCCCCGTCACCGCCAAAGACCTTGTCATTGCCCGAGCCACCGGAGAGCGTGTCGTTGCCGGCCTCGCCCTGCAACAGATCATTGCCGGCGCCCCCATAGATCGTGTCGTCACCGCCGGCACCGGCGAGAATATCGGCAAACTTCGTTGCGTAGATCGTGTCATTGCCAGCGAAGATATAGTTGAAAGCCCCGACAGGATCTCCGGCAACGTAGAAGTCGAAAATCTTGGCGGCCGAGAGCGAAAGCCCGGTGAGTGCGAATACCTTCACCCCGCCGATGGACAGGTAGAACTTTTCAACCGTGCCGCCGGTGATGTCGGTCACCGTCGAACCGATCTTTTTATATGTGAAGCCCTTGCCCTGGAAGAGCGCATAGTTGTCATCGTCGGCGAAGAACTTGGCGCTCGTCGTGGACGTATTGGCGAAATCATACTCGCCAAGCCGAGTGACATCGATGTCGTTTATGTCAAGGCCCTGGTCCCCCAAAGGCTGAATCTTCAAAATAGCCATGTGATCTCTCCCTCTGTAAAGGCCGTCAACACCTGGCCTCGCTGGCAAGAATAGAACAAGAAATGGCAGTAAATAACAAGTAAATTCTCCCGCTCAATGACGGAAGAACCTGAATTATCTAGGGTCGACCAACTGCAGGATGAGCTGGTGCACATTGCCGCCGTCGTTCAGTTCGACCTGATCGAAATCGCGGCTGCGGGCGCGCTGGGCCTGCGAGAGTTCGCCGAGGCGGGCCTGGAGCTGGGGACGGATTTTCTGGCAGTTCGGGTCGTTCTCGACCGTCATGCCGACGCTCATCGCCTCGATCTGCTTCACCATGTCCTTGATGAAGTCGCCATGCACCTTTTCATGCGCGGTCACACCGGAGATGAAGGTGTCCCAGCGGCTTTTCAGCGGCCCGGAAAGCTTCGATTTCAACTTGGGCAGCGTGTAGGTGATGACGAGCTTCGGCTTGTTGACCGTGATGGTGCAGGCATCGCCCTGGCGCTCGTATTTGCGCGTCCAGGTGAGCTTGAAACCGGTATGGGCGATGACGCGGGCGACGCCGAGTTGTGGGCCACGCGCGCCGATCGACTGGTAGAGTTCCAGACCCGTCGTGCCCTGCACAGAATAGGGCACCACCCGCTCGACGGCCTGCCAATCCTGCGCGGCGGCACCTGTCGCAAGGAGGAGGATGGCGAGGAAGGGGACGATCCGCATGCCGGGCCTCACTGGAAGCGGTAGGCAAGTTTCTTGCCGGTCAACTTGGCAAGCTGCTGGAGGCGCCCGTCGAGGCGTTCACCGGCAAGTTCGGAGTAGTCCGAGGGCACGACCAGTTCGAGATCCGTCTCCGATGCGCCCGCCTTGCGGAAGACGAGATGCGGCACGACGCCGGGCATCGAGGCGGAGAACAGATAGAGGATGCGCAGCAGGCCGCCGACGAGCTTTGCGAGTTCCCGCAGGCGCGGTGTCGCAATCCCCGCCAGGGAACTGCTGACGGCGTCGTCGTTGAGGCCCTCGAACCGGTAGTAGTTGGTGAGCGCGATGAAGGCACGGCCGGGATGGGTGATACCGATGAAGGTGCCGTGCGCGATGAGGTTCAGCGCCTGAAGACCACGGTAATCCGGATGCGCGCGCCAGCTGATATCGGCGAGCAGGCAGGCGGCCTCGCGGTAGCGGCGCTCCTCGTCGTTTTCCGTGATGCCGAACAGCGGCATCATGCGGCCGGTCCATTCGGCAAGCTCGCGGGCGTGCTCCGGCGAGCGGGCGCGCAGGATGGCGAGTTCGCTGGCAGCAGCGAGCAGCGGGTCACGTGCCTTTTCCCGATCGGGCAGCAGGGAATAGAGGTAGCCTTCGCGCACGCCCTGCGCGGAGAAGAAGACCCGCGAGGGCTTCATGATGGCGATCGTCTCCTGCATGGCGACGGCGCCGAAGGGCAACAGGTTACGCCGGCCCTTGGAGATCGCCGCATAGGCGGGGTCCTTCGGGTCCTTGGCCGTGACGATGTCGGTCAAAAAATCCATCGCGTCGGCGAAGCCGAGTTCGTAGCCCTGCATCATGTGCAGCGGATAGTTCTGCACTTCCATGTGCAGCTTGCCGATGGAGCGCCAGGTGCCGCCGACGGCATAGAAGGCGCGGCCGGTGCCGTTCTTCAGGAGGTTGGCAGTGCGCAGGTACTTGCGCGCAACGATGCGGGCCTGTGCGGCGGAACCACCAGAAGCTTCCGACAGGCGGATGCCGCCGAGCGGCAGCGTAATGCCCTTGCCGATCATGCCGCCGGCCACGTCGATCAGTTCCAGCGAGCCGCCGCCGAGGTCGCCGACGATGCCGTCGGGATCATGGAAGCCGCTGATGATGCCGAGCGCGGAGAAATAGGCTTCCTCCTCGCCGGTCAGTACCCGGACCTTCTGGCCGAGGATCATTTCCGCCTTGTGGATGAAGTCGGGCCCGTTTTCCGCCTCGCGCGCAGCCGCCGTCGCGAGCGCGAACATGGTGGAGGCGCGGGCCTGTTTGGAAAGGGCCTTGAAGCGGTGCAGCGATGCGAGCGCGCGATCGACGCTTGCCTGATCCATGCGACCGGTCCTGGCGAGACCCTTGCCGAGACCGCACATGACCTTCTCGTTGAACAGCATGGCCGGCGAACGGCTCATTCCCTCGTAGATGACGAGGCGAATCGAGTTCGAACCGATATCCACGACTGACACCGGGGCAATTCCAGGCAAACGCCCCTGGGCTTCAGATTCAACCATGCATATCCAGTTTTACTTCTTCCGGCGGCCTTGCCAGCCGGCGATCGCCTTCGGTGCCGAGGACTTCAGGGCTTCACCCCGGCCGGACAGGCTGGGGTTGGTCATGAAGTAATGCTGAGCGTTGAACGGTTCGGCGCCGGGCTGCACTTCCATGCGCCGGGACGTTCCGTCCGCAAGAATCTCGTAGCTCTGCTGGTTATCGATGAGATTGCCCAACATGATCTGCGAGAGAACCTGCTCATGCACAGTCCGGTTGATCAGAGGCACAAGTGTCTCGACCCGCCGGTCCAGGTTTCGCGGCATCAAATCCGCGGAGCCTATATAGACCAGCGCCTTGTCGGATGGAAGCCCGTGGCCATTGCCGAAACAGAAGATGCGGGAGTGCTCGAGGAAGCGCCCGACGATCGACTTGACGTGGATATTGTCGGACAGGCCCGGCACCTGGGGGCGCAGGCAGCAGATGCCGCGCACAACAAGATCGACCTCCACGCCGGCCTGGCTGGCGCGGTAGAGCGCGTCGATGATGTCCGGGTCGACGAGCGAGTTCATCTTCATCCAGATCGCCCCCGGCGCACCGTTCTTGGCATGCGCGATCTCCTCCTCGATGTGGCGGATGATTCGCGGGCGCATCGTGTAGGGCGAGAAGGCGAGCTTCATGCCGGCTTCCGGTTCGCCGTAGCCGGTGATGAAGTTGAAGATGTTCGCCATGTCGCTGGCGATCGTCGGGTTGCAGGTGAAGAAGGACAGGTCGGTGTAGATCTTCGCGGTGATCGGGTGATAGTTGCCGGTGCCGAGGTGGCAATAGGTGCGAAGCCTGCCCTCCTCGCGGCGCACCACCATCGACATCTTGGCGTGGGTCTTGAGTTCGATGAAGCCGAAGACGACCTGCACGCCGGCGCGCTCCAGATCGCGCGCCCAGCGGATGTTTGCCTCTTCGTCGAAGCGGGCCTTGAGTTCGACCAGCGCCGTCACCGACTTGCCGGCTTCGGCGGCGTCGATCAGCGCACGCACGATCGGGCTGTCGTTCGAGGTGCGGTAGAGCGTCTGCTTTATCGCCAGAACGTCAGGATCGCGCGCAGCCTGGAGAAGGAACTGGACCACCACGTCGAAGCTTTCGTACGGATGGTGGACGACCATGTCCTTTTCGCGGATGGCGGCGAAGCAGTCGCCGGCGTGCTCGCGGACGCGTTCGGGAAATCGCGCATTGTACGGCTCGAACCGCAGGTCGTCGCGGGGCGCCTTTGTAATCTCGGAGAGCATGTTGAGCGCGAGCAGGCCCGGCAGGATGGCGACGCGGTTGTCCGGTACGCCGAGTTCGCCAACGACGAAGCGGCGCAGCGATTCCGGCATTTCGGAATCGGTCTCGATGCGGATCACCGAACCACGACGGCGGCGCTTCAGCGCGGTCTCGAAGAAGCGAACCAGATCTTCGGCCTCTTCCTCCACTTCGATATCGCTGTCTCGGATGATGCGGAAGGTGCCCGAGCCGCGCACGATGTAGCCCGGGAAAAGCTTGCCGATGAACAGGCCGACGGCATCTTCCAGCGTAATATAGCGGATCGTCCCATTGGCATCCGGCAGGCGGATGAAGCGATCGAGCGCCACCGGAAGGCGCAGCAGCGCCGTCATCGGCTCCTTGCCCAGCGTGCTGTCGAGCTGGAGGCCGATCGAGAAGCCGAGATTCGGGATGAACGGGAACGGATGCGCCGGGTCGATGGAAAGCGGCGTCAGCACCGGGAAGATCGACTGGGTGAATTCCTGCTGCAGCCAGACCTTGTCATTGCTCGACAGGGCCGAGGGGCGAATGATGACGATGTCTTCCTTGGCGAGATATTGCTGGAGCACGGCAAGCGAGGCCTGCTGCTCCATCTGGAGATTGTCGATCTCCTTGAGGATCTCGTTGAGCTGTTCGGCGGACGTCTTGCCATCCGGGCTGCGGATGCCGACGCCCTGGCGCACCTGGCCCTCGAGGCCGGCGACGCGCACCATGAAGAACTCGTCGAGGTTGGCCGCCGAAATCGACAGGAAGCGCACACGCTCAAGCAGAGGGTGGGCGGTGTTCAGCGTCTCTTCGAGCACGCGGCGGTTGAACTGGAGCCAGGATAATTCGCGGTTGATGAAACGTTCGGGGCTCGCCATCAAGGCTTCGACGTTTATCGTCGCCCCTTCGGGCAGCGCGGTCTCGACGGGTTTTTCCTGAGAAAGGTCAGAAGTTGCTGTATCCATTGGATAGTCCGCCCCACTTTGTCGCCGGATCGGCCGCATGCCTGACGCTGGCCCGAACGGAAAACCGATTTTCACTTTTCCTCGAAGCGCTTAGCCTAGTTTGACGACAGAACTGTGACAGTCAATCCTTGCGGCAAAACTAGCTGGCGGAATCGTCCCCGCCGACCATTTCGCCAAGCACTTCCTGCGCCAGCGCCCGCGTGATGCGGCTGCCGCGGGCGAGCGCCAGACGGTCGAGACGCTCGACAAGCGTCTGCGCCGCTTCCAGCGAACGCTCCATGCGCGCCACGATGTAGGCGACCAGCCGATCATCGACGAAAAGCTGGCGATCGGCGAAGAGCTTAACGATGACCTGTGACAGCAGTTCGTCGTCCGGCTCGCCAATCTCGACAACGGTTGCCGCCTTGAGGCGCGAGCGCAAATCCGGCAGGTCGACCGGCCACGACATCGGCCAGAGCCGGCTGGTGATGAGCAACGTATGGCCGTGCTGGCGGACATTGTTAATGATGTGGAAGAGCGTGCGGTCATCGAAACCGTTGCGGTCCGCGTCCTCGATGAGCACGGGACCGTGTTCGGCGGCCTCTTCCGCGCCCTGCCCTGCCTTCGCCTCGATGATCTCGGCTGCGGCTTTCTCACGCCAGATGGCCGCGAGGTGCGACTTTCCCGAACCGACCGGCCCGGCGATGATGACCACGGGCGACGGCCAATGCGGCCAGGCGTCGATCATCGCGACCGCGGCATTGACCGGCTCGGCGAGCAAAAGGTCGTCGCGTCCCGTCGCGGGGTCGTGCCCGAAGGCCAGCGGCAACTGTTCGGCGGTCTTGCGCGATGTCATGTTTTTACTCGAATACTTTGAATACAGCCGTCTTACTCGTCGTTCGGCATGCTCTCTTCGAGCAGGACTGACTTGCTCGTCCCGTAATAAAGGTCGCTGTCAAGGTACCGCTTGATGCCGAAGCGGGCAAGGACGCCGACCGCCGCCGCCGCCGGCACCGCGATCATCAGGCCGACGAAGCCGAACAGCGCGCCGAAGGCGACCAGCGCGAACATCAGCCAGACCGGATGCAGACCGACGCGCGAGCCGACAAGCTTTGGCTGCAAGATGTTGCCCTCGACGAACTGGCCGGCAAAGAAGATGGCGGCGATGAGCACGACCATCCAGTATTCCGGCCAGAACTGCACGATGGCCACGCCAACGGCGAGCACAAGGCCGACCAGCGAGCCGACATAGGGAATAAAGCTGATGAGGCCGGCGAAGAGGCCGATCAGCAGGCCGAAATTCAGGCCGGCAACCGAAAGTCCGATACCGTAGAACAGACCGAGGATGATGCAGATGGAGCCCTGCCCGCGCACGAAGCCGGCAATTGCCGCATCCATTTCGGCGGCGATCTGGCGGACATTGGCAACGTGGTCGCGCGGCACCCAGCTGTCCACCTTGGCGATCATGCGGTCCCAGTCGAGCAGCAGGTAGAAGGCGACCACCGGCGTGATGACGAACAGCGAGACGATGCTGACCAGCGCCATGCCGGAGTTCCAGACCTGCTTGAACACCGTGCCGAGGAAACCCGCCCCCTCGGCAAGGATGGTCGAGAAGCTCTGCTTGATCGTACCCATCTGGCTGCTGATCCAGGTCGGCAGCAGGTCCGGGTTGAAATTCGCCACCAGTTCCTGGAGCTGGGTGACGTAGCCCGGCAGCTTTTCCAGAAACTCCGCAGCCTGGGTGGCAAGCAGCGGAATGACGATCATCAGGGAGAGTGCGAAGAGGATGACGAAGGCGATCAGGATCACCACCGTCGCCATCATGCGGCTCAAGCCCCAGCGCTCCAGCCGGTCGGCAACCGGATCTAGGAAATAGGCGAGCGCCATGCCGGCGATGAAGGGCAGCAGGATATCGCTGAACACCATGAGGAAGAGCACGAAGAAGACGAGCGCAATGAGCCAGAAGACCAATTGCCGCTTCAATCCCGCACCACTGATATGGGCTGCCATCGTGTTCTTTCCCGTGTTTCGACTGGTGAGGGAATAGGATGCACAGTGGAGAGAGGTCAAGGCTTGGCTGTGGTCACGGCGACAAAGGCCCGCTCTTCGTTCGGGCAAAGGCACCACCGGCGGCCTCACACAAGGCGCAGATCGCCCTTGCGCATCTTGAAGATGGTTCTCCTGACCTCCGCCGGCTTTATGTTGTGAAGACGTGCCACGTTCTCATCAATGGACAGATTGTATGTCTTCTCATTGAGGTCAAAGATCGTGCCGATCGTTCTCTCGATGTCCTGATCGCCAAACCGACGGACGTGATCTTTCTGATTGAAGCGGCGCGTCCGCTCTTCATCGCTCAAGGGGCCGATGTCCTCCGACGAATGCCCCGGCATCACCGGGATGCAAAAGAGATGCACGCCTGTCCTCTTGAGCGACCGATGGAGGTGCCACAAAATGCCGGCGACCCAGCATGGAACATGCTCCATGATATGAGAGTGCAGCACCAGGTCGTACTCTTCGCTGGGAAGACCGTAGACGTCCGTCATCAGGTCGAACTTCCTTACGCCAATGCTCGCGTTGAACCGTTGCGGAAACAGGTCAAAACAATCATGGTTTTCCGGACCGACCACGTCCCTGATCTTCTTTGCCAGCCCAAGTTCCGGCGCAAAATGCAAAACCCGGGATCCAGCAGAAATCATATCGCCGGTCTGAATGAGATGGTGAAGGGCGCGCGTTCGCTCCAGGGCGGTGCAGTTTGCGCATTGCGCGTTTTCGCGGCCTGCGAATGTCTGGAACTGCGTACCGTCACAAATATTGCAAATCATTTGTAATTTCGCTGAACGGTTGAAGTAGCACTTCTGCTCGGCAGATTGACACCGGCGCTCGGGCTGGTCAATTGATCATGGCCAGCCGGGCCGCGGGCTGCGTATCGGGCCTCTTTCACAGAAGCCCCTCGCAACTCGGCCAAATCGGTGAAAAAACCCCGGCTTTCCCGGCATTCTTCTTGCACTTGCCGCCCCGGCGTGCCAATCGGGCGCGATCAGCGTGGAGCATATGGGCTCACATTCGTTCGCTCATCTGCTCTGTCTATTTGTTTTGCCGCATTTGTGCGACGGCCGGTGATCCCGCCTGCCTGCAAAATGCTCCAACGCCGGAGACGAGAGCATGAGCCAGTCGGAAAAGAACGGCCTGACCTACAGCGATGCGGGCGTCGACATCGACGCGGGCAATCTGATGGTCGAGAAGATCAAGCCGGCCGTGCGCTCGACGCGCCGTCCGGGTGCGGATGGCGAGATCGGCGGCTTCGGCGGCCTCTTCGACCTCAAGGCCGCCGGCTTCACCGATCCGGTGCTGGTCGCGGCCAATGACGGCGTCGGCACCAAGCTCAAGATTGCCATCGACGCCAACCGCCACGACACGGTCGGCATTGACCTCGTCGCCATGTGCGTCAACGATCTCGTGGTGCAGGGGGCAGAACCGCTCTTCTTCCTCGACTATTTCGCCACCGGCAAGCTCGACCCGGACCAGGGTGCCGCGATCGTCGAAGGCATTGCCGAAGGCTGCCGCCAGGCCGGTTGCGCGCTGATCGGCGGCGAGACCGCCGAAATGCCCGGCATGTATTCGCATGGCGATTATGACCTCGCGGGCTTTGCCGTCGGTGCCGCCGAGCGTGGAAAACTGCTGCCGGCCGGCGACCTTGCGGAAGGCGACGTCATTCTCGGCCTCGCCTCCTCCGGCGTGCATTCCAACGGCTATTCGCTGGTGCGCAAGATCGTCTCGCTCTCCGGCCTCGCCTGGGACGCCGAAGCACCGTTCGATGCTGCAAAAAGCCTCGGCGAAGCGCTGCTGACGCCGACGAAAATTTACGTGAAGCCGTTGCTCAAGGCGATCCGCGAGACGGGCTCGATCAGGGCACTCGCGCACATCACCGGCGGCGGTTTTCCGGAAAACATTCCGCGCGTGCTGCCAAAACATCTCGCCGCCGAAATCGACCTCGATGCCGTCAAGGCGCCGGCCGTGTTCTCCTGGCTCGCCCGCACCGGCGGCGTGGAAGCCAAGGAAATGCTGCGCACCTTCAATTGCGGCGTCGGCATGATCGCCGTCGTGCCGGCCGACAAGGCCGACGCGGTTATTGCGGTTCTGTCGCGCGAAGGCGAGACCGCCTTCCGCCTCGGCCGTATGGTTGCCCGCGACGAAGGCGCCGCCGGCACGATCTACAAGGGTACGCTCGCCCTATGAGCGCAGCCGTCCGCAAACGCGTCGTCGCCTTCATCTCCGGCGGCGGCTCCAACATGCTGGCTTTGGCGAAGGCCTGCGAAGCACCGGATTTTCCGGCAGAAATCGTCGCGGTCTTCTCCGACAAGGCGGATGCCGGCGGGCTTGCCAAGGCCGAAGCGCTTGGCATTCCGACCCGCAGCTTCCTGCGCAAGGATTTTGCCAGCAAGGACGCGCACGAGGCCGCAATCCTCGACGCGCTCGATGCGCTTGCCCCCGACCTTCTCTGCCTTGCCGGCTACATGCGCCTGCTCTCCGGCACCTTCATCAACCGCTATGAAGGCCGCATCCTCAATATCCACCCTTCCCTGCTGCCGCTCTTCCCCGGCCTGCACACGCATCAACGCGCCATCGACGCCGGCATGCGCATCGCCGGCTGCACGGTGCATTTCGTGACCGAAGGCATGGATGAGGGTCCGGTTGTGGTGCAGGCCGCGGTGCCCGTCGTGCCGGGCGATACCAGCGACACACTGGCGGCCCGGTTGCTGACCGTGGAGCACCGGAGCTATCCGCTGGCGCTGCGGCTTGTCGCTGAAGGCAAGGTGCGGATGGAAGGTGGCAAGGCCATCTCCGCCGGCGACCTGCCGCAGTTGGACGGCGCGCATCTGATTTCGCCTGCCGCGATCTAAAGCAGCCTTTTCGCCCGCTATGCCGGCCTTGCGCCGGCATCCGTGGCACATACGTCGTCGTGACCCACGGAGCGACGATCAGCCGCCGAACGCGGCCCTGTTCAGCATCAGCCATTGCAGCAGCATGATCGTCTTGCCATCGACGATGCCGCCGGTGGCGATCAGGCTGTATGCTTCGTCGATCGGCATTTCGACGATCTCGATATCCTCCCCCTCGCCTTCCACGCCGCCGCCATTGCCATCGCGTTTGGAGGCATCGATATGGGCGGCGAAGCAGCTGACGCGTTCGGTCAGGGTGCCGGGGCTGGAATACATGTCGAAGAGGTGGCGGACGTCGCGAACCGTGTAGCCGGTTTCCTCCATTGCCTCGCGGCTGACGGCTTCTTCCGGGCTGTCGTCGTCGAGCAGACCGGCCGGAACTTCTAGCAGAAAGCCGTCCGGGTGACCACCGAGGAAGGCGCCGGGGCGGAACTGGCGCACGAGAATGACGGACTGCCGGGCGGGATCGACGAGCAGCACGGTCGCGGCGGCACCGTGGTCGTGCACCTCGCGGTCGAGCCGCTCGACGCGGCCGTCTGCGCGGGTCTGCTCGATGACGAGCGTGCGCAGGTGGATGAAACGCTTCCACACCGTCGTCTGGTCGAGGATGCGGATGGGCGACGGGGCTTCTGCAAGCATGAAAAATCCTTCGGCGTCAGGCCTTGCGCAGCCAGACGTGATTGTCGTGGAAGGCGGCGCCGCCATAGGGGGCGACGGGGTCGGCCCCCGTCAGGACATTGATGCCCTCGCCGTCGAGATGGGCAGAATTCGGCCAGATGCCTTCGGCGATCAGCACGCCGGGCTTCACGCTGTCGGTGATCTTTGCATGCAGGCGGATATCGCCGCGGACATTGCCGAGGCGAACGATATCGCCTTCCTCAAGCCCGTTCGCCGCCGCATCCTGCGGATGGATCATCACTTCCGGCCGGCCCTCGCGATCGCGCGAACCTTTCGTCTCGGTGAAGGTCGAATTGAGGAACATGCGAGCCGGTGACGTGGCGAGCCGGAAGGGGTGCTCCTCATCCGCCGCCTCGATGATGTCGACATGATCCGGGAAGGCCGGCAGCGCCTCGTGCGGGCCGAAGGCGCCGAGCACTTTCGGCGGCTTGTTGGGCGCCGGCGTGTTCGTCCAGTTCGGGCTGAAGCGGAATTTTCCATCCGGGAAACCAAAACCCTTCGAGAAGTGCGCGGTGTCGAAATCAGGCTGGCAATCGATCCACTTGTCTTCCTTCAAGCCGTCGAAGTCCGTGTCGTAATAGGGCAGCATGCGGGTGATGTGCTCCTGTTCCGACAGGCCGAAGCCCGGCAGATCGGCGACGCCGAGACGCTTTGCCAGCTCCTCGATGACGAAGAGGTTGGTTCGCACCGTAGCCGGCGGCTCGACGAGTTTCGGGCCAAGCAGGATGTGCTGGTGTCCGCCGCCGCGATAGACGTCGTCATGCTCGACGAACATGGTGGCCGGCAGCACGATATCGGCGAGCTTCGCCGTGTCGGTCATGAACTGCTCGTGCACGGCGACGAAGAGATCATCGCGGAGAAAACCCTGTTTCACGAGGCGCTGTTCGGGCGCGACATTGACCGGGTTGGTGTTCTGGATGAGCATGGCCGTGACGGGGCCGCGATCGCGCAATGCCACGGCATCGCCGGTGAGAATCCGGCCGATCTGCGACTGGTCGAGCATGCGGATATCCGGATCGATGAGCTTCATGCCCATCAACTCGCTCTTGCGCAGGTGGAAGATGCCGGAATTGCTGTGGAACGCGCCGCCGCCTTCATATTGCCAGGAGCCGAGCACCGTGGCGATGGAAAGTGCTGCATGCATGGACACCGCGCCGTTGCGGCTGCGGGTAAAGCCGTAGCCTAGGCGGAAGTAACTCTTCTTCGTGCGCCCGACGAGGGCAGCGAAGGTCTCTATCTCCTCGACGGTGAGGCCGGTGATATCAGCCGCCCAGTGCGGAGTGCGGGTCGCCAGATGGGCTTCGAGGCCAGCCGGGTCGTCGGCGAATTTCGCCATATAGGCGCGGTCGGCATGACCATCGCGAAAGGCGACATGCATGACGGCGCAGGCCAGGGCCGCGTCGGTGCCGGGCCTCAGCTTCAGCGCGAGGTCCGCCTGCTTCATCGTCGGGTTGTCGTAGATGTCGATGACGACGATCTTGGCGCCGCGCTCCTTGCGGGCCTTGACCGCGTGGGTCATCACGTTGACCTGCGTGGAGACCGCATTGGTGCCCCAGATGACCACGCAATCGGATTTCGCCATTTCGCGTGGATCGGGACCGCGCAAGGTGCCGGCGCCCATGGTGAAGCCGGTCCAGGCGGGATTGGTGCAGATGGAATCGAAGAAGCCGGAATAGCGTTTCGCGTGGCGCAGACGCTCGATAGAATCGCGCTGCACGAGGCCCATCGTGCCGGCGTAATAATAGGGCCAGACGGCTTCGACGCCATGCGCCTGCTCGGCCTTGACGAAGTTTTCCGCGATGGCGTCAAGCGCGGCATCCCAGGAAATGTCGCCCCACTCCCCGCCGCCCTTTTCGCCCTTGCGCACCAAAGGCTTCATCAGCCGGTCGGGATGGTAGAGGCGTTCGGCATAACGCGCGACCTTGGCGCAGATGACGCCGGCCGTATAGCTGTTGTCGGCGCTCCCCTTGACGCGGCCGATGCGGCCGTCGGCGCCAATCTCGACATCGAGCGCGCAGGTGGAGGGACAGTCATGCGGACAGGCCGAATGGCCGATGCGCGGTTTTCCGAGATGGGGGGTCGCAACGTTCATGGCTTTTCTATATTGCAGAGCTTGGATGGCCTAAAGGCAAATCATTCTATCATCGCAACAATTCATCGTCGCATCAGGGCGTTTGATCGCCGCGGGGACCCGCATGAACTATCGCCACATCTACCACGCCGGCAATTTCGCAGACGTGCTGAAGCACGCCGTGCTCGCTCGCCTCGTCACCTATATGCAGGCGAAGGACAAGGCGTTCCGCGTGCTCGACACCCATGCAGGCATCGGGCTCTACGATCTTTCCAGCGAAGAGGCGCAGAAGACCGGCGAATGGCTGGACGGCATCGGCCGGCTACTCGACACCGACATGCCGCCTGCGGTCGCTGAAATCCTCGCGCCTTACCTGAAGGCCGTTCACGAATTGAATCCGCACGGCGGGCTAACCTATTATCCCGGCTCGCCAAAACTGGCGCGCATGCTGTTTCGCCCGCAGGACCGCTTGTCCGCGATGGAGCTGCATCCGGACGATTACGAGACGCTGCATCGCCTGTTCGACGGCGACTTCCAGAGCCGCATCACCCATCTCGACGGCTGGTTGTCGCTCGGCGCGCACCTGCCGCCGAAGGAAAAGCGCGGCATCGTGCTGGTTGACCCGCCCTACGAGATCGAAGGGGAATATGAACGACTGGTGGACGGGTTGGAAAAGGCCGTGCGGCGTTTTGCCGGCGGGGTCTATTGCCTTTGGTATCCGTTGAAGAAGAACGCCCCCATCGCAGCCTTCCACAAGGCGCTGAAGGAGACGGGAATCCCGAAAATGCTCTGTGCGGAACTCACGGTCCGCAGCGACCGGGAAACGACGGGCCTGACCGGCTCCGGTCTCATCGTCGTCAATCCGCCCTTCACCCTGAAGCAGGAACTCGACGTGCTGCTGCCCTTCCTGAAGGAGCGGCTGGCGCAGGACCGGTTCGCCTCGGCACGCGCTTTCTGGCTTTCCGGCGAAGCGAAGACCTCTTGACCTTTGCCTGCCGGCGACAACAATCTCGCCGGGAATCGGGAGACCATGATGAAGCCTTTTCTTGCAGTCGCGCTCGGGGCGACGTTTTCGGCACTGCTGGCCGGCCATGCCGCGGCAAGCCCGCATGATGCCTGCCGGCGCCCCTCGACCTTGAATCACATCACCAAGACCTTCCGGGACAAGACAGCGCCCTTCCTGCAAACCGATACGGACATTGCCAGAATCCACAGCACGCGGATGAGCCGCTACCAGCCGCGCACCGCGGATATCTCCTCCGTCGAGCGGGAATATTGCCACGCCAAGGTCTCGCTGACCGACGGCCAGCAGCGGGATCTCTGGTATGTCGTGCAATGGGGCCTGGGTTTTGCCGGCAGCGGCTACAAGATCGACTTCTGCATTTCCGGCCTTGACCCGTGGCATGTCTATGGCGCCGATTGCCGCTCGTTGCGCTGAGCGATGATGCCCTCCGCAAAGCCCTCGGGACTTCGAACGATAGCGCTACTCTGCGCCGGGATGGCGGCGCTGGCTGTCGCCGGCTGCAGCGACGACAAGCCAGCGGAAAAAAGCAGGACGGAAGCCAGCAGCAAGGTGCCGGAGACGCCGGCGCACATTCCGCTCGGCAAGGGTTTTGATTTCTACGTGCTCTCCCTCTCCTGGTCGCCGACCTGGTGTGCCGGAAACGATGCCGGCGGGCGCACGCAGCAATGCCGCCGGGGCGAAAACAACGGTTTCATCGTGCACGGTCTCTGGCCGCAGAACGACCGGGGCTACCCGGACTTCTGCCCGACCCGCGAGCCCGACCGCGTGCCCGAGGGGCTCGGCCGCACCGTGCTCGACATCATCCCGTCGATGGGCCTGATCGGCCACCAATGGCGTAAACACGGAAGCTGCTCCGGCCTCAGCCAGAAGGACTATTTCGCTGTCGTTCGTGCGGCCTGGCAGCGCATCGCGGTTCCGGCCGAACTGGAATCGCGTGGAGACAACCGCCTCACACCCGATGCGGTGGAACAGGCCTTTATCGCGGCCAATCCGGGCCTCGAGCGCAAGGGCATTGCCGTCACCTGCGAGAACGGGCGGCTCGAAGAGGTCCGCATCTGCATGAACCCGGACCTGTCACTCCGTGCCTGCCCCGAAGTCGACCGCGCATCCTGTCGCGCCAAATCCATCGAACAACCGCCCATCCGCTAGCGTGCCCCCCCTTAAATCCAAAGAGCACAGGACCATGCCATGAAGCTTTTCTATTCCACCACGTCGCCCTACTCCACCAAGGTGCGCATGGCGGCGCACTTTGCCGGCCTGCCCACGGAACTGGTGGCCGCCGATACCAACGCGGACCCCGCCGAACTTCTGGCCGCCAACCCGCTCGGAAAGATCCCCGCGCTGGTGACGGATGACGGGCTTGCCGTCTATGACAGCCGGGCGATCATGAACTATATCGACCGCCAGACGCGCGGTTCGCTCTATCCACGCAATGCCGCCAAGCGCACCGAGGTGGACGTGCTGGAGGCGGCGGCGGACGGTATCTGCGACTGCCTGCTCGCCATCGTCTACGAGCGCCGCTCGCGGCCGGAGGAGAAGGTCCATCAGCCATGGATCGACCGGCAGTGGCAGAAGGCAGAGCGCGGACTCGATCACCTGGAAGCCAACATGCCACGGCTCGGCAAGAAGCCGAATGCCGGCCACTTCGCCCTCGCCGCCCTGCTGCGCTACATCGAGCTGCGTTTTGCCGGAAAGTGGCAGCGCGGCCGCCCGAAGCTGAAGCGCTATCTCGCGCGCTTCGAAGCGGTCTTCCCCGACTACGCGAAATTCAAGGACTGAACACGAAAAAGGCCGGGCTTTCGCCCGGCCTTTCCAATTTCAGAGCCGACTGGCTTAGAACTTCACGCCGAGACCGACGCGGACGCTCTGGTCTTCGAAGCCGGACTTCACCTTGGTGCCGCCGAGGTTGAAGTTCTTCTTCTGGTAGTCGCTGTAGCGGTATTCGACGCGCGCCGTGATGTTGTTGGTCACGAAGGCTTCGGCACCGACGCCAGCCGTCCAGCCGACCATGTTGCGGTCGTCCTTGCCGGCGGCATTCTTCATCTCGGCATTCGTACCGGCAATACCGGCGGTGCCGTAGAGCAGGACCGGGTTCAGGTCGATACCGACGCGAGCGCGGATCGAGCCGTTGGCGCCCTGCTTGGCAGTCGTGCCGCCGTGCTTGGAATCAACACCCGAATAGTTCAGGTCGGCTTCGCCGCCGTAAACCAGCTGGCCCTGCTGCATGTTGTAGCCGCCATAGACGCCGCCGCCAAAACCGTTGGCCTTGGCCTTGCCCTGGTTGTTGAAGTCACCGCGCTGCCAGCTGGCCGTACCACCGGCATAGGCACCGGCCCAGTTGCCGGTTGCAACCGGCTCGGAATATTCAGCGGCCGGAGCCTGCGGAATATCGTCGATGGCGTCAGCAGCGTGAGCGGCCTGGAAAGCGACCATCGAAACGGCCGAAGCGATAAGGGTGGCGATGAGTGTACGCATTATATTCTCCTATACTAAACGACGCCCTCTGTTGGGAGGCGTTCGGGCATCGTCATTTCTAATTCAGTCCCGCCCGGTTCAGGTGAAATTGAATAAAGATTGAGGAATTGAAAGAGCCAAAATGTGAAATCATTGTGGCATGGGCGCGGCACAATTTGGATGTGCCTTTTGCACAACAGGGCATTCGTTAACCATGATTTCAACAACCCGGAAATCCGGTAAAATGTACTTCAAATTACTTTGAAGTCGCCTTTGCGGTTAATTTTTCCGCAATCAATTGTCCGGGGGAGTTTAAGCCTGCGCAAGGATGGCTATATCTTTGGCCGGTTAATCAAATGAATCGGCAGGATGGATTTTTGTTGAAAAAGCCCTTGAAGACGGCCCTGGTGACGGGCGGCGCAAAACGCATCGGCAAAGCCATCGTGGACGATCTGGCGGCGAACGGCTTTGCCGTCGCCATCCATGCAAACGAATCCCTCGAGGACGCCGAGGCGCTTGCCCGCAACCTGAGAGAGCAAGGGGTGACGGCTGCCGTCGTGCAATGCGACCTTTCGGACGGCGCGGCAACGGGCAGGCTGATTGCGGCAGCCAATGCGGCAATCGGCCCGCTCGACCTTCTCGTCAACAATGCGTCCCTCTTCAAGCCCGATACGGTCACCGCCTTCGACGACGCACTGTGGGACCGGCATTTCGCCGTGCATGTGAAGGCGCCGTCGATCCTTGCGCGCGACTTCGTGCGCCAGCTTCCGGACGGCATGGCCGGCTCGATCGTCAATGTCATCGACCAGCGGGTCTGGAACCCAACGCCGCGCTACTACTCCTATACACTCTCCAAATCAGCGCTGTGGATGGCGACCCGCACCATGGCGCAGAGCTTTGCGCCACGCGTGCGCGTCAACGCCATCGGCCCCGGCCCGTCGCTGCCCAACGAACGGCAGGACGATGCCGATTTCCAGGCGCAGGTGGAGGGCCTGATCCTGCGCAAAGGTCCGGGACTCGACGAATTCGGCCGCACAGTTCGCTTTTTGTTCGACACGCCATCCATAACGGGGCAAATGATAGCGCTCGATGGCGGGCAGCATCTCGCCTGGGAAACCCCCGACGTGGCGGAGATCGCGGAATGACTGGCCGGAAGGTAGAGGATGGCGGCGTCCTCTACGACGAGAACGAAACGGACGAGGACGACGAGCTTCAGGAAAGCCCGACGACAGGCGCCGTCGCGCCCGTTGTCGCCACCCCCGGCATCGACTGGAACGAAGGCGGCGACGTGCCGGAAGGTCTCCTCGGCGCCGAGCTGATCGAGTTCTTCGTCAAGCGCCTGCCGAACAGCCCCGGTGTCTACCGCATGTTCAATGCGGATGGCGACGTGCTCTATGTCGGCAAGGCGCGCAGCCTGAAGAAGCGCGTGACGAACTATGCGCAGGGCCGCGTCCATTCCAACCGCATCGCGCAGATGGTGCGCCAGACGGCGAACATGGAGTTCGTCACCACGCGCACCGAGACCGAGGCGCTGCTGCTCGAAGCCAACCTCATCAAGCGCCTGCGCCCGCGCTTCAACGTGCTTCTGCGCGACGACAAGTCGTTTCCTTACATTCTGCTGACGGGCGACAGCCGGGCGCCGGCGATCTTCAAGCATCGCGGCGCGCGCAGCCGCAAGGGCGACTATTTCGGTCCCTTTGCCTCGGCCGGTGCCGTTGGCCGCACCATCAACTCACTGCAGCGCGCCTTCCTGCTGCGCACATGCACCGACAGCGTTTTCGAAAGCCGCACGCGCCCCTGCCTGCTCTACCAGATCAAGCGCTGTTCCGGCCCCTGCACCCACGAGATCCGCGACGCGGACTATGGCGAACTGGTGCAGGAGGCGAAGGATTTTCTCTCCGGCAAGAGCCAGAAGGTCAAGGCGCATATGGCAGAGGCCATGAACGCCGCCGCCGAGGACCTCGATTTCGAGCGCGCCGCCGTCTATCGCGACCGGCTGGCCGCACTCAGCCATGTCCAGAGCCACCAGGGCATCAATCCCGCGGGCGTCGAGGAGGCGGACATTTTCGCCATCCATCATGAGGGCGGCGTGTCCTGCATCCAGGTGTTCTTCTTCCGCACCGGGCAGAACTGGGGCAACCGCGCCTATTTCCCGAAGGCTGACCCGCAACTGACGGGCGCGGAGGTGCTGAACGCCTTCCTCGCGCAGTTCTACGACGACAAACCCTGTCCCCGGCAGATTCTCCTGTCAGAGACGATCGAGGAAATGGACCTGCTGGCGCAGGCGCTGTCCGAACGCTCGAATTACAAGGTGACGATCTCCGTGCCGCAGCGCGGCGAGAAGAAGGACCTCGTCGACCACGTGGTGGCCAATGCCCGCGAGGCGCATGGCCGCAAGCTGGCGGAAACTGCTTCGCAGTCGCGCCTGCTGGAAGGTTTTGCCGCGACCTTCAAGCTGCCCACCGTGCCGCGCCGCGTCGAGATCTACGACAACTCGCACATCATGGGCACCAATGCCGTCGGCGGCATGGTGGTGGCGGGGCCGGAAGGCTTCGTGAAGGGCCAGTACCGAAAATTCAACATCAAATCGACCGACATCACGCCCGGCGACGATTTCGGCATGATGAAGGAAGTGATGACCCGGCGCTTCGCCCGCCTGATCAAGGAAGAGGGCCTGCCGGACCGCAGCGCTGCCGATACCGGCGCGGAAGCCGCCGACCTGCCCTTTCCCGCCTGGCCGGACGTCATCCTTATCGACGGCGGCCAGGGCCAGATGACGGCGGTGCGCGCCATCCTCGAAGAACTCGGCATCACTGACCAGGTGGTGGCCATCGGCGTCGCCAAGGGCGCCGACCGCGAGGCCGGGCGCGAACGCTTCTTCATGCGCGGCACCCCGGATTTCTCGCTGCCGCCACGCGATCCCGTGCTCTATTTCGTGCAGCGCCTGCGCGACGAGGCGCACCGCTTCGCCATCGGTTCGCACCGCGCACGGCGCAAGAAGGAAATGGTGAAAAACCCGCTCGACGAGATCGCCGGGATCGGCCCGACGCGCAAGCGCGCCCTGCTCCAGCATTTCGGCACCGCCAAGGCCGTTTCACGCGCCGCGATGACCGATATGATGGCCGTCGAAGGCATTTCCGAAACCGTCGCCCGCCTCGTCTACAACCACTTCCATGACGATGCGGCCGGCTGAAGGCCAAACCTAAACGAAACGAGGCGCCGGATTGTATCTCCGGCGCCTCGTTTCGTGTGGTTATCGCGCTATGGTTTGGTTTGCGAGTTAGAGGATGAAGTCGCCCTCGACCAAGGTCACGGCAGCATCAAGGTGGATAGCGAAATCCGCCTTCCCGTTGCCGTCCACGTCGCCGTAGATGTAGGTGTCGGTCGCCTTCTTCTCGAAACGCAGTTCTCCGGCCTTCTTGGAGAAATCCTTCGTACCGAGGAAGACGAAGGCGTCGTTTTTCGCGCTCGACACCTTCGCATCGAAGCCCGAAAGATCGATCCGGTCACCCTCTTTCTGCGAGAAATCGAAAACCGTATCGCGACCGGACTCGGAAACCGTTGAATCCCTGAGTGTCATGAACACGAACGTGTCCTTGCCGGTTCCGCCATAAAGATCATCCGCGCCACGCCCGCCGACAAGCCTGTCGTCGCCCGCCATGCCCTTCAGCAAATTCTTGCCGGCGCTGCCCGTAATGACGTTCGCCAGCGCATTGCCAACACCGTTTATGTCGCTGACGCCCATCAGGCTCAAGTTCTCGACATTGGTCGCCAGCGTGTAGCTGACCGATGCCTTCACGAGGTCCGTGCCAGCGCCTGTGCTCTCGAGCACTCTGTCTTTCCTGTCGTCAACGACATAAATGTCGTCTCCGCCACCGCCGCCCATCCTGTCAACACCGGAACCACCATCAAGCGTATCGTTGCCGGAGCCGCCGATCAGAATATCATTGCCCTGGTTGCCCATGATGATGTTGTTGCCGGAATTTCCGATGATGGTGTTGGCGAGATCGTTGCCGATGCCGTTTGTGTTGAGAGATCCAGTCAGGGCCAGCTTTTCAACGTTATCCGTCAATCGGTAGCTGATCGAGGACTTGACGAGGTCGGTACCAGCGCCATTGTTCTCAATCACCGCATCTTCCTTTTCGCTAACGACATAAATGTCGTCGCCTACGCCGCCCTCCATTCTGTCAGTGCCGGAACGACCATCGAGTGTGTCGTCGCCCTCACCTCCCTTAAGAACATTGTTGCCGGAATTTCCGGTGATGATGTTGGAGAGCCCATTTCCGGTAGCGTTGCTGTCACTGGACCCCAGCAACGTCAAGTTTTCGACATTGTCGAAGAGCTTCGTCGTGCCTGTATAAGACGACACTACAAGGTCGGTTCCCTCACCCGCCTCCTCAAGCGTACTGTCACTTCTGTGCGTAACGACGTACGTGTCATCGCCTCTGCCGCCGTAGGCTTTGTCAATGCCTGAATCACCGGAAAGCAGATCGTTTCCATCTCCGCCATACAGGACATCCCAATCGGCACCACCATAGAGTTTATCTTCGCCATCGCCGCCGAAAAGAGTGTCATTGCCGAGTCCGCCGCGGATTTTCGAGCCGTAGGCGCTCGCAAAAAGCGCATCAAACGAACTCGTTCCGACGATATTTGCCGCTCTTCCACTGTAAAAGATAAACTCTTTGGCCGTGAGAGCGTTGATAGCTATACCCTTCAGCGTAACTTTGTAGAGGTCGCCCCCAAATCGTCTCTCGAAATACGCGTCTCCATAGACATTTACATCAAGGATCATTTGAAGTTGCTTGAAACTGGAAATGCCATAGTTTTCAAGATCGATCCGATCAACGTTGGTGTTGAATCCTATTATCGTATCTTGACCTGAAGCCACAAAGGTGTCCGCGCCATCACCGCCGACAAGTTCGTTGACCCCATGCCGGCCATCCACAATCGAACCGTCTCTAGAAGCAAATAGCCGATCTCCAAATCCGGTTCCGCTGATTTCGCGGTCACTACTGGTGTCGAATATAAAGTCGCCGGCACCCAACGCTTCTTTGGATACCCCGTTAAGTTGGAAACTGTAGATTTTACTGCGTAATGTTGCACTGAAATAAGCGCTGCCCAAAGACTCGACCATAATCAGTTGAAGCTGGCTAAACGTCGATATGCCGTACCCAGACACATCAATTCTATCAATCCCCGGATCGAAATCCTTGATCGTAACCTCCTCGCCGCCGCCAAACTCCTTGGGAGTAGTTTGAGCTGCAACAAAAAGATCCGCGCCGTCGCCTCCATGAACTTCGTCGAAGCCGCCACCTCCACGGATAATGTCATCACCGTCTCCGCCAAAAAGCCTGTCGCTTCCTGTCCCGCCATAAAGCGTGTCATTGCCGCTGCCGCCATGTGCCCATAATGCTACAGCGCCTGCCCGCAGCGTGTCGTCACCTCCCCCCAGATTGATGACGTGCGGCGACCAATTCCAAATTTTCTTAATTCCGGTTAGGTCAAACATGTCGTTTCCGGACGTTCCAGACAGCCGGTAGTCTTGCAGATATAGACTGTGAATTCGCGTGGCAGCGTTGAGGATGAGCTCAGAGACTTCGACATCGCCCCGCAACCAAAGGTCCTTAGTCCCTCCACCTTTAACCAAGGCGGTAATCGCGGCATATTTTCCACCAGGAATGTCAGCGTAAGTTTCGTCTGGCGAAATGGTAAAAACAGTCATATCAAAACCACAACCTATTATCGATTAGCGAAAAAAAACGCAATACTACATTGCAAATCCGATGTAAAATGCCAACCACAATAATCCAACGTTTCTAGATGCTTGAAGCGCAATTCTCTCCATTTACGGGTCGAGCAGCCAAGGGAGCCAAACCGGCGCGCAATTGCATTGTCTGGTCTCACGACTGCTATCGAAAGCAAAGGGCTTCCCACTGCCGATACCTTATGGCTTATATCCCCACAATATCCTTCCAAGTACGCGGCCCCCTCAGCCGCCAACGACGTAGCTCAGGTGGCAGGCGTGATCGGTGCAGCGGCAGACTGTAGGCCGAGCAGACGAAGGGCCAATGATGGTGTTTTAAAGAGGATGTCTCCAACCGGAAACGGGCTTCCATGATCTCACCAAGGGCGGCAAGCCGTAGACGTGAGCCTCGCGATGAAAGCCCGCCCCCGAAGGACGGGAGGCGCATGCGTCATTGCGCAGCGCTTCGTAAATTCGCCAAGAATTGGGATAACAGAGGTTGACGGCGCTGTCACAAAGACCTCATCTAGCCGGAAATGATTGAGACTGAAGAATCCATGGCCTCCCGCGCATACAATATCCCGAACCTGCTCACCTACGCCCGCATCGTGGCCGTTCCGCTGATCGTGCTGTGCTTCTTCGTGGAAGGGCGGCTGGAATCATCGGATTTCGCGCGCTGGACGGCCTTCGGTCTGTTCGTCGTCGCCTCGATCACCGACTATCTCGATGGCTACCTCGCCCGCATCTGGAACCAGACGTCGAATATCGGCCGCATGCTCGACCCGATCGCCGACAAGTTGCTGGTCGCATCCGTGCTGCTGCTGATGGCGGCAGACGGTACGATTGCCGGCTGGACGATTTGGGCCGCGATCATCATCCTGTGCCGCGAAATGCTCGTTTCGGGCCTGCGCGAATATCTCGCGGACCTCAAGGTCAGCGTACCGGTCACGCGCATCGCCAAGTGGAAGACGGCGATCCAGATGCTGGCGATCGCCTTCCTGCTTGCCGGCCCCGCCGGCGACAAGGTGCTGCCCTACACGACCGAGATCGGCATCAGCCTGCTGTGGATCGCGGCGCTGATCACCATGTATACGGGCTACGACTATTTCCGCGTCGGCCTGAAGCACATCGTGGACGAGTGAGATGACGAAGCTCGTCTATTTCGCCTGGGTGCGGGAACGGATCGGCAAGGGTGAGGAAGAGATCGACCTGCCCGCCTCCGTGAAGACCGGCAGCGACCTTCTCAGGCACCTGAAGACGCTCGGCGACGACTATGCCCATGCGCTGGAGCACGAAAACGTCATCCGCATTGCGATCAACCAGGAGCATGTCGAGCACGACGAGCCGATTGTTGGTGCGCGCGAGATCGCCCTCTTCCCGCCGATGACGGGGGGCTGACCCGTGGCCACCGCGGCACCGGTCATCGTCCGCGTCCAGCACGACGATTTCGATGTGGCGGCTGAAACCGCGCGTCTCACCGCCGGTCGGGCGGATGCCGGCGCTATCGTCACCTTCACCGGGCTTTGCCGCGACGAAGCCGGCCGGCTTGCCGCACTGGAACTGGAGCACTATCCGGGCATGGCCGAGGCCGAGATCGGCCAGATCTGTGACCAGGCCGTCACACGCTTTTCGCTTCTCGCGCTCACCGCCATCCACCGGGTCGGCAAGATCGCCCCGGGCGAAAACATTGTGCTGGTCATCGCACTCGCCCCCCACCGCCACGCCGCCTTCGACGGCGCAGCCTTTGTCATGGATTACCTGAAGACCTCCGCGCCGTTCTGGAAGAAAGAGCATTTTGCCGACGGCCGCACCGGCGGCTGGGTCGACGCCAAGGACAGCGACGACCGGGCGCGGGCGAAGTGGTCGCAAGACTAGGATCTTACGGCACCGGCCTCTCGCGCCGAAAGATCACCAGCAGCAGCACGAGCGCGGAAAAGATCACCAGGTCCCGCCAGAGAAAATCGCCATAGGCGCCCCACAGCGTTTCCGCGAGCCCCATCGCCGCACCGCCGAGCGCTGACAAGAGCGGCGCCCCTGCCCCGCCGATCGCGGCGATGAACAGCACTTTCACGCCAAAGACCAGGCCGGCGCCGAAATCCATGTTGCCGTAGTAGGAGACGGCGAGAATGCCGGTGAGGCTGGCAATCAGCGCCGCCCCCGCATAGGCGGTGAGGTAGACGCCCTCGGCATCCACCCCACACAGCTCTGCCGCCAGCCGGTCTTCCGAAACCGCCCGCCAGCGACGACCCCAGGCGGAGCGGGCGAGAAACATGTGGCCTATGACGACGATTGCCACCATGGCCAGCGTGTTTGCCAGTTGCAACACAGTCAAGACGACCGGAAAAGCGGGATCGTTCCAGAACACCACCGGCGTGCCAAGCAGCGGGGGCAACCAGAGGCTGCGTGTGTCTGAGGCGAGCCGCGCCGTCTCCATCAGCACCAGCACGACGCCAAGCGCCGCCACCACCACCGTGTTGTCCGAAGAAAAGGCGAGCGGCCGCATGACGTGGCGCCCGATGACGAGGCCGGCGCCGACACCGTAAAACAAGGCGACCGCTGCACCAAAGGCCAGCGCAGCGGGCAAAACCAGCCACAGCTGCGTCCAGCCGAAACCGGCAAACAGCACAAACATCTGCGCGGCAAAAGCGAAGAGCGCGCCATAAGCGATATCCGCCCGGCGCGTTACGGCAAAAGCGATCGAGTAACCGAAGGCAAGCGCCGCATAGAGCGCGGCGACCGGCAGGGCATTCGCGATCTGCTGCAGGAAATAGGCCATCGGGTCCGGATGCTTCCGCGTTCACGCAATTTCGCAGAGAGCGATCTTTGCGTCTCTTTCGTGCGATGAAATATAACTGACAAAACGTCTTTTACCAGTTAGAATATGCCCATGACATTTTCCTGGACCCCGCATCGTTTTTCCGGCGGCGCGCTTGCGCTGGATGTGGCGAACTCCGTCGTGCTGCGCGCCGAACCGGAGCGGCGGATCGATCGTTTTGCCGACCCCGCCGTGATGGACGCCTTTCCCGCCGGGGCAAACCGGCATGGGGGTGAGCGTGATGTCTTCGGCGCGCTTGAGCCGGTCAGCGCGCACGCTCGCACGGGGCTGATCGACCTGCGCGAAGCGATCGATCGGCATTTTCGCGCCGAAATCCTGGGGACCGGTATGCCCACATTGCTTGCCGACCTGCTGGACGCCATTTCGGCGTCGCTGCGGCTATCCGGCATGCGCCCGCAGGCGCTCGATACCGCGACCTCCCGCTCCGCCCTCCTGCTGATCGCGCGGCCGGAGCCGGAGCGGCTGAAAATCTGCCCGAACTGCCAATGGCTCTTCCTCGACCGCAGCCGCAACCGTTCGCGCGCCTGGTGCGACATGGCGGTCTGCGGCAACCGGGCGAAGGCCAGCCGCCATTATCACCGCAACCGCGAGGAGCCACGATCATGAGGAAGTCTTTGCTGATCGCGCTGCCGCTCGTTCTTCTTCTCGCCGCCTGCCAGCGCGAGACGGGGCCGGATCCGCTAAAACTCACCGGAAAGATGTTCGTCTTCAACTACCGTCTCGCCTATGCGACCTATCTCGTCACGCTGGAACAGACCGAGCCGCTGCCGGAAGGCTCCGTCGTGAAGGCCGAGTTCGAGAACCCGGCCGGCGGCGCGCCGCTGACGCTGGAGCGCAAGATTTTCCCCAACCTGACGCGCGTGGTGCTGGAAAGCCCGGACATAACCTGCGTGAAGAAGGACCAGCCCTACAAGGTCACTATTGCCGTCATCGGCCCTGACGGCCGCAGCCTGCAATCGCTGGAGACGCAGGTAACCTCCAGCGCCGACCAGAGCATCCTGCCGGCCAAGGCGCTCGTCGTCGGCCCCGGCTACGAGAAAAACCCGGAGGTCTTCAAGAACGGCAAGGCGCCGGAGCATTTTGAAATGGCGACCTGCCCAACCTAATGAATATTGGGCCTGACGAATATCCCGTCTGACGAATATTCGGCAAAGCTCACGCGTCCCGTCTGAAACGGTTCCGACCGGGAGGATACGCGCATGAGGTTGCTGCCTGCTCTGGCGATCGGTCTCGCTTTGCTGCCACTGGGTGTCCGGGCCGAAGAACCGCCCGCCTGCCCGGCAAGGGCCGCGATCCTGACGCTTGCGGACACGGTGCTCGCCGATCGGCAAAAACTCTCGCGGCTGAAAGCACGAGGCGTGGGCGCCGAGGCAGCCTACCTCAAGATCCGCTATGGCGGCCTTGCCATGGACGCCGCAGCCACACTCGCCCATGGCCTCAGCGATGCCGGTGTGCGCGAGGCGGCCGATCTCGCCGGCGCAATCGACGCCGTGCGGGGCGGTTTCGATGCGGTTTCGAAGGATGCCGGCGACCCCGCCCAACTCGGTGCGCAGATCTCCACCCTGCGCACAATCCTCCAGCATGGCGACGGGGAGAAACTGCTTGCCATGATCGCCGCCCTGCCGCCCGAGAGGCAAATCCGCATCAGCCAGCCGATCGTGCCGGCGATCGTGGACTGGCCGGATGAACAGAAGGCCGCCCTTGCCGCAGCGGCGGGTCGCCATGGCCTGTTCTTCCTCCAGGCCGGGCTCGTTGCGATGCAGCGCGACCGCACCGCCTGGTCCACCTTCGTGGCCGGCTTCGCGCAACCAGCGAAACTGCGGGATCTGACGCAGGTATGGAGTTGGGCGCCTGCCCTGGTAGGCAACATGGCCTTGCCGCGCGTTCCGGTGCTGGATGCCGCATCCGAGGCCATGCGGCGAAACATCCATATCGTATCGATCGCCGCAGCCCGGGAACCGGAACGCGATTTCCTCATGACCCATCTCAACCAGTCCGGCGATGTCGCCGCCACGGTGAAAGCGGCACAGGCTCTTATCGCGGACATCGATACCGGGCGCATCAAGCCGGACGACACGCTCGATGCGGCCTGGCTGACAGCATACCGCGCACTCCGGGCAGCCTCGGAAAACACCGATGCGCTTAATGAGGGGCTCGCGAGCATCCCCTTTTATGGCGTGCGTTCCCAGCGTCCGGCCGGTGATGTTTCGGTGCGCGACATGATCGACCGGCTGATTGCGATCGAGGCCTTCACGCCCTTTTTAAAGGCAGAAGCCGACACCCCACCGGACATGCCGGCAGAGCTGAGCACGAAATTCCGAACGGAATGGCCGCTCTGGCTGGAACTGGCCGTGGCCTTGAAAACGGCGCCGCTGACAGCTTTTGCAAAAGACGCCGGCAAGGCGCCCGTCGTCGCCGAACTGCTGTTTGCAGCCGGCGATCCTGCGCGACTTGCCGATTTCGTTCTCGCCACGGAGCCGGTGGAGATCAGGCTGGCGCTGGCGACGGATCTTGCGACGCGGCTCGATCGAACCTGCGCGAGCGTCCTGCATCATCAGGCAGAGGCGATGTTGCTGTCCGGCCAGCCGATCTTCAAGTTCGATCCCGCACAATGAAAAACCGGAGCCTTGCGGCCCCGGTTCCGGAATCATTTCAATGCGTTCCGGCCGTGGCCGGACAATCCGATTCAGCCGACGATTTCGGTGTCGGAGAACCAGTACTTGATTTCCTGGGCAGCGGTTTCCGGAGCGTCGGAACCGTGAACCGAGTTCTCGCCGATCGACAGCGCATGCGTCTTGCGGATCGTGCCTTCGTCGGCGTTGGCCGGGTTGGTGGCGCCCATGATTTCGCGGTTCTTGAGGATCGCGTTCTCGCCTTCGAGAACCTGGACGATCGTCGGGCCGGAGGTCATGCCTTCAACCAGTTCGCCGAAGAACGGGCGTTCCTTGTGAACGGCGTAGAAACCTTCGGCTTCGCGCGTGCTCATCCAGACGCGCTTGGAAGCAACGACGCGGAGGCCTGCATCTTCGAGCATCTTGGTGACCGCGCCGGTCAGGTTGCGCTTCGTCGCGTCCGGCTTGATCATCGAAAAGGTGCGTTCAATCGCCATTTTCACAATTCCCTTGGTTTTTTCCGGTGAAAGTGGCGGTTCCATAGCCGCCAACGCCCGGCAAAACAAGGGGGGCGCGGTGATTGGCAATGTCAGGGGTAAAGTTTCACGCAGCCGTCACACGATAGCCCACGCCGCCGTACAGATCGAGGCAGCGACGAAACCAGCCGGCCACCGGGTCATCCTCTTCCAGCATATTCGTTCCGGCCGTGGTGCGCAACCATTGCAGCGCGCCGAAGACGATGTAGTCCGGGAAAAGCGGGCTTTCGCCGCCGATGAAGGGCTGGATCTTCAGCATGTTGCGCAATGGCTGGAGTTTTTTGGCAAAATCCGCGATCTCCACCTTGCCGGCAGCGGCGATGTCCTCCAGCGAGGCGCCGAGGCGCGCCTCCCGGCTGCGGCGGAAGTAGGCCTGGTCCGTCGGATCGAGCAGGTTGTGGATGTCGAGGATGGCGATGCGGGTGATGGCCATGTGCAGGGTCGATTGCGACCAGTTTTCGATGAAACGGGCCATTGCCTTGCCGCCCTCGCCGCCAAACAGCGACGGCCGGTCGGGATAGGCCTCATCGAGATAGAGCGCGATGGCGAAACTGTCATGCACCAGACGCTCGCCGTCGCGCAGCAGCGGCACCGTCGCCGTGCCGCCGCCCTCGATGGCCGGGATCTCGGTGAAGCAGACCGGCACGGTCTCGTAGTCGAGGCCCTTGTGCGCGAGCGCCATCACCGTCTTCCAGACATGCGGTGAAAACTGGCGGGTTCTGTCGGCGCCGGAAAGCGCATAGAGCAGTCGGGTCATCGGAGCCTCGTCATTTGCTTTCGTCTATTGAAAGGCAGCGCGACCGACTGTGCAAATCAGATAATTTCATGGGTGGCATTCACGCCGCCAATGCGGGCTTGCGCTATAGTCCAGCGATCAGGGAGACCCCAATGCGCGACCATTACCGCATGCTTGCCGCCTACAATGCCTGGGCCAACCGCATCCTCTACGAGGAAGTCGGCAAGCTCGACGATATTGCCTACCGCCAGAATCTCGGCGCGTTCTTCGGCTCGCTGCACTGCACGCTGAACCATCTGCTGACCGCAGACCGTATCTGGATGAAGCGTTTTACCGGGGAAGGCGATGCGCCCACCAGCCTCGACACCATCCTGCACGAGGATTTCGCGGGCCTGCGGGCAGCGCGGCAGGCGCAGGATGCGCGGCTGTCGGCCTTCGCCGATTCGCTGACGGAGGAAAGGATCGCGGCCGATTTCACCTATAGCCCGCTCACCAACCCGACGATCGTCACCCACCCGCTCGGCCCGGCGCTCGCGCATGTCTTCAACCACCAGACCCATCACCGTGGCCAGTGCCACGGCATGCTGACGGCGGTTGGCGGACCAAGCATCACATTAGACTTGATTTATTTCGTCCGCACCGAGGGCACGGTGTTCATGAAATAAGGGCAGCCGAAAGGGTCGCGTGCTGCCGTGCCTGACGACTAGCGTCTCGGCAGTAGAGCGCGACCGGCATTGCGGATGGACAGGGCCGAGTCGGCCATCTGGGCAATGAGCCCGGCTTCCATGGCGGCGGCCAAGGCGTCCTTGTATTCCTGGCCGGCAAGGCCGTGCTTCTTGGAATGGCTTTCGACGGCACCGCGCGTGGCTGTCGGGGAAATTCCGTAGCGCGGATTGTGGAAAGCATTGACGATGATCTGGTTCTTCTCGTCGGCGGTCATGGGTAGCTCTCCAATGATGTTTCCGTCGTGCTACTCCAATGTGGGCCTTGTAGATAGGCCAAATACCGCAATCTCTCGCTCCAGCGGCAAACAAAGCCAGAACATCGACTTCCAAACGTTGAAAAAGCCGTGATCGTGGCCGCTCCGGCACCGCGCGAACACGATTTTTCGTGCGCAACCGGGAGCAAAACACCCCTAAATTTTAGGGCGAGTGGTATCTTCGGTTCCTGCAACAGTAGTGATACAGTCGCATGATATGGAAGCGCTCGGCATCGATCTTGGGGGCCGCTTCGTCCTGTTACCCAAGTGACAGGCACGGGCGATCGATGATGGGATAGTCGCTGCCATTGGGGCTGACGCCGGACGGCGCTGCCTCATCCTGAGAGAGGAAAAACAATGGCAAGAACGACCGAAGAGTGGGCAGCCCTGCTCGGTAGCACGCTTAGCAAGATGGCGCGGGTCTACGGCACCGATGCCCCGAATGCCTACCTGCCGGAGGAATGCTATCCGGTGATCGAAAAGACCTTCGAGGTGGCGCTGACGGAGGCGCGCGCCGAGGGTTATGCGGCGGCCATGCGCGAGCTTCAGCAGAACCGCGCGCCGCGCGCCAAGGAGCCGGCACGCGCAACGGTGATCGGGCAGATGATGCGGGTCATCCCGCTCGCCCGTCGGACGGCCTGACCAACCCTGGCGGCGGCAGCGATGCGCGCCGCCCGCACGCCGGAGCGACAGGCGGCTTTGCGCATTGTCCACTCCGGCTCAATCTTCTTTCAGCACACGCAAAATTAACCGCGCAATCCGATAGTTACGCCGATTGACACAACCCGAGCGCACGCGCCTACCGCTGCGCCCCATGTAACGGCGTTTCATGAGCAGCAAGCCCACCTCCGTCCCGAAAGATCCCCAGGCGACCGTTCCGCCGATCACGGCGCGCATTGCGCATGTGATGGCCAATCTCGGCATTGCCGGGTTGCCGCGGAATTATGAACTGCTGTTCGAGGCGCTGAGCGGCAATGCCGGCGTCGCCCGCGAGATCGCAGCACTCGGCAAGGCGCCGGAGCAGGCTGCGCTCGATTCGATTGCGCTGCGCCATTCGCTGCCGAGCCACAATGTGCTCGCCGCCGGCCAGGCCGCGGGCGAGGCCGTGCGGGTGCTCTCCGAAGTCGCGGAAACCACCGAGTCGAGCCGCCGGCAGCGAGCGGCCGCCATGCAGGAACTGGAAGAGATCGCCGCGCGCATGGGCAAGGACCCCGTGCTTGGCATTTCGGATTTCGCCAGCGACACGGTCCGCCTCCTGTCCATCCTGCGCGATATTCTGGGCGCCGACCGCTCCGCCGCGACGCGGATCGAAGACCTGCATGCCCATCTCGACGGCCTGCGTTCCGGCCTTGCCGTCAGCCGCGAGGCGTTGACGCACGATCCGGTGACAGGCCTTGCCAACCACGCCGCGCTGCTCGGGCGGCTGAAGGTGTTTTTCCAGACGGAAGCCGCCGACGGCACGTCTGCTCTCCTCCTGTTCCGCGTCGAGCAATTGCGGGAATTCGCCGAGACGCACCCGGCGGGTGCCGCCGAAAAGACGTTGAAGCGGCTTGCCGCCATTTTCCGCCGTTCGGTCAAGAAGGACGATTTCGTCGCCCGCACCGGGCCGGACCTGTTCTGTCTTTTGCTTTCCGATGTCAGCCGCGAGATTGCGGTCACCATCGCACGGCGCATCGCGGGCAGCGTTGCGGAAAAGCCGTTTCCCTTCATGAACCGCGAGTTGCCTGCTGGCTTCCTGACGCTGACGGCCGGCATTTCCATGAGCGATTCGGCCAACTCACCGATGATGTTCTACGATCAGGCCGACCAGGCGCTCGCCTATGCCGCGGAGACGGACATTGCGCTGCGCATCTATTCCGCAGAGGTGGCAGACCGGGCTGGTCGCGGCTATCGCAATTCCGCCGCCTGAAGGCTTGTCTTCGGCCACCGCGCGACCCCTGCTTTTTTGACGCGATTGCGGGCACAAAACCGCTTCGCACTTTTGCAGAAATTGCTCTATAGACCCGGCATGATCACGATTTCCGGCCTCACCGCCCGCATTGCCGGGCGTCTCCTCATCGATAACGCATCCCTTTCGCTGCCGAGCGGCGTGAAAGTGGGTCTCGTCGGGCGCAACGGCACCGGCAAGTCCACGCTGTTTCGCATCATTACCGGCCAGCTTGCCTCCGAGGCCGGCAGCATCTCGCTGCCGAAGAATGCGCGCATCGGCCAGGTGGCGCAGGAAGCGCCGGGCACGGACGATTCGCTGATCGAGATCGTGCTGGCCGCCGACAAGGAGCGCGCCGCTCTGCTGAAAGAAGCGGAAACCGCGACCGACCCGCATCGCATCGCCGAAATCCAGACACGGCTCACCGATATCGGTGCGCATTCAGCCGAATCGCGGGCCGCAAGCATCCTTGCCGGCCTCGGTTTCGACCATGAGGCGCAGCAGCGGGCGGCCAAGAGCTTTTCGGGCGGCTGGCGCATGCGCGTGGCGCTGGCGGCCGTGCTGTTTTCCGAGCCGGACCTGCTCCTGCTCGACGAGCCGACCAACTATCTCGACCTCGAAGGCACGCTGTGGCTGGAAGACTATGTGCGGCGCTATCCGCACACCGTCATCATCATCAGCCATGACCGCGATCTGCTCAACACCGCTGTCAACGCCATCGTTCATCTCGACCAGCAGAAGCTGACCTTCTATCGCGGCTCCTACGACCAGTTCGAGCGGCAGAAGGCCGAGAACGACGAGCTGCAAATGAAGGCGAAGGCGAAAAACGACGCCGCGCGCAAACACCTGCAAAGCTTCATCGACCGCTTCAAGGCGAAGGCCACCAAGGCCAAGCAGGCGCAGAGCCGCGTCAAGGCGCTGGAGCGCATGGGCACGGTCGCCGCCGTCATCGAGACGCATGTGCAGCCGATCACCTTTCCGGAGCCGGAAAAGCAGCCCGCTTCGCCGATCATCGCCATCGAAGGCGGTGCTGTCGGCTATACGCCGGGACAACCGATCCTCAAGCAGATCAACCTGCGCATCGACAATGACGACCGCATCGCGCTGCTCGGTTCGAACGGCAACGGCAAGTCTACCTTCGCAAAATTCATCTCCGGGCGGCTGGAGGCGGAATCCGGCACCGTGAAGCGTGCACCAAGCCTGAAGATCGGCTTCTTCGCGCAGCACCAGCTCGATGACCTCATACCCGAGCAGTCGCCCGTCGAACATGTCCGCCGGCTGATGCCGGAGGCGCCGGAAGCCAAGGTGCGCGCCCGCGTGGCGCAGATGGGCCTTGCCACGGAAAAGATGTCCACGCCCGCCAAGGATCTTTCCGGCGGCGAGAAGGCCCGCCTGCTGATGGGCCTTGCCGCCTTCGACGCGCCGAACCTCCTGATCCTCGACGAACCGACCAACCATCTCGACATCGACAGCCGCCGCGCGCTGATCGAGGCGTTGAACGACTACGAAGGCGCCGTCATCCTGATTTCGCATGACCGCCACCTCATCGAGGCGACCGTCGACCGGCTCTGGCTGGTCAACAACGGCACGGTGAAGACCTTCGACGGCGACATGGAGGAGTATCGCAGCCTCATCGTCCAGTCCGGCAAAAAGGACGACAAGGAAAAGGGGACGAACGGCAGCGATACGACCAACAAGGCGGACCAGCGCAAGGCCAATGCGGACCGGCGCGCCCAGTTCGCGCCGCTCAAGAAAAAGATCAACGAAATCGAATCGTTGACGGCGAAACTGCACAAGCAGATTCAGCTTCTTGATGCGGAGCTTGCGGACCCGGTGCTCTACGAGAAGACCCCGGCGAAGGCTACGGAAAAGGCCAAGCTGCGTTCGCTGGCCGTCGACAAGCTGAACGACGCCGAGGAACAGTGGTTGGAGCTTTCGGCCGAGTACGAAGAAGCGATGACTGGGTAACAAACCCGGCCGGCCGGCCCTGCTGCCGGCAAGAGCACAGTAGCGGCGCGAGAAACGCACAAAAAACAGGCAGATAGCGGGAAGCGCGCCCTAAGACGAAAGTCGTAGGAGCGCCTTTACCCGTTCTTCCCCTGCTTGGCTTGAAACCCCCAACCCGACATGATTAGCTCCCGCGTGATGACACGAGAGCAGGGAAGAGGAGCCCTGCTCGCCATTGGGAGGAAATCTATGGATCGTCGTTCATTCATCAAGAAGGCCGGTGTTGCCGGCGTGGGCGGTGCAGCCGCGACCATGCTTGCAGCCCCTGCAATTGCGCAGACCAATCCGAAGATCACCTGGCGCCTGACCTCGTCGTTCCCCAAGGGGCTCGACACGATCTATGGCGGCGCGGTGACCTTCGCGAAATACCTTTCCGAAGCGACCGACGGCAATTTCGAGATCCAGCCCTTTGCGGCCGGTGAACTGGTGCCCGGCCTTCAGGCCGCCGACGCCGTCTCCGCCGGCACGGTCGAGGCCTGCCACACCGTCGCCTACTATTACTGGGGCAAGGACCCCACCTGGGCGCTCGCGGCCGCCGTTCCCTTCGCGCTCAATGCGCGCGGCATGAACGCCTGGCACTACCATGGCGGCGGCATCGACCTCTGCAACGAATTCTTCGCCACGCAGAACATCTATGCCCTGCCCGGCGGCAATACCGGCGTGCAGATGGGCGGCTGGTTCCGCAAGGAAATCAAGACCGTCGAGGACCTCAAGGGCCTCAAGATGCGCATCGGAGGCTTTGCCGGCGCAATCGTCGCCAAGCTCGGCGTCATCCCGCAGCAGATCGCCGGCGGCGAAATCTACCAGGCGCTGGAAAAGGGCACGATCGACGCCGCCGAATGGGTCGGCCCCTATGACGACGAGAAGCTCGGCTTCCAGAAGGTCGCGCCCTACTACTACTATCCGGGCTTCTGGGAAGGCGGCCCGACCGTGCACCTGATGTTCAACAAGGCGAAGTACGACGAACTGCCGAAGCACTACCAGTCGCTGATGCGCACGGCGGCGCAGGCCACCGACGCCAATATGCTCCAGAAGTACGACTACCTGAACCCGACGGCGATCAAGAAACTCGTCGCCGCCGGTGCGCAACTGCGCCCGTTCAGCCCGGAAATCCTGACCGCCTGCTTCGACCAGTCCGAAAAGACCTATGCGGAGATGGAAGACAGCAACGCCAACTTCAAGAAGATCTGGGATTCCATCAAGGCCTTCCGCAAGGAAACCTTCCTGTGGCAGCAGGTGGCGGAGTACACCAACGACACCTTCATGATGCAGCTACAGCGCGCCGGCAAGCTCGGCTGAGCTGGCATTCAGACGGCGGGATCCATGATCCCGCCGTCTTCGTTTCATCCGGAGCAATAATGCATCATTCTGCAGTGACTGCCGCGCATCAAAGACGCGCAGCGCTGTAGGCTCCGGCACCGGTCAATCCGTTCATTGAAAACGGAGGGAGGGGAACTTGGCTCTCGCTTTACGTATCACCGGCGTCATCGACGAACTGAGCCGGCGGGTTTCGATCATCGCGGTCTGGCTCGTGTTGCTTTCGTCGCTGACCGCAGCCTTCAATGCGATCTTCCGCTACTCCACCGACGGCATCCTCTGGATGGAGCGCAATGTCGGCGGCGTCGGCATTTTCGAGTTCATGCTCAACCTCTACCGCAACAACTCCAACACGCTCTCCGAAGCGCAATGGTACATGTTCGCCGGTATGGTCATGCTGGGCGGCGCCTGGACGCTGAAAGTCAACGAGCATGTGCGTGTCGACCTGATCTACGGCTCGGTCAGCGAGCGCACGCGCACCTGGATCGACCTGCTTGGCGGCATCTTCTTCCTGCTGCCGATATGCGTGCTGATGATCTATTTCACCTGGCCGTGGTTCGTCGATTCGTGGGTCACCAACGAGGGGTCCAACAATGCCGGCGGCCTGCCGCGCTGGCCGGCCAAGCTGATGATCCCGCTCGGCTTCGGCCTCGTCGGCCTGCAAGGCCTCGCTGAAATCATCAAATGCGTTCTCGTGTTCACCCACGGCTACGTCCGCGAATTCGCCTACGAGAAGCCGCTGCAATGATCCAGTTCATCATCCACTACATGGCGCCCATGATGTTCGTGGGCCTGATCTTCTTCATGGTCATCGGGTATCCGGCGGCCTTCTCGCTCGCGGCGGTCGGCCTGTTCTTCGGCTTCGTCGCGATCGAACTCGGGGTGATCGCACCGGATTTCCTCGGCAACCTCACCTACCAGCTGTTCTCGGTGCTTTCCAACGACCTGCTGCTGGCCATCCCCTTCTTCACCTTCATGGGCGTGATCCTGGAACGGTGCGGACTGGCGGAAGACCTGCTCGACGGCTTCGGCCAGCTCTTCGGCGGCGTGCGCGGCGGTCTTTCCTATGCCGTCATCCTCGTCGGCGCCGTGCTCGGCGCGATCACCGGCACCGTCGCCGCCTCGGTCATCGCCATGGGCCTCATTTCGTTGCCCGTCATGACGCGCTACGGCTACAACATCCGCCATGCCACCGGTGTCATCGCGGCGTCAGGCACCATCACCCAGCTCATCCCGCCTTCGCTGGTGCTGATCGTGCTGGCCGACCAGCTCCAAAAATCACCCGGCGACATGTATATCGGGGCGACCGGCGCCAGCATCGTGCAGGTGCTGCTGTTCATGGGCTGGGTGTTCATCCTCAGCATCTTCCGGCCGCACTATGTTCCGGCCCTTCCGCCGGAAGCTCGCACGCTGCGCGGCTGGCCGCTGTACTGGAAGTGCATTCGCGGCATGGTGCCGTCGCTGGCGCTGATCTTCATCGTGCTCGGCACCATCTTCATGGGCCTTGCCACGCCGACGGAAGCGGGCGCCATGGGCGTGGTGGGCGCCATCCTGCTCGCCTGGATGAACGGCCGCCTCTCCTGGAAGCTCATCTACCAGGGCATGGACATGACGATGCGGCTCACCGCCATGGTGGTCTTCATCCTGCTCGGCGCGCGTGTCTTCTCCCTGGTCTTCCAGGGTGTCGGCGGCAGCCACTGGATCGAGGAAATGCTGACCTCGCTGCCGGGCGGCGTCGTCGGCTTCCTGATCTTCGTCAACATCTTCATCTTCGTCATCGCCTTCTTCCTCGATTTCTTCGAGATCGCCTTCATCATCGTGCCGCTCATCGCGCCCGCCGCGCAGGCGCTCGGCATCGACCTGATCTGGCTCGGCGTGATGATCTGCGCCAACATGCAGACGAGCTTCATGCACCCGCCCTTCGGCTTTGCGCTCTTCTACCTGAGGGGCATCGCGCCGAAGACGGTGAAGACCCGGGATATCTATATGGGGGCTATCCCCTGGCTGATCCTGCAGCTCATCCTCGTCGGCCTGCTGATCGCCTTCCCGGAAATGGTGACCTACTTCCTCGACAAGGACGTGGTGCAGGATCTCGACAGCATCCAGATCCTGGTGCCGGGCACGGAAGGCGGCAGCGGGCTCGACAGCGCCCCGAGCTTCGGCCTCGATTCGCCACCGCAGTTCGGGCAGTAGACGCCCCTCACCCCGCTCCAAACAAACGGCGCCGCTTGCCAGCGGCGCCGTTTGTGCTAGAGGAGGGAAATCATCATACAAATGAGGGTGGAGCCATGTCCCCGATCAATCTCGCAATCGTCGGCGTCGGCAAGATCGTGCGCGACCAGCATCTTCCGGCCGTCGCAAAGAACAGCGACTACAGGCTGATCGCCGCGGCAAGCCGCCATGGCACGGTGGATGGCATCGACAATTTCAAGTCGATCGACGAGATGCTCGCTGCGGTGCCTGATATCGACGCCGTGTCGCTCTGCATGCCGCCGCAATACCGCTACGAAGCCGCCGAGAAGGCGCTGTCCGCCGGAAAGCATGTCTTCCTCGAAAAGCCGCCGGGCGCGACCCTCTCCGAAGTCGCCGACCTCGAAGCGCTTGCTGATTCGAAGGGGCTCTCGCTCTTCGCAAGCTGGCATTCGCGCTACGCGCCGGCTGTGGAAGCCGCCAAAACCTTCCTCGCCGGTACGACGATCCGCGCCATGCAGGTGATCTGGAAGGAAGACGTGCGCCACTGGCACCCGAACCAGGAATGGATCTGGCAGGCCGGCGGTCTCGGCGTGTTCGATCCCGGCATCAACGCGCTGTCGATCGTCACCCACATCCTGCCACGCCCGGCCTTCATCACTGCCGCCACGCTGGAATTCCCGGAAAACCGCGACGCGCCGATTGCCGCCGCCATCACCTTTAGCGATGCCAAGGGTCTCGACCTCAAGGCGGATTTCGACTGGCGCCAGACCGGCAAGCAGAGCTGGGACATCGTCGCCCAGACGGAAGCCGGCGAAATGGTGTTGTCCGAAGGCGGGGCGAAACTCTCCATCGACGGCAAGCTTGTCCACGACGAGCCTGAGCAGGAATATCCTATGCTCTACAAGCGCTTCGCCGAAATCGTGAAGGCCGGTAAATCCGACGTCGACCTCGCGCCGCTGCGCCACGTCGCCGATGCCTTCATGCTTGGTCGGCGGAAATTTGTCGAAGCATTTTACGACTAAACCGCGAGCGATGGCCGAGCGCTGAGGGGGTCAAGCCTTCTTCACCCAGCGGCCATCGCTGTTCTGCTGCCAATAGGTCAGCTGATGCCCCTCGCCTTTCAGGCGTTTCCAGTGCTCGCGCGCCCTCTCTACCTCAGCCTGGTCGTAGCCGTCGAACATGAAGATCACACGCTCATAGGCTTCGAGTGGCGGCGGTTCGGCACCGGCGATCAGGAAGCGGACATTGGCCGCATTGGCATTGTCCGGCGTGGTCGTCAGCAACACGGGCTGCTCGGCGGGAAACGCCTGCTCGTCCGTGCCGTGCGGCAGAAAACTGTCCTCGCGAAAGGTCCACAGATGCGTGTCGAGCGCATCGCGGCGCTCCGCATCGCCGGCCTGCACGACGACGCGCCAGCCGCGCTCGAGACTCTTGTCGAGGAGCGGCGGCAGCGCATCCTCGAGCTTCGATTCGGTCAGGTGGTAGAAGAGGACTTCACTCACCTGCTGGTCACCCCTCGTAGTTCGCGCGCACCAGTTCGTCGAGCAGGCGCACGCCGAAGCCGGAGCCCCAGGACTGGTTGATCTCGTCGGTCGGCGAGCCCATGGCGGTGCCGGCGATGTCGAGATGGGCCCAGGGCGTGTCCTTGACGAAGCGATGCAGGAATTGCGCGGCGGTGATCGAGCCGGCCAGGCGGCCGCCGGTGTTCTTCATGTCGGCGAACTTGCTGTCGATCATCTTGTCATATTCGCGGCCGAGCGGCATGCGCCACAGGCGTTCGTGCGTGGCAAGGCCGGCGGCGGTGAGGCGCGCGGAAAGCGTGTCGTCGTTGGAGAACAGGCCGGCATGGTGGCTGCCAAGTGCAACGGTGATCGCACCGGTCAGGGTGGCGAGGTTGACCATGAACTGCGGCTTGAAGGTCTCGTTGCAATACCAGAGCGCATCGCAGAGCACGAGGCGGCCTTCGGCATCCGTGTTGATGACCTCGATCGTCTGGCCGGACATCGATTTGACGATGTCGCCGGGGCGCTGCGCATTACCATCGGGCATGTTTTCCACAAGGCCGAGGATGCCGACGACATTAGCCTTCGCCTTGCGGGCGGCGAGCGTGTGCATCAGACCGATGACGGCAGCGGCACCGCCCATGTCGCCCTTCATGTCCTCCATGCCAGCCGCCGGCTTGATGGAAATGCCGCCGGTATCGAAGACGACGCCCTTACCGATGAAGGCGATCGGGCGGTCCTTCTCCTTGCCGCCCTTCCAGTGCATGACCGCGAGGCGCGGCGGACGCACGGAACCCTGCGCAACGCCGAGCAGCGCCGCCATGCCGAGCTTCTTCATCTCGCGCTCGGTGAGGATATCCACCTCGACGCCGAGCTTTTCCAGAGCCTTGGCCTTGTCGGCGAACTCGACCGGACCGAGCACGTTGGCGGGCTCGTTGACGAGATTGCGGGCGAGAATCACGCCCTCCGCGACGGCATCGGAAATGTCGTTCGCCTTCTTTGCGGCCGTGGCAACGGCAGTGACGATTGTCACCTTGGTCGCTTTGCCGGCCTTCGCCTCGTCGTCCTCGCTCTTTTTCGTCTTGTAAATATCGAAGCTGTAGGCGCCGAGTTGCATGCCGAGCGCGAAATCGGCGGCATTTTTCGCCGTCACGGTAACTCCCGGCGCATCGATGTAGATCACCGCCTTTTCAACGCCTGCGATCTTGGCAGCGGCGGCTCCGCCGGCCTTCAGCCAGTCATGCGCAACGAGCTTGTCGGCCTCGCCGAGGCCGAGGATGCGAATACGATCCACCGGTGCGCCGTGCGGCGCCAGCACGTCGAGGCTTTTCAGCGCCTTGCCGGTGAATTTCGCAACCGCCGCGGCGCGCGCGACAACACCTTCCGGATCGACCTCCCCGACACCGGCCGCCTCACCGCCGGTAATTTGCAGAAGAATCGCGAGGCCGCCCGAAGCGCGTGCCGTCTTTGCGAAACCGATGTCGAACCTGGAAGCCATGATTTACTCCGAATGTCAGCCGACGGGCCTGTCATCCCGCCTGGGAGCCCGCAAATCGCATCAATTCCTTGTCGCTTTTGCGGCGCTTGGCAAGATGCGTCACCTTGTTTACAGAAGGTTAAGCATGCTTGTTCGCCATAAATTTTCCATCGGAGTGGAGACTCCTGGCTATAGCATCCGGCTGAAGAAAGCTTATATGCCCATGGCTGTTCCGACGGGTGCCCTAGCACGACACCGGAGCCGCTTGTCGGAAACGCGGACGAAACGATGAAATTGATCGAGCGCTATATCCTGCGGCGGGCGTCGCTCATGTTCGTCGCCACGCTCGTGCCCTTGCTCGGTATCGTCTGGGTCACGCAGGCGCTGGCCAGCGTCAATCTCGTTACGGACAGCGGCCAGTCGATCTTCGCCTTCCTGAAGCTCGCGACGCTGATCATTCCCTCCGTCATCCCGATCATCCTGCCCTTCGCGCTCGTTATCGGCGTGTCGCAGACGCTGACCGTGATGAATTCCGATTCGGAATTGACGGTGCTGAATTCGGCCGGCGCCTCGCGCGTCACCATCATCCGCCCCGTCATGATCCTCGCGATCGCGATGAGCTTCGTATCCTTCGCCGTCGACAACTTCGCCGAACCCTATTCGCGTGTCGCCGTGCGCAAGATGATCGCCACGGCGCATGCCGACATGCTCTCCGCCGTCGTGCAGGAAAACACCTTCCGCAAGGTCGCCGACGGCCTCTATGTGCAGGTGGCGGAGCGTCGCAACGGCGGCGTACTGCGCGGCCTCTTCGTTGCCGATACGCGCGATCCGCGCTTCGAACTCGTCTACTATGCCCGCGAAGGGGCGGTGGACGAAAACAGCTCCGCGCTCGTCATGAAGGACGGCGAGGTGCACCGCAAGCTGCCGGACGGCGATGTCTCGATCATCAAGTTCGATTCCTACGCCTTCGACCTCACCGACCTCACGCAGAGCCTCGGCAAGTCGAACATCCGCGCCAAGGATCGCGACCTGTTCTACCTCTTGAATCCGGATCCGAAGGACCCGCAGTTCGAGAAGAATCCGGGCGCCTTTACCGCCGAGCTGCACCGCCGCTTCACGGAATGGCTGCTGCCCGCCGTCTTCGGCCTGATCGCGCTCGTCGTAAGCGCCGATGCCCGCTCGCATCGCGAGGCGCGGGTGCATCCCATGCTTACGGCGCTGTTGACGGCACTCTTCGTGCGCTGGCTGAGCTTCTACGCATCCAACAACGCCGAAGAGTCCGTCTATTTCATACCCATCATGTATCTCATTCCAATCGTCACAGCGGCGTTGGCGATCCGCTTCCTTGGCCGCAACAAGAGCCTCGACATCCCGATGACGTTCGGCGAACGGCTCACGGACCTGCGCGACCGGGTGCTGGCGCGCTTCACGCGGGCGGGCTCGACACCCACCGGAGGCGGCCAGCCATGATCCCGACCCTCGGCCTCTACTTCTTCCGCCGCTACATCGTCACCACCATCTGGTTCCTGCTCGGCATCTTCTCGCTGATCTTCATCATCGATTTCAGCGAATTGTCGAACCGCATCGGCTCGCTGCCGGGCTATACGCTGACCAGCGGCCTGCTCGTCACGGCGCTGCGCATTCCGATGATCCTGATGCAGACCGTGCCCTTCGTGGCGCTCTTTGCCGGCATGGCGGCGCTGATCTCGCTGAACCGGCGCTACGAACTGGTCGTCACGCGTGCTGCCGGCATTTCCGTCTGGCAGTTCCTGCGTCCCTTCGTGGTTGGCGCCTTTCTGTTCGGGGTCCTGGCGGTGCTGATCATCAGCCCGATCGCCGCCTGGGGCAGCAAGAAGGCACAGGAAGTCGAAGCAAGCTGGGGCGCAACCGTCTCGCGCACGGAAAACGCCGTACCGTGGATCCGCCAGATCTACGGCGGCGACCAGGCGATCATCGGCGCCAAGGCGCTGCTCGACGACGGCACGCGGCTTCTGAACGTCACCATCATCCACTTCGATACCGACGGTCGCATCACGCTGCGCCAGGATGCCGAATCGGCAACCTTGGAAGATGGTTACTGGCTGCTTAACAACGTCAACGAAACGCGGGTCGGTGAATTGCCGGTTCGTCTCAAGGAGGCGCAGCTTCGTACCAACCTGAAACGTGAATTCGTTCAGGAGAGTCTCGAAAAGCCTGAATCCATTCCATTTTTGAGCCTTGGACGGAAGATCGAGGCGGCAAAGTCGTTCGGTTTCCCCACAAACGCCATGGAAACGCAGTTCCACTCCATGCTGTCGCTGCCGCTGCTTCTGGTTGCGATGACGCTGATCGCGGCCTGTGTATCATTGAAATTTAGCCGGTTTAATCAATCGCGTGCGGTGATTCTGGGTGGAATCCTGTCTGGCTTCATGCTTTATGTCGTCACCGTGCTTGTGAAGGCATTTGGAAGCAGCGGTGTTGTTCCTCCGTTTGTTGCGGCCTGGCTCCCAGTGGTCGTCGCAATGTCGTTGGGTGCGACTATTCTTCTGCATCAGGAGGACGGCTAGTGGCGGCAGGCGCCCGCAAAACGAATTGGTGGTCGAAAGCCGCCCTGCTTGCAGGTGCGGCCATGGGCGCCATCGTGTCCGCCGCTGCCTTGCCCGCACAGGCCCAGGCTCCGGACATCCGGACGATGGAACCGAATATCCCGGATGACGCAAAGCTCATCCTGGCTGCCAATGAACTCGTCTATAATAACGACACGGAAAAGGTGATCGCCCGCGGCGCGGTGCAGATCAACTATGGCGGCTACAAGCTCGTCGCCCGCCAGGTCGAATACAATCAGAACACCGGCCGGTTGACGGCGCACGGCAATATCGAACTCATCGAACCGACCGGTAACCGGATCTATGGCGATGAGATGGACCTGTCGGACGATTTCGCCAACGGCTTCGTCAATGCGCTGCGCATCGAGACGACCGACCTCACCAAACTGGCAGCGACCAGCGGCGAGCGCGTCAACGGCGAGGAGATGATCCTCAACCACGCCGTCTATACCGCCTGCACGCCCTGCGCCACGAACCCGACGCACCGCTCGCTCTGGCAGATCAAGGCCGAGCGCGTCGTGCAGAACGGCCGCACCAAGACGATCCGGCTCGAGCGTGCCCGCTTCGAGATGTTCGGCAGGCCGATCGCCTATATTCCGGTGCTGGAAGTGCCGGACCATACGGTCAAGCGGAAGAGCGGCTTCCTGTTTCCGCAGTTCGGCTATGAGCAGAAGCTCGGCTTCGGCGTTACGACGCCCTATTACTTCGCCATCGCGCCGGACATGGATGCGACGATCTCCCCTACCGTGCTGACCCGCCAGGGTTTTCTGCTCGAAGGGGAATTCCGCAAGCGTTTTCACAACGGCCAGGTGACCTTGCGCGCCGCCGGCATCGATCAGTGGAACCCCAGCGTTTTCACGGGTGGTACGAGCGACCGGTACGAAGACTTCCGCGGCATGGTCGCCTCGAAGGGCGACTTCAAGATCAATCCCCGCTGGGCGTTCGGCTGGGATGTGATGGTGCAGACCGACAACAACTTCGCGCGCACCTATGACCTGGATGGCCTGGACGATCGCATCCACGCCAACCAGTTCTACCTGTCCGGTCTCGGCCGCCGCAACAGCTTCGACCTGCGCGCCTTCTATTTCGACGTGCAGGACGCCGACCCAGTGGACAAGCTGGAGCGCAAGCAGGCGATTGCCCAGACACTGGACCACGAATATATCGTGCCGCAGCCGGTGCTTGGCGGTGAACTCAGCATTACGACCAACATCACCAACGTTCAGCGCGATCTCGAAGATTTCTACAACGTGGGCAAAACCGATAGCAAGCCTGGCAGCGATCGGTTCCGCGGGCTCGCCGGCGGCACGACGCGGCTAAGCAGCGAAGTGGAATGGAAGCGTCAGTTTATCGTGCCTGGTGGCCTCGTGCTGACCCCGATGCTGGCGGCGCGTGGAGATATGCTGCGCCTCGATATGACGGCGCCCAAGGGTTACGCCGGCGATTACGAAGACGACAACAGCGCGACCCGCGCCATGCTGACCGCCGGCCTCGAAGCACGCTACCCGATCCTGGCGACAACCGATTACAGCACGCATCTTTTCGAGCCGATCGCCCAGATCTATGTCCGCCCGGACGAAGATCTTGCCGGCGCATTGCCGAACGAGGACTCGCAGAGCTTCGTCTTCGACGCCACCAATCTGTTCGAGCGCGACAAGTTCTCCGGCTTCGACCGTATCGAGGGTGGATCGCGCGCCAATCTCGGCCTGCGCTACACCGGTACATTCGACAATGGCGTGCGCCTGCGCAGCATCATCGGCCAGTCCTTCCATCTCGGCGGCGTGAACTCGTTTGCGACCGACGACCTGGTCAATGCCGGTGCGAATTCCGGCCTCGAGACCGACACGTCCGACTATGTCAGCATGGCCGGTATCGACCTGCCGAACGGCCTTTCGGTTGCATCCAGCGCGCGGCTTGACAAGGACGACCTCTCGGTGCGCCGTTCCGATACGTCGCTACGCTTCGATGGTGCTCGCTTCGAGACCGAGTTCACCTATACGCGCATCGCTGCACAGCCTGACTACGGCCTGGCGAAGAACGCCAGCGAACTTCAGAGTGCGGCAGCCTTCAAATTCAAGGACTACTGGTCGGTATTCGGCTCGCTCACCTATGACCTCAAGAGCAAGAGCCTGTCGCGCAATGGCATCGGCTTTTCTTATGACGACCGCGACACCGTCTTCTCGATCGTCTACGAGCAGACACGCGATAAATCCAGCAGCACGGCGAACGACTGGTCGATCGGCGCGCGCCTGATGTTCCGCACGCTGGGCGATATCCATGTCGGCGATACGACGCTGACCGGCTTCGAGTGAGGGCATCGCTCCACTCTTGTCATCGTTTGGCCGCATGTATTATGCACATCCGGGAGAAACACTGCCGGGAAAGCGTGCGCGTGCAGAGCGGACGCAGACCGACGGCTGTGGAAACGGGTTTGGGAAAGGGACTGGCATGATGGGCAGACAATCTCTGGTACGTTCCATGATGATGGGCGTGGCCTTGGCCGCTGCCGTGACGCTGACGCTTCCAGCTGGCAGTGCCCAGGCTGCAAGCTCGGTCATCGCCGTCGTCAACAACACGCCGATCACCTCAGGCGACGTCGAAAGCCGTGCCAACTTTCTGAAGTTGCAGCGCGCCAAGGGCAATGTACGTGCGCTGGCCCGCGAGCAGATGATCGAGGACACGCTCAAGCGCGGCGAAATCCTGCGTGCGAAGGCGTCCGTCAGCACCAGCGACGTGGACACCGCCTTCGCGCGTTTTGCGGCGTCCAACAGGATGTCGCCCGACCAGATGGCGAAGATCCTCAACCAGGCTGGCGTCGGCGTCGACCATTTCAAGCAGTACATCGCCGTGCAGATGAGCTGGCCGCGCCTGGTCAATGCCCGCTATGGTCGCGGCGCCGATAGCAAGACGCTGATGCAGCGCATGCAGGAAAACGGCGGCAAGAAGCCGGTTACAACCGAATACTTCCTGAAGCAGGTGATCTTCGTCGTGCCGGAGAAGAAGCGCAACGCCATTCTCGGCAAGCGCAAGCAGGAGGCGGAAGCCTCGCGCTCGAAATTCCCCGGCTGCGATCAGGCCAAGGTTTTTGCCGCGACGATGCGGGATGTTTCGATCCGCGACCTCGGCCGTGTTCTGGCGCCTGAAATGCCCGCCGACTGGAAGCCGCTCATCGAAAAGACCGACGGCATGACGACCGGCACCCGTGTCACGGAGCGCGGCGTCGAATATCTCGCGATTTGCAAGAAGCGCGAGGTCAATGACGACGTGGCGGCCGAAACGGTCTTCCGTGCCGAGGACATCGGCAAGGAGAAGAGCGGCGAGGAAGACGCAAACAGCAAGAAATTCCTCGCCGAACTGCGCAAGAAAGCGACCATCACCGAACGTTGATCCCGATTTGACGGGCGGTCACCTGCCCCTCGCAACCGCTTGACGGCAAGGTCCCATGACGATGACGAACATGCCTCCGCTGGCGCTCACTATGGGCGATCCGGCGGGGATCGGACCGGATATAACGCTCGCCCTCTGGTCGAACCGTCATGCCCTCTCGCTGCCGCCCTTTCTCTACATCGGTGATGCGCGGGTGCTGCGTGAGCGCGCCGCACTGCTTGGCCTCGACATCGCCGTTGCGAACGCGACGCCGGAAGAGGCCACTCGGCTGTTTCCGGACGCGCTGCCAGTCATGGCTTGCGATTGCCGCGAGCCCGTCACGCCGGGCAGACCGGATTCGCGCAATGCAGCGGCAATTACAGGCGCCATCGAAACGGCGGTCAACCTGACGCTTGCCGGCCGCACAGCCGCAATCGTGACCAACCCGATTGCCAAGGCCGTGCTCTATGATGCCGGCTTCAGCTTTCCCGGCCATACGGAATTCCTGGCCGATCTTGCGGCGAAGGCGACCGGCAAGGCGGCGCTTCCCGTCATGCTGCTGGCCGGGCCGAAACTGCGCAGCGTTCCCGTCACCATTCACATCCCGCTGAAGGACGTCCCGACGGCCCTGACACAGGAACTGATCGTCGAAACCGCGACGATCACCGAGCGGGACCTGCGCCAGCGTTTCGGCATTGCCCGCCCGCGGCTCGCCATTGCCGGCCTCAATCCGCATGCCGGCGAAACCGGAACCATCGGACTGGAAGACGAGGCGATCGTGCGCCCGGCCGTCGAGCGGCTGAAGGCAGCCGGCATCGATGCGGTCGGCCCCCTGCCCGCCGATACGATGTTCCATGACGCTGCCCGCGCGACCTATGACGTGGCGCTCTGCATGTATCACGACCAGGCGCTGATCCCGGCCAAGGCGCTCGGCTTCGACGATTCCGTCAATGCGACGCTGGGCCTGCCCTTCATCCGCACCTCGCCGGACCACGGCACCGCCTTCGCGATCGCCGGCAAGGGCATCGCGAAGCCGGACAGCCTGCTTGCCGCCATTCGGCTCGCCCATACGCTTGGCCTCCACGAGCGGACAACAGGGGAGCGTGCATAATGGCCGCACTCGACGGACTTCCACCGCTACGCGACGTCATCCAGCGCCATGGGCTCGACGCGAAGAAGGCGCTCGGGCAGAACTTTCTGCTCGATCTCAACCTCACGCAGAAGATCGCCCGCACGGCCGGCCCCATAGAAAACCATACCGTCATCGAGGTCGGCCCCGGCCCGGGCGGCCTGACGCGCGCCATCCTGGCGCTCGGCGCGAAACGGGTTATCGCCATCGAGCGCGATGCGCGCTGCCTGCCGGCGCTCGCGGAAATCTCGGACCATTACCCAGGCCGCCTGACGGTCATCGAAGGCGATGCGCTGAAGACGGATTTCGAGGCGTTGGCGCCCGGCGAACCGGTGCGCATCATCGCCAACCTGCCCTACAATGTCGGCACGCAGTTGCTGGTCAACTGGCTGCTGCCGAAGACCTGGCCGCCTTTCTGGGAATCGCTCACTCTGATGTTCCAGCGCGAGGTCGGCCTTCGCATCGTCGCTGAAGACAATGACGACCATTACGGCCGCCTCGGCGTTCTCTGCGGCTGGCGCACGGACGCCCGCATGGCCTTCGACGTACCGCCGCAGGCCTTCACGCCACCGCCGAAGGTGACCTCCTCCGTCGTGCATCTGGAGCCCATCGCCAACCCGCTGCCCTGCGATGTCAGCGCGCTGGAGCGCGTCACCCACGCCGCTTTCGGCCAGCGCCGCAAGATGCTGCGCCAGAGCGTAAAATCACTCGGTGGCGAGGCGCTGCTTGCGCGCGCCGAGATCGACCCGCAGCGGCGGGCCGAAACGCTGAGCGTGGAAGAGTTCGTGCGGCTGGCGAACGCGCTCTGAAACAGGCGCCCGCCTCTCCTCGCCTATAGAGCCGGTTTTTCCGTCACCAGCTTGGTCACGAACTCGAACAGTCCATGGCGACGATCGCGGCGCAGGCGTTCGGCCTTGACGATGCTTTGCACGGCGTCGAAGGCGACCGACAGGTCGTCGTTGAGGATGACATAGTCATATTCCCGCCAATGCTCGATTTCGGCGCAGGAATTGGCAAGCCGCGTCTGGATGACCTCTTCGGTATCCTCGGCGCGGCGGTGCAGGCGCGATTGCAGTTCGGTCATCGACGGCGGCAGGATGAAGATGGAGACGACGTCCGCCGGCATCTTTTCCTGGAGCTGCTGGGCGCCCTGCCAGTCGATGTCGAAGAGCATGTCGCGGCCGGTGGACATGGCATCCTCGACCGGCTCGCGCGGCGTGCCGTAGAAGTTGCCGTGCACCTCCGCCCATTCCAGCAGCGCCTCGGAATCGCGCAGGCGCTCGAATTCGCGATGGTTGATGAAATGGTAGTGGCGGCCGGCGATCTCGCTGGCGCGGCGCTGGCGCGTCGTCACGCTCACCGAGAGGCTGAGGCCCGGATCGGCCTCAAGCAGATTGCGGGCGATCGTCGACTTGCCGGCCCCGGACGGCGAAGAGATGACGAGCATGAGCCCGCGACGTTCGATTTGGATATGTTTCGACGGCTCGGCCATGGCCTACTCCAGATTCTGGACCTGTTCCCTGAACTGGTCGATGACGACCTTCAGCTCGATACCTGCAGCCGTTACAGCAGCAGCGTTCGACTTGGAACAGATCGTATTCGATTCCCGGTTAAATTCCTGTGCGAGAAAATCGAGCTTGCGCCCGATGGGCCCGCCTTCCGCGATGAGTTCGCGCGCGGCCGCGACATGCGCCTTCAGCCGGTCGACCTCTTCGCGCAGGTCGGCCTTGGTGGCGAGCAGCGCCGCCTCCTGGTGCAGCCGGTCACGATCGAGCGCCGTCGTACCCTGCATGAGCACGGCAACCTGCGCGGAAAGCCGCTCGGCGATCGCCGCCACGCTGCGCGAAGGATCAGCCTCGACGGTCTGCGTCAGTGCCTCGATGCGCGCAACCTGACCCAGCAGAACCTCGGCGAGTGCGGCGCCTTCCTTGCCACGCATGTCGGCAAGACAGCGGATCGCCTCGGCAAGGCCTGCCTTGATATCCTTGTCGCGCGCGCCGCGCTCCGTTTCGCTTTCCTCCGCCTCGCGGAAATCGACGATGCCGCGAACGGCGAGCAGCGTGTCGAGCTTCAGCGGCGCCGGATCCACGATGCCGGCAAGCTGGTCGCGCAATGCCAGCACGGCGGCAAGCGCACCCTGGTTCACCACGGCCTCGACCTGCGCTTCGCTGATGCTCGTCGCAAGGCCGATCTGCAGGTTGCCGCGCGAAAAGGCTTCACCGGCAAGCCGGCGCACATCGGCCTCCAGTGCTTCGAGGCCGGGGGGAAGGCGAAGCCGGAGATCGAGGCCCTTGCCATTGACCGAGCGCAGTTCCCACGCCCAGCGGCTACGTCCACTCGTCCCCTCGACCCGTGCGAAGCCGGTCATCGATTGCAATGTCATGTCATCCTCCAGTCGGCGCCCCACCGCGGTATGAATCAAATCGGGAATGGGTCAGCCGGAACGCGCGCTGCGCGAATTCATCAGCCCAAAGTGAAACACTTTCGCGAGCTTGGAAACGGCAAGAATCGAAGGAACGACAGCGATCCACATCAAAGCGACGACGCCTGCCGCCGCGGCGTCAATTGCGGGCGCGGGAAATGAGATCGGTGATGTCGGTGATTGTGTCGAGGGCGGAAACGTCGAAATCGGCGCTCGCAAGATCCAACTCGAAATCCTGCTCCAGCAGCATGATCATTTCGGTCGCTGCCAGCGAATCCAGCCGTCCGGTGACGAACAGGGATTCGTCATCGCGCACGGGATCGCGGTCGCCGCGCGCTGCAAGCAGGCCGGTGACGGCGGTGCGAAGGCGTTCCACGGTGGAAAGGCTCATGTCAGGCTCCGAACAGGCTGAAAAGGAAGGTGAAGCGTTCGCCGATGGTGAACGCGTCGATGGGCTCGTTGAAGATGGTGAGCAGGCAGAAGAACAGGCCGACCTGAAGGCGCGGCAGGACATCGTAGCGCAAAAAACCGTCTTCCGGTTTCGGTCGGCGTTTGCGCAACTGAGACAGGATCAACCCAGCGGCCAGCACGACGCAGTAAAGCAGGTAGCTTTCGAAGGCCCGCAGGCCCGCCAAGGTTCCGTTCACGGCAAGGATATCGATGCGGCCCATGAAATGGAAAAGCCAGTTGCCGATGCACGCCGCGCAGAAGGTGGCGAAGCCGACACGCAGGCGCGGGTGTTTCTTGAACCAGCGCAGGAAGGCCGGGTAGAAGAAGAAATCGACCAGCAGTTCCTTGAAGTAGAAATAGTAGCGGTTCCAGAACTCCGCCAGGCTGCGCGCGGCGAGCGGGCGCACCGTATTGCGGGGAATGCCATAGCCGGCGACGCGGATGAGCGCGACGACGATATGGCCCCAGGCGGCAAGGTGCAGGATATCGAGAAGATAGTGCACGACCAGCGAGGCCCAGGACAGGGCGGCCGGAAGCGGCGTGCCCTTGGCGGCGGCAGCCATGGCATCGGCCAGGACCGGCACGCCGGCTTCGATGTTGAGGACGCTGCGGGCGACGCTATCGGCACCTGCCAGAAGCCCGCCCCAGACGATAAGCTTCAGCCCCTTGAGGCGGGTGACTGCGAGTGCCGTCTCGTCCTTAGCCTCGAACTTCGCCAGGAAACCGGCGCCCTTGCCAATCGGTAGCGTCGGCCCCTCCCAGAACGGCCGGAAGAAAGCGACACGCGGAAGAGGATTGGTCGTCTGCTTCACCTTCTGGTCGGCCAACGCATAGGCGATGCACCAGAAGCCGGAGGCAAGCGTCGCAAGGAACAGCCAGACCTCCGCCTCGAACTCCAGGGGCAGAAGATGGGAGAGTGCCACCGTCAGGATGGCGAAGAACACGAGCATCATCGTCAGGATGGGATGGCGGCCCGGCGCCGTCGCGCGAAAGGTCGATTGAAGACGCAGCGCCGCTATGCCGAAGGCGAGGAAGGCAATGCCCGCGCCGGCAATGAGAATGCGCTGGTCGATGGTTCCGACCAGATCCATTTCCAGACGAAGGAAGTCACTGAGTTCGTCCGAGCGCGTCGGCCGCAGCATGATGAAAAACAGCGTCGTGAGGCCGATGACCAGCGTGCGCCGGGCGGGCATGGCAGCGCAGCCGGCAAGGCCGAGCGCGACGATCAGCATGCTGCCCGGGCCCGGTCGCGTGGCGCAGAAGACCAGAAAGACCGCGACATGCAGCAGCACAATGCCCTTCATGCTCGCCGCGAAAGCGATTGCGGCCGGCGCCTTGTCCATGCCGAGCCAGGCAGCGCGCAGCGCTAGGGCCTGCCCTAGCAGGCCAGGGCGAGCACGAGCCGGCGGCACGGCAGCCTCACTCATGCGGCATCCTCCCGCGCCGTGAAGCGGCCGGCGTCGAGGTCAGCGAAGAGCGCCTTGCGGTCGACCTTTCCGTTGCTGTTCAGCGGCAGGATCTCGATGAGATGGATGGCGGAGGGAACCATGTAGGCCGGGAGTTTTGCGCGCAGGGCCTCGCGGATCGCAGGCGCTTCCAGCGCCGCCCCGACGGCGAAGCCGACGATGCCGCTGGCCGAACCGGCGCTTGCGGGCCAGGCGACAGCGGCCACATGATCCGACCCGGAGGCGGTGCGCAGATGCATCTCCACCTCCTCCAGCTCGACACGGTTGCCCATGACCTTCACCTGGTTGTCGATGCGGCCGAGATGGTGGAACGTGCCGTCCTCTGCCTCCACGCCGAGATCGCCGGTCAGATACCAGCGTTCGCCGTGGATGAGCGGGAAACGCGCCGCTGTCAGCTCGTCCTGCCCGAAGTAACCGTGCGCAAGCTGCTTGCCGGAGAGCGCGATTTCACCGGTGCCGCCCTTTGCGACCGGCTTCAACGCCGCGTCCAGGATTGCCGCGCTCATGCCCGGATAGGCGTGGCCGATCGCCACGATCTCGCGTGCGGGCGTCACGACGACAGGCTCAACGACGGGCTGGCGCAAGCAAGCGATGGTGGCTTCGGTCGGACCGTAGATGTTCTCGACGATGCTGTTTGGCGCCGCCTCCGCCCAGGCACGCGCAGCACCGACCGGCAGAGGTTCACCACAGAACATCGAAATGCGCAGGCTCGTCAGCGAAGCCGGCTGGAGCGTCCGGTTCTGCCGCATCATGGCGATGACCGACGGCACGGAAAGCCAGGTGGTGATGGCCCGATCGCGGATGAAGCGCGCGGGCGCCACCATCTGGAGCGGCGTCATCACATGCAGCGAGGCGCCTGCCTGCCAGGCGAGGAACATGTTGTGCACCGACAGGTCGAAGGTGATGTCGCAGGTTTCCGCCGCGCGATCCTCCGGCGTGAAGCCGAACCAGGCCTGCATGACCTCGAGGTAGTGGTGGACGGCGCTCGACGGCACCATGACGCCCTTCGGGACGCCCGTCGTGCCGGAGGTGAATTCGATATAGGCAAGATGGTCGCCGGGGATGTCCGCCGGTTCGGCAGGACCACCGTCCGGCAGTGCGTCGAGGCGGAAGACGGTACGGCCGTCCAGGGAAACGGGCGGGCGGGCATCCGCCGCAAGCAGGATCGTTGCCGGAAGGTGCGCTTCGACGGCCGGCGTCAGCATGGCCGCACCACGCGCGTCCACCACCAGCGCATCGAGGTCGAGCGTATCGAGAAGCTGGACGAGCCGTTCTTCCGGGAGTTTCAGATTGAGCGGAACATAGGTGCCGCCGGACCAGGCCGTTCCCAGAATGCCGGCGCAGGCCGCGAGACTGCGGGAGGCCAGGATACCGATACGGCCTGTGCGCCGGGCGGGTGCAAGGCAGCCGGCGATGCGGCGGGACAGGACAGCGAGCGCTCGATAGGAAACATCCGTCCCCGCTACCGAAAGAGCCAGCGCATCCGGACGCGCGTTGCTGTGCCGGAAGATGGGACTGGCAATGTTCATCGCAACAGACATCGGGTGTTTCGCGTCCCGTCGATTGATCGCATCTGCCGGTTGTAGGCCGTATTTCTTTATATTCGCCTCCCAAAACACCCGAAATCCGGCCCTGCACGGCGCTGCCTTGCATCAGGCTTTCCAACTCTTTAACGCCGCCGAAAACGAAACGGCCCCGGCGGTTTTCGCCGGGGCCGTCTGCCATGTTTTACGATGCGTGAGGCTTATGAGATCGGCCCGCTGCCGGGAGCCGGTTACTGCGAACCGGTGGCTCCCGCCTCTTTCGCGGCCTCAGCGGCCTTCTCCGCTTCCAGCTTGCGCCAGCGGCGGACGTTCTGGTTGTGCTCGTCGAGCGTCTCGGCGAAGACATGGCCGCCCGTACCATCCGCAACGAAATAGAGGTCCGTCGTGCGCGAGGGATTTGCGACGGCTTCAAGTGCCGCCCGGCCCGGATTGGCGATCGGCGTGGGCGGCAGGCCCTTGATGACGTAGGTGTTGAAGGGCGTCTGCTTTTCGAGGTCCGACTGGTAGATCGGCCGGTCCGTCGGTTTGCCGTCGCCACCGAAGATGCCGTAGATGATCGTCGGGTCGGACTGGAGGCGCATGCCCTTGTCGAGGCGGTTCAGGAAGACCGAAGCGACACGCGAGCGCTCATCGGCCCTGCCCGTCTCCTTCTCGACGATCGAGGCAAGTGTGACGAATTCTTCGCGGGTCGCGATCGGCAGGTCGTCGTCGCGGCGCTCCCAAATCTGGTCGATCAGCGCCTTCTGTGCATCCTGCATCTGATGCAGGATATCGGCGCGCTTGGTGCCACGCGAGAACTTGTAGGTATCGGTCATCAGCGTGCCCTCGGCCGGCAACTCGGCCGGCAGGTCGCCTTCGAGAACCGGATCGTCCGTGAGGCGCTTGAAGATCTGCTTGACGGTCAGGCCTTCCGGCACGGAAACACTGTAAAGTATCGATTTTCCGGACTTCAGCAGTTCCACGATGTCGCGCATCGTGGCACCGGCCTTGATCTCGTATTCACCGGCCTTCAGCGTCTGGCCGTCGAGATAGACGCGCGACAGCACACGGAAGACGCGGCTGTCCGTGATGATGTTGTTGCGCTCCAGATTGGCGGCGATCTCGTTGGTGCCCGCGCCGGCGCGCACGATGAAGTTCGTATTGGCCGTCAGCGGACCCTGGTCTTCATAGCTCTTCACACCATAGTAGAAGATGCCGATGCCGATGACCGTCGCGAAGACCACCACGGTCATGACGAAGTTCAGGAAGATGACGAGTTGGCTGCGCGCCTTTCGCGAACGGCGGCGGCTCGGCGGCTGCGGCACCTGTTCCGGCCGAAGGGCCTCGTTGGCGGACTTGGGGATGATGCGCGGCTGGCCGGATGTCTCACCGCGGCCAAACTGCGTCTCGCCGGAATCGTTCGTGTCGCTCACGGACTGTCCTCATCATGTTCGGGCATTGCCCCTGCATAACGCGTTAAATCGACAACGGTTTAACGAGCTAGGCAGAAATTTAAAATGCTACAGCGTCCCTTGCGCGTCACGCATGACGCGGCGCTGTTGTCGTCTCTCAGCAGAGTAATACGGCAAAAGCAGGATGAACCCGCTCTTCTCGTTCGGGTGTGGCTGCGCGCCGGGGCCTAAGCCCCGGACCGGGTCAGGCGTAGCGCTTGAGAACCAGCGATGCGTTCGTTCCGCCGAAGCCGAACGAATTGGACAGCGCCACGTTGATTTCGCGCTTGCGGGCCTTGTGCGGCACCAGGTCGATTGCCGTCTCGACGGCGGGATTGTCGAGGTTCAGCGTCGGCGGCGCGATATTGTCACGGATCGCAAGGGCTGCAAAGATCGCCTCAACGGCACCGGCAGCACCAAGCAGGTGGCCGATCGCCGACTTGGTGGACGACATCGAAACGCGCGAAGCCGCATCACCAACCAGCCGCTCCACCGCACCAAGCTCGATCGTATCAGCCATGGTGGAGGTGCCGTGCGCATTGATGTAGTCGAGTTCGCTGGCCGGAATGCCGGCGCGCTTCAGCGCCATCTGCATGCAGCGATATGCCCCGTCGCCATCTTCGGACGGCGCGGTGATGTGGAAGGCATCGCCGGAGAGGCCATAGCCGACGACCTCGGCATAAATCTTCGCGCCGCGTGCCTTGGCGTGTTCCAGTTCTTCCAGAATGACGATGCCAGCACCCTCGCCCATGACGAAACCGTCGCGGTCCCTGTCATAGGGGCGCGAGGCTGCGGTCGGGTCGTCGTTGCGGTCGGTCGACAGCGCCTTGCAGGCGGCAAAACCGGCAAGCGCAATGCGGCAGATCGGCGATTCGGCACCACCCGCCACCATGACGTCGGCGTCACCCAGCGCAATCAGGCGGCTGGCATCGCCAATGGCGTGCGCGCCGGTCGAGCAGGCCGTGACAACCGAATGGTTGGGTCCGCGCAGCTTGTGCTTGATCGAGACGTGGCCGGAGGCAAGGTTGATCAGGCGGCCGGGAATGAAAAAGGGCGAAACGCGGCGCGGACCCTTGTCGCGCAGCGTATAGCCGGCCTCGACGATGCCATCGAGACCGCCGATGCCGGAGCCGATAAGCACGCCGGTCGCGATCTGGTCGTCGTTGGTCTTCGGATGCCAGCCGGCGTCGGCGAGCGCCATGTCGGCGGCGGCCACCGCATAGACGATGAACGGATCGACCTTGCGCCGTTCCTTGGGTTCCATCCACTGGTCGGCATTGTAGGTGCCGTCGGAACCGTCGCCGAGCGGAATGGAACAGGCAATCTTTGCGGGGAGGTCTTCGACCTCAAAGGTGGTGACCCTGGCGGCGCCACTGCGGCCTTCAAGAAGCCGGCTCCAGGTCACTTCGGTGCCACAGCCAAGCGGAGATACCATGCCGGTACCAGTGATAACGACACGCCTCATCGTTCGTAATCCACCCTATAGAATTCTATGTCGTTTCTCCATGAGGAGATATGGCCTCCCGGCGGGAGGCTGGGACGGGCCGCTGAAAAGCAGCCCGTCCCAGCATCAATGATTAGGCCTGGGCCTTTTCGATGAACTTGACGGCGTCGCCGACCGTCAGGATCGAGTCAGCGGCATCGTCCGGGATCTCGACGCCGAACTCTTCTTCGAATGCCATGACCAGTTCGACAGTGTCGAGCGAGTCCGCGCCAAGATCATCGATGAAGCTTGCGCCTTCGCTGACTTTTTCGGCGTCAACGCCCAGATGATCAATGACAATTTTCTTTACGCGTTCTGCTACGTCGCTCATGTCGGATTCCTCGACCTTTGTTTTTGATCGGCGCCTGTCACGGCGCCGGACACTCAACGCGCCCGATGTGCCTCTAGAGCACACCCGGCAAACCCTTCAACCGGCAATGCGGCAACGGCGATACGGTTTCCGTACCGCCTGATCGCTCAGGCCTTTGCCGGCCGACTGCTGACAGTCATGGCCCGATTAACACGGTTTAAGTCTGTCGCAAAGTGCGAAAATGGCCGGTGCTCCAGCGGTCAACATGCAATTCATGCCGTTCCGTCGGGCACTTGGCCCATCCTCAGATCATCGCCATGCCGCCATTCACGTGCAGCGTCTGGCCCGTCATGTAGGCAGCTTCCGACGAAGCGAGGTATGCGACGGCCGACGCAACTTCCGCGCCGGTGCCCATGCGCTTCATCGGAATGGCGCCCATGATGGCGTCCTTCTGCTTGTCGTTCAGCTTGCCGGTCATCGCGCTTTCGATGAAACCTGGCGCCACGCAGTTGACGGTCACGTTGCGCGTGGCGATTTCCTGCGCCAGCGATTTGGTGAAGCCGATCATGCCGGCCTTGGAGGCGCAGTAGTTCGCCTGGCCCGGATTGCCGGTAACGCCGACGATGGAGGTGATGTTGATGATGCGGCCGTAGCGGCGGCGCATCATCGGATGCGTCAGTTCACGCGTCAGGCGGAAGACGGCCGTCAGGTTCACTTCGAGAACGGCATCCCAGTCGTCATCGCTCATGCGCACGAACAGGCCGTCCTTGGTGATGCCGGCATTGTTGACGAGGATGTCGACGCCGCCAAGCTCGGCTTCCGCCTTCTCGCCGAGTGCCTTCACTTCGGCACGGTCGGAGAGGTTCGCCGGAAAGATATGAACGCGTTCGCCAAGTTCGTTGGCAAGCGTTTCCAGCTTTTCGACGCGCGTGCCGTGCAGGCCGACGATGGCGCCCTGGGCGTGGAGGATGCGGGCGATCTCTTCGCCAATGCCGCCGGAAGCGCCGGTAACGAGGGCCTTGCGGCCGGTAAGATCAAGCATGGTTCCGTTCCTTTGGTGAAGAAATCAGCCGATGAGCGCAGCGAGCGCGCTGTCGATATCGGCGGGCGTGTTGATGGCGATGCCGGTGACGGACTTGTCGATGCGGCGCGCAAGGCCGGTCAGTACCTTGCCGGATCCCACTTCATAAAGCGTGGTGACATCGTTCTTTGCGAACCATTCCACCGTCTCGCGCCAGCGCACCTGGCCGGTGACCTGCTCGACGAGCAGGCGCACGATTTCCTGCGGGTCGCTGACCGGCGCGGCACGCACATTGGCAATAAGCGGAACGACGGGAGCCTTCGCCGCAACGCCGGCCAGCGCCTCGCGCATGGCGTCGGCGGCCGGGCCCATCAGGGCGGAATGGAAGGGGGCGGAGACGGAGAGCATCAGCGCGCGCTTGGCACCCTTTTCCGTCGCCAGCCGGGCGGCCACTTCGACGGCCGGCTTGGAGCCGGAAATGACGAGCTGGCCGCCGCCATTGTCATTGGCGATCTGGCACGAGCCACCGCTGGAGGCTTCCTGGCAGATGGCTTCGACATCCGCCTGCTCCAGGCCGATGATCGCCGCCATGGCGCCTGCGCCTACCGGCACGGCCGACTGCATGGCATTGCCGCGGATGCGCAGGAGGCGCGCGGTGTCGGAAAGCGTAAAGGTGCCTGCGGCGCAGAGCGCCGAATATTCACCGAGCGAGTGCCCGGCGACGTAGGAGACCTGATCCTTCAGCGAGAGGCCGCGCGCTTCAAGCACGCGCATCACGGCGATCGACACGGCCATCAGCGCCGGCTGGGCATTTGCCGTCAGCGTCAGTGTCTCTTCCGGTCCCTCGAACATGAGGTGGGACAGTTTCTGGCCGAGGGCCTCGTCGACTTCCGCGAAAACGGCGCGCGCTTCCGGGAAGGCTTCCGCGAGATCCTTGCCCATGCCGACGGCCTGGCTGCCCTGGCCGGGAAAGGTGAATGCTACGCTCATAGGGGGTCTCCCATCTTCTGTTTTCTTTTCCATTCACATTCCGGTCGGCCGAGTCAAGGCACTGAACCAGACCCAGCGTCGCCGGAACAGCCATTTCCAAGGCCTTCGCACAGGGAATCGCCCTATTCCGTCTTGCACTTCACGGCGGCCAGCCTACATTCGCGCCGTTCCCACAACAGGATTTCTCCTCCCATGAAATATAATCCGCTCGGCAGGACCGGCATCAGCGTGTCGGAAATCTGCCTCGGCACCATGACCTGGGGCTCGCAAAACAGCGAGCAGGACGCGCACGACCAGCTCGACTACGCCTTCTCCCAGGGCGTGAACTTTATCGATACCGCCGAACTCTATCCGACCACCCCCCTCTCTGCCGAAACCTATGGCGACACAGAACGCTTCATCGGCAGCTGGATGAAGGCCCGCGGTAACCGCGACAAGGTCGTGCTCGCCACCAAGGTCGCCGGCCCCGGCCGTCCTTATATACGCGGCGGCCAGCCGATGAACCGCGCCGGTATTCTGGAGGCGGTCGACAACAGCCTGTCGCGCCTCAAGACCGACTATCTCGACCTCTACCAGTTGCACTGGCCGAACCGTGGCCACTACCATTTCCGCAATGCCTGGAGCTACGACCCGTCCAAGCAGGACCGCGAAAAGGTCGCCGCAGAGATCGAGGAAATCCTCGAAACCATCGGCGATATCGTGAAGGCCGGCAAGGTGCGCGCGCTCGGCCTTTCCAACGACACCGCCTGGGGCACGATGCGGATGCTGAAGCTCGCCGAGGAAAAAGGCCTGCCGCGCGTCGCCTCGATCCAGAACGAGTACAACCTGCTCTACCGGACCTTTGACCTCGATCTAGCGGAGCTGTCGCACCACGAGGATATCGGGCTGCTGGCCTATTCGCCGCTCGCTGCCGGGCTTCTGACCGGAAAGTATCTCGATGGTGCCAAGCCGGAAGGCTCGCGCCTGATGACGAACGGCGACCTCGGCGGCCGTTACCAGCCGCAGCAGGAGCCGGCGGTGCGGGCCTATGTCGACCTGGCGAAGGAACACGGCATTGATCCCGCGCAAATGGCCCTCGCCTTCTGCCTGACGCGCCCCTTCATGGCGTCAGTCATCATCGGTGCGACGTCGATGGAGCAGTTGAAGACGGATGTCGGCGCGGCGAGTCTCACGCTCTCGGCCGACGTGATGAACGGCATTCGCCGCATTCACCGGCTCTATCCGGCGCCGATGTAGGCAGACGCAGGAAACCCGCCAAAAGGCGGGTTTCCCGGTACCCCATGCTGGGTGACGATGATTACGGGGTGGTCGTGGTCGCGCCACCGCCTTCGGTCTGGCCGCCATTCGGCTGGACTTCCAGCGGCTTCGTATCGCCGGTCGTGCCGCCCGTCTGGCCGTCGGTGGTGGCGCCACCGGCCGGAGCCGTATCGGTCGTGCCGATCGCCGATGTATTGGCGTTCGGATCGACGCCGTCACCCGGCGTTCCGCTGCCGACGAAATAGAAGATGCCCACGGCGACGAGCACGGCGAGAATCACGGCGACGGCCCAGCCGCCGGTGCGGCTTCCGCCGGTCACCTGATTGACGACAGTCGGGCCGCGGTCATCCACCGGACGCGTCAGACGATCTTCCGGCGGACGATTGACAAGGTTCGGGTCTTGCATGTCGGTCACTCCATCTGGTTGGATCGACGGAAGAACGCGGCTTTTGCCGTTTGGTTCCAACGCTGTTGCAATATGAGGCAGGCACATTTGCCCGCAGCCCTTGCGTTCCGGCGAAAAATCCGTATAAGCGCGCTGTTCAACACACCCGGTCAATCGGCTGGTGGCTGAACGGAGGGCCGGTGATCCTGTAGGAACGCCGTTTGGAGCCAAGGGCTCCAGCCTCCCGTGTCTCCGCTCTCGACCGTCTGGATTAACGCTTTTCTTGCTTCGGGCCTCGCGCCCCTAAGAACTGTCGTTGAGGCTTGGCGCCGGTTTCGGGTGTAAACGCAAGAAAGGCAAAGCCACATGGCTCTCTACGAACATGTATTCCTGGCCCGCCAGGACGTGTCCGCCCAGCAGGTCGACGCTCTCGTCGAACAGTACAAGGGTGTGATCGAAGCAAACGGCGGCAAGGTCGGCCGTATCGAAAACTGGGGCCTCAAGTCCCTGACCTACCGCATCAAGAAGAACCGCAAGGCGCATTACGCCCTGATGGACATCGATGCCCCGGCTGCTGCCATCCACGAGATGGAGCGCCAGATGCGCATCAACGAAGACGTTCTTCGTTACATGACCATCGCTGTCGAAGCCCACGAAGAAGGCCCGTCGGCAATGATGCAGAAGCGCGACCGTGACGACCGTCCGCGTCGTGATGGCGACGACCGCGGCCCGCGCCGCGATTTCGGCGATCGTGGCCCGCGCCGCGACTTCGGCGATCGTCCGCCGCGCCGTGACGGCGACCGCCCGGCCCGCGAAGACCGCGCGTAATCGAAGCAGAAGGAGACTAAGACAATGGCTGATACTTCCTCCGCTCCGGCACGCCGTCCGTTCCACCGCCGCCGCAAGACCTGCCCCTTCTCGGGCGCAAACGCTCCGAAGATCGACTACAAGGATGTCCGTCTTCTGTCGCGTTACATCTCCGAGCGCGGCAAGATCGTTCCGTCCCGCATCACGGCCGTTTCCCAGAAGAAGCAGCGCGAACTCGCCAAGGCGATCAAGCGCGCCCGCTTCCTCGGCCTGCTGCCCTACGTCGTAGCGTAAGCACGTGACTCTGCGGCCTGACTCGACGTCGGGCCGAGACACCTGACTCCGGGGAAGACGGTTTTGCCGCCTTCCCCATTTCCCTTCCGCGTTGGGCGCGGATCGGAGCCGCCGGTCTCCTGGAGACCAAAACCCCATGTTGGGGAGAGCGTCCTGAATCAATCTGTCAGGAACCTCCTCTAACTGTCTGAACAGACAGGACAGCGAAACGTGAAAACCCTGACGCCGACATCGATTGCGACCGGCCTGATTGCCGGTGTGACCGCCGCTCTGCTTTCGCTGAGCGCGAACGCACAGTCGTCGCTTGCAATCGTGCTTTACGCTGCGTCCGCGCTTCCCATTCTCATCGCAGGCCTCGGTTGGGGCAATGCCAGCGCGTTGATCGCCGTGGTTGCCGGTGGCGCGGTCGCTTCCGCTCTGGTCTCTTCGTATTTCGCGTTGATGATCGTCATCATCACGCTCATCCCCGCCGGCTGGCTCAGCAATCTGGCCAATCTCGCGCGCCCCGCCTCCGAACTCGGTGGCCCGGAAGACGCGCTCGCCTGGTACCCGCTGTCCAACATCCTCGTCCATCTCGCCCTCATGGTGACGCTCGGCATGATCGCGGTCGGCGCGATCGTCGGCTACGACAGCGCGATGGCCAGCCAGCTTGTCGATATCGTCATCCAGACGCTGAAGGCGCAGGAACCGCTCTACAATCCGGATGCGGCAGCGGTCGCGCAGCTCAAGACCATTTTTGCGCTGGCGCTGCCGCTGGTGCAGGGTGCGCTCTGGGTGTTCCTGCTGTTTGGCGCCTATTACATTGCAAGCTTCATCGTGCGCCTGTCGGGCAAGGGTCTTCGCCCGCGCGAGGACATGCCATCGACGCTGCGCATGCACCGCAATGCGGTCTTCTTCTTCCTCGCTGGCCTCGTCATGTCCTTCCTGGGCGGCGGGCCGGCGATCATCGGCGCGCTCGTCTGCGGCACCTTCGGGGCCGGTTTCGTGCTTGCCGGCTTCGCAAGCCTGCACTTCAGGACGCGCGGCAAGCCGTGGCGGCTTTTCGCCCTGTGGTTCGCTTATCTCTCGGTATTGCTCCTCACGATACCGGTCTTCTTCATTCTCATTCTGGGCATGATGGACACGCGGCGCACAATCGCGCTGACGCCCGCCGGCCCAGCTGAGAAGAAAACCCAGAATACCTGACATTCAAGAAAGGAACTCGAAAATGAACGTCATTCTCCTCGAACGCATCGCCAAGCTCGGCCAGATGGGCGAAATCGTCAAGGTTCGCGACGGCTTTGCCCGTAACTACCTTCTGCCGCTCGGCAAGGCGCTGCGCGCCAACGAAGCCAACAAGAAGCGCTTCGAATCCGAGCGTTCGACGCTCGAAGCCCGCAACCTCGAGCGCAAGTCGGAAGCCCAGTCGGTTGCCGAAACGCTCGACGGCAAGACCTTCGTCATCGTCCGCTCCGCCGGCGAAACCGGCCAGCTCTACGGTTCGGTCGCTGCCCGCGACATCATCGAGGCGCTGTCTTCGGAAGGCTTCAATGTCGGCCGCAACCAGGTCGAGCTCAACACGCCGATCAAGGCCATTGGCCTGCACAAGGTTGTGCTGCACCTGCACGCCGATGTGACGATCACCATCGTCATCAACGTTGCCCGTTCCGCTGATGAAGCCGAGCGCCAGACCAAGGGCGAAAGCCTGACGTCGGCCGACGCCATCTACGGCGTTGACGAAGACGCCCTGAAGCCGGAAGACTTCTTCGATCCGGAAGCTGACGGCGAAGACGAAGACGCCTGATATCCGCTTCTACGCGTATAATTTTTACGACGGGCCGGCTCTGCCGGCCCGTTGCCGTTTCAAGGGCCAAAAAGCACATCTTGAAATCCGGCTTTTCGCATCGATATTTATATGTCGTTAGACTGGATTGGCGGTCGGGCCGCTTCCCAGGCCGGTTTCCGACCACGACCCGTTCCGCCGCTTTTTAAAGCGCGACGGAGTTTAGCGAATGAAGTTCATTGTACAGGCTCTCGTTTCCCGCCTCGTCGAGACCGGAAATCTGAAGATCACTTACCCGGACGGATCCATCCAGGCTTTTGGCGATGGCACCGGCAATCCCGTCCACATGCGTCTCAACACCCGTAAAGCCGTGTGGGGCATCGCCTTCGACCCTGCCTATTACCTCGGGCATCACTACGGCACCGGTGACATCGATATCGTCGAGGGCGATATTTACGGCCTCTTGAAAACCGTCTTCACCGGCAATCCGGATTTCAAATACTACAATTCCCGATGGAACCACCTTCTGGAACGGGTTCGCTATCTCTTCCGCTGGGCGCGGGAAAAGAACAGCATCATGCGTTCGCGCAGGAACGTGCAGCACCACTATGATCTCACGGGCGCCCTCTACGATCTCTTCCTCGATCAGGACCGGCAATATTCCTGCGCCTATTTCGAGCAGCCGGACCAGACGCTGGACGAGGCACAGCTTGCCAAGAAGCGGCACATCGCCGCCAAGCTCAACATCAACCGGCCGGGCCAGAGCGTGCTCGACATCGGCAGCGGCTGGGGCGGCATGGCGCTCTATCTGGCTCGCCAGCTCGGCGCCAAGGTGACCGGCGTCACGCTCTCCGACGAACAGCATGCCCTTTCCGTGAAGCGGGCGAACGAGGCCGGGCTCTCCGATGCGGTGAAGTTCCTGCTGCAGGACTATCGCAACACGGAAGGCCCGTTCGACCGTATCGTCTCGGTCGGCATGTTCGAACATGTCGGCCGGCCGAACTACCTGACCTTCTTCAAGAAGAGCGCGTCGCTCTTGAAACGCGACGGCGTGATGCTGCTGCACACGATCGGCCGCACGGACCAGCCGACGGCCAACAACCCGTTCATCGAGAAGTACATTTTTCCCGGTGGCTATATCCCTGCCCTTTCGGAGGTCATGCAGGCGGTTGAAAAGAGCGGGCTTGCCGTGACGGATGTGGAAATCCTGCGCCTGCACTATGCCGAGACGCTCCGCCACTGGCGGGAGCGCTTCATGGCGAGGCGCGAGGAGGCAAAGGCGCTTTATGACGAGAAATTCTGCCGGATCTGGGAGTTCTACCTCGCAGTATCCGAGAGCGCCTTCCGCTGGCAGAACCTCGTCGTCTTCCAGCTCCAGCTTGCGCATGATCAGGCGGCGGTGCCGCTGACGCGGGAATATATCGGGCGCGGCGAGGATTGTCTCAAGGCGCATGAGGGCAACCCGAAGGGAGAGCAGCGCGGCGCACGGCAGTTCCCGCAGGAGGCGGCGCGCTGAGATTCGGCACGTGAGTCAATCGAAAGCCAGCAGGCCCGTCGGAATCCGGGCTTGCTGTGTCCTGGCCGCCTGTGGAAAAGTCTAAGACTGGGCCTAAAGCATGGTACAGGTCGGAAGCGCTTGACCCCCGGCGGCAAAGGAACGACACCAGCGACCTTCTAAAACAGGGACGGGAGATTCGGGACGATGAACGATGCCGTGCGCAAGCTCAACCAGGCCGGTCGCGAGAATGCGGAGCTGCACCACCGCGAGGCACCGAACAACGTCGAGGCCGAGCAGGCCCTGCTTGGCGCCATTCTCGTCAACAACGACGCCTATTACCGCGTCTCGGACTTCTTGAAGCCGATCCACTTCAACGAGCCGCTGCACCGCAAGATCTACGAGCTTGCCGGCGACACGATTCGCATGGGTAAGATCGCCACCACGATCACCCTGAAGACGCACCTGCCTTCCGACAGCAAGGTCGGCGACCTGACGATCCCGCAATATCTCGCACGTCTCGCCGCCGAAGCCGTGACCATCATCAACGCGGAGGACTATGGTCGCGCGATCTACGATCTGGCGCTGCGACGCTCGCTGATCAACATCGGCGAGGACATGGTCAACATCGCCTATGACGCACCACTCGACATGCCGCCGCAGACCCAGATCGAGGACGCCGAGCGTCGCCTCTTCGAGCTGGCCGAGACCGGCCGCTACGACGGCGGGTTCCAGTCGTTCAACGATGCGGTCGCGCTGGCGATCGACATGGCCGGCCAGGCCTTTGAGCGGGATGGCAACCTTTCGGGCATTTCCACCGGCATCCATTCGCTCGACGGCCGCATGGGCGGCCTGCAGCGCTCCGACTTGATCGTACTCGCCGGACGCCCCGGCATGGGCAAGACCTCGCTCGCCACCAACATCGCCTATAACATTGCCGCCTCCTACGAGTCGGAAATCCAGGCCGACGGATCCTACAAGGCGAAGAACGGCGGCGTGGTCGGCTTCTATTCGCTCGAAATGTCCTCCGAACAGCTCGCCACCCGTATCATTTCCGAGCAGACAGAAGTCTCCTCGTCAAAGATCCGCCGCGGCGAAATTTCCGAGGCTGACTTCGAAAAGCTCGTCGCCTGCAGCCAGATGATGCAGAAGGTGCCGCTCTATATCGACCAGACAGGTGGTATCTCGATCGCCCAGCTGTCCGCCCGCGCGCGTCGCCTCAAGCGCCAGCGCGGCCTCGATTGCCTCGTGGTGGACTACATCCAGCTGATGACCGGCTCGGGAAAATCCAGCGACAACCGCGTGCAGGAAATCACCCAGATCACCACCGGCCTGAAGGCGCTCGGCAAGGAACTGAACGTGCCGATCATCGCGCTCTCCCAGCTCTCCCGCCAGGTGGAAAGCCGCGAGGACAAGCGTCCGCAGCTCTCCGACCTTCGCGAATCAGGCTCGATCGAGCAGGACGCCGACGTCGTGCTCTTCGTGTTCCGCGAGGAATATTACGTGAAGAACATGGAGCCGCGCGACGAGTTCGACCCGAAATACGAAGAGTGGAAGATGAAGTTCGAGGCAGTGAAGGGCACGGCAGACGTCATCATCGCCAAGCAGCGTCACGGACCGACCGGCACGGTAAAACTCGCCTTCCAGGCGGAATTCACCCGCTTCACCGACCTCGCCGACCCGTCTTTTGTCCAGTACGAGCACTGAGGCCGGTTTACCTGTCCAAAGGCTGTAGGTGAGGCAGCCGGATGAGAGGGATGCGCAAGGCTTCGGTTTTTCGACAACCGAGCCTGTGCCAGCCTTACTTCTTCACAAATGCCGGGGCCTTGCAAAAGTGCGCGACGATCTCGAGCGCACGCTTTGCACGCCACCTCTGCCCCTCGTCCATCATCGGCAGGTCCAGCCTGTCGGCGCACATGTCGTCCGATGCGTTGCTCTGGCCGGACAGCGACATGTGGCTCGAACAATAAAGGCCTTCGCCCGTCAGGACGATCTGTTCCGCCTCTGGCGAATCGAAGGGGACCGGGTTGGTCTCCGCAATCATGTCGTCGGCCGACGCATAGGCGACGACGGTGGCGACCCGGCTCAAATCGACGAGGCCGAGCGTCAGCGTCGCCCACTGATCCGGGAACTGCAGGGCCGAGGTCGTGCGGGCGCGGCAGGGCGCACCGGAGACTTCGAGCCGTGTCACCAGCCGCGGCGCATTGGGGTTATCGACGATCGCGTAGTAGACGTCACCCCGCTTGTCGTGCTCCGGCTCGGCACCATCCTGGGCAAGGCCGAGCAGCACAGCGTGCGCCGCGCGCATGTCGGCATCCGTCGGCAGTTCTTGGGCCGCAGCTGAGGCCTTGCCAGCCAGGATGATCGCCATCACCCCAATGGTCGCTGTTGCTGCGCGCCGCATGATCTTTCCTTTTTTTCGCACCATAGAGACGCCCCCTTCTGGCGGCAATGCGACGGACGAGCGTATTGCCGCCATAGTCCACAGGCTGTATTTCAGAACCATGAGCACGCATCAAACACCCGCCCGCCCCACCCTGCCCGTTGCCGGCGAGGATCACGCCCGCCTGACGATCGACCTTTCGGCGCTTGCCGACAACTGGCGCGCCATGGCCCGCCGCTCGGGTGCAGCCCGCGCGGCCGCAGTGCTGAAGGCGGATGCCTATGGCATCGGCCTGGAACCGGCGGCTCGCACATTCCATCAGGCCGGTGCCCGCGATTTCTTCGTCGCCACGCCCGCCGAGGGGGCTGCGCTGCGCGGCGTGTTGCCGGATGTCCGCATCTACGTGCTGTCCGGCATGTGGGCCGGCTCCGAACGGCTGTTCTTCGAGTTCGACCTGGTGCCGGTCATCGTCTCGGAAGAGCAGCTTGTCGTCTTCATGTCGGCCGTTGCTGACGGTGGGGACCTGCCTTGCGTGCTGCATGTCGACACCGGCATGAGCCGGCTCGGCCTGCGGGTCGAGGATGCGCTGACGCTTGCCAGCGACACCGCGCGGCCGGCCAGTTTCTCGCCGATCATGCTGCTCAGCCATCTGGCCTGCGCCGACGATCCGGGCCACCCGCTGAACCGCCAGCAGCTCCAGCGCTTCCGCAGCGTCGTCGATGCTTTCGATGGCATCGATGCGACGCTCGCCAACTCGGCCGGCATTTTCCTCGGCGAGGACTATCACTTCACCCTCACCCGCCCCGGCATCGCGCTCTACGGCGGTGCTGCCGTCAACGACGTGCCGAACCCGATGAAACCGGTCGTCACCGCCGAGGCGCGCATTCTCCAGGTGCGCGACGCGAAGGCCGGGGAAAGCGTCAGCTATGGTGCCTCGACCGTCTTCACCCGCGACACCCGCATCGCGGTCGCGGCCATCGGCTATGCGGACGGTTATATGCGCAGCCTCTCCGGTTCCGGCGTGCCGCTGCGCACGGCAAACATCCCGGGCGCGAGCGGCGTGCTGCATGGCCGACCGGTGCCCCTGATCGGCCGCGTCACCATGGACCTCACCCATTTCGACGTGACGGACCTGCCGGCCGGAATCGTGTGCGCGGGCGACTTCATCGAACTCTTCGGACGCCACATGCCGATCGAGGATGTGGCCCGCGCTGGCGGCACCATCGACTACGAGCTTTTGACCAGTCTGGGCGGGCGTTACGAACGGCGCTATGAGACGGCGAAAAAGTAGGACACGTTCCTGTTTTGTGCTAACGGCTTCCGGAATGAGTCGTTGAACCCTCCGGAAAGCAAGATCTGATGGTGAAAGCCCGCACGCAATTCGTCTGCCAGAACTGTGGCACCGCGCATTCCCGATGGGTCGGAAAGTGCGAAGGCTGTGGCGAGTGGAACACCGTCGTCGAGGAAGACCCGATGGGCGGCATCGGCTCCGGCCCCGGCAAGGTGCCGAAGAAGGGCCGGCCGGTCGCGCTGACGGCGCTGTCGGGCGAAATCGAGGAAGCGCCACGCATCCACACCCGCATTTCCGAACTCGACCGGGCAACCGGCGGCGGCTTCGTGCGCGGCTCGGCCGTGCTGATCGGCGGCGATCCGGGCATCGGCAAGTCGACGCTGCTCATGCAGGCCGCGGCCGCCCTCTCGCGTGGCGGCCACCGTGTCATCTATGTCTCGGGCGAAGAGGCCGTCGCGCAGGTGCGACTGCGCGCGCAGCGCCTGCAAGCGGCCGAGACCGACGTGCTGCTCGCTGCCGAGACCAATGTCGAGGACATTCTCGCCACCATCGGCGAAGGCAAGCGGCCAGACCTCGTCATCATCGATTCGATCCAGACACTGTGGAGCGACACGGCGGACGCCGCGCCTGGCACGGTGACGCAGGTGCGCACCGGCGTGCAGGCGATGATCCGCTTCGCCAAACAGACGGGTGCCGCCATGGTGCTCGTTGGCCATGTGACCAAGGACGGCCAGATCGCCGGCCCCCGCGTCGTCGAGCACATGGTCGATGCCGTGCTCTATTTCGAGGGCGACCGCGGCCATCACTACCGCATCCTGCGCACCGTCAAGAACCGTTTTGGACCGACGGACGAGATCGGCGTCTTCGAAATGTCCGACAAGGGGCTTCGCGAAGTCTCCAATCCATCGGAACTCTTCCTTGGTGAACGCAATGCGAAATCGCCGGGTGCCGCCGTCTTTGCCGGCATGGAGGGCACGCGTCCCGTTCTCGTCGAGGTGCAGGCGCTTGTCGCCCCCACCTCGCTCGGCACGCCGCGCCGCGCCATCGTCGGTTGGGATTCGGCGAGGCTGTCGATGATTCTTGCGGTGCTGGAGGCGCATTGCGGTGTGCGGCTCGGGCAACACGATGTTTACCTCAATGTGGCGGGCGGTTATCGCATTTCGGAGCCGGCGGCGGACCTTGCCGTTGCGTCTGCGCTCGTTTCGTCGCTTGCCGGCCTTGCCCTTCCCGCAGATTGCGTCTATTTCGGCGAAGTCAGCCTGTCGGGTGCCATTCGCCCGGTGGCGCACACCGCCCAGCGCCTCAAGGAGGCGGAAAAACTGGGGTTTTCGCAGGCCGTGCTCCCCGCCGGTTCCGCCGATCTGCCGAAAGGCGCTGGCGGCCAGTGGACCGAGATCGAAAGCCTGCCGGATCTGGTGGCGCGCATTGCCGGATCGAAGCGCGCCCTTCAGCGGGAAGACGAGGACGTTTGACGCCCTCCGGCGCGCGGTCAAAGCCCTGTGGGAAACGCGTGCCGAACTGAGACGGCGAAGATGCCTTCCGCTAAGGTGCCCCCGCACAGATGTGGGGCCCGGCGACATTTCGGGTTTGGAGTAGGACGAATATGCCCATCACAATTCTCGACGGTATCGTCATCGGCGTCGCGCTGTTTTCGGCGGTGCTGGCGATGGTGCGCGGTTTCTCGCGCGAAGTGCTTTCCGTCGCAAGCTGGGTGGGTGCCGCGGCAGCCGCCTATTTCCTCTATCCGGTCCTCCTGCCCTACGCGAAGGACTATACGACGAGTGACACGGTCGCGATGGTCGGCTCTGCCGCCGCCGTCTTCCTGGTCGCGCTCATCGTGATCTCCTTCATCACCATGCGCATCGCCGACTTCATCATCGACAGCCGCATCGGCGCGCTCGACCGCACGCTCGGCTTCCTGTTCGGCGCCGCCCGCGGCATCCTGCTCGTCGTCGTCGCCATGCTGTTCTTCAATTGGCTGGTGGCACCGCAGCAGCAGCCGGGCTGGGTCACCACGGCAAAATCGAAGCCGCTGCTCGACAATCTCGGCTCGCGCCTCGTGGCGCTTCTGCCGGAAGATGCCGACGCGACGATCATCGATCGCCTGCGTGGCAAGCCGGTTGAAGGTGGACCGGCCGAGAATGCGCCGGCCGAGGGCGGCGCGGAAGATCCGGATGCAGCCACCGGTGGCACGGGCCAGACGCCCGCCGAAGAGACCCCGGCAACGAACGGATAAGTGATCAGGGGAGCCGCCGCGGCCAAAAAATGACGCAGGCAGGCTCTCCGTTTTTTTGGTAGGATGAGACAATCGCCACTGACGCTCCCGGGCCTCGGTGGCAAATGCTTTAGGCCATACCCATATGGGCATGGCCGGCACCCGACAAAGACCCGTGCAACCTCCTATGGTCCCGAGCAAAGGCTTGCAGCAATGAGCGATTTCCTGTTTCCCGGCCGCCACGACGACGATCTCGACGGCGATACGCTTTATGAAGAGTGCGGCGTCTTCGGCATTCTCGGCCATCCGGAAGCCGCGACGCTGACGGCACTCGGCCTGCACGCACTGCAACATCGCGGCCAGGAGGCGGCGGGCATCGTCTGCTTCGACGGCAAGCAGTTCCACACCGAAAAGCATATGGGCCTTGTCGGCGACCACTATACCAACCCGGCAACGCTCGCCAAACTGCCCGGCAACATGGCGATCGGCCATACGCGCTACTCCACCACCGGCGAAGTGGCGCTGCGCAATGTGCAGCCGCTGTTTGCAGAACTGGAAGTCGGCGGCATCGCCGTCGCCCATAACGGCAATTTCACCAACGGCCTGACGCTACGCCGCCAGCTCATTGCCGGCGGCGCGATCTGTCAGTCGACCTCCGATACGGAAGTCGTGCTCCACCTCATCGCCCGCTCACGCTACACCTCCACGACGGATCGCTTCATCGACGCGATCCGCCAGATGGAAGGCGGCTATTCGATGCTCGGCATCACCCGCACCAAGCTGATCGCCGCCCGCGACCCCACGGGCATCCGCCCGCTGGTCATGGGCGAACTCGACGGCAAGCCGATCTTCGCTTCCGAGACCTGTGCACTCGACATCATCGGCGCAAAATACGTCCGTGACGTCGAGAACGGCGAGATCATCGTCTGCGAAATCCAGCCGGACGGCTCGATCACCATCGAGGCCAAGAAATCGGGCAATGCGCAGCCGGAACGGCTGTGCCTGTTCGAATATGTCTATTTCGCCCGCCCCGATTCGGTCGTCGGCGGCCGCAGCGTCTATGTCGCGCGCAAGAACATGGGCATCAACCTTGCCAAGGAGCATCCGGTCGAGGGCGACGTCGTCGTGCCGGTTCCGGATGGCGGCACGCCGGCAGCGCTCGGCTATGCCCAGCAGAGCGGCATTCCGTTCGAATACGGCATCATCCGCAACCACTATGTCGGCCGCACCTTCATCGAGCCGACGCAGCAGATCCGCGCCTTCGGCGTGAAGCTCAAGCACTCCGCCAACCGCGCGATGATCGACGGAAAGCGCGTCATCCTCGTCGACGATTCGATCGTACGCGGCACGACCTCGCTGAAGATCGTGCAGATGATCCGCGAGGCCGGCGCCAAGGAAGTGCATATCCGCGTTGCCAGCCCGATGATCTTCTACCCGGACTTCTATGGCATCAACACGCCGGACCGCGACAAGCTGCTCGCCAACCAGTACAACGACGTCAAGGCGATGGCGAAGCACATCGGGGCGGATTCGCTGGAGTTCCTGTCGATCGGCGGGCTCTATCACGCCGTCGGCGGCGAGGAGCGCAACAATGCCCGTCCGCAGTTTACCGACCACTACTTCACCGGCGACTATCCGACGCGCCTCCTTGACAAGGAAGGCGAGACGGTGGGACGGAAGATTTCGGTAATGGCAAGCAACGGATAATTGACAGCAGCATGAGCATCGACCTCACAGACCGCATCGCGCTGGTCACCGGCGCGTCGCGCGGGATCGGCTATTTCACTGCCCTCGAACTGGCGAAGGCCGGCGCCCATGTCGTCGCCTGCGCCCGCACCGTCGGGGGTCTGGAAGAACTGGACGATGCGATCAAGGCCGTCGGCGGCTCCGCGACGCTGGTGCCCTTCGACCTCGCCGACATGGCAGCGATCGACAAGCTCGGCGGCTCGATCTTCGAGCGCTGGGGCAAGCTCGACATCCTTGTCGCCAATGCCGGCGTGCTCGGCACGATCTCGCCGATCGGCCATGTCGAGGCGAAGGTCTTCGAGAAGGTCATGACCATCAACGTCACCGCGACGTGGCGCCTGATCCGCTCGGTCGAACCGCTGCTCATGAAATCCGATGCCGGCCGCGCCGTCATCCTGTCGTCGAGCGCCGCGCACAAGTGCAAGCCCTTCTGGGGCCCCTACTCCGCCTCCAAGGCCGCTGTCGAGGCTCTAGCCCGCACCTGGGCCGGCGAGACGCAGCGCACGGCACTGCGCATCACCTCGGTCGATCCTGGCGCCACCCGGACCGCCATGCGCGCACAGGCCGTACCCGGCGAAGACCCGACAACGGTTCAGCATCCCTCGGACGTGGCGAAAGCCATCCTGCCGCTCATGGCGCAGGATTTCGCAGAGACCGGAAAGCTCTTTGACGTGCGACAGGGCCGCCTGCTGGATTACCGCCTGCCGGAGTGACCGGCAACTCGCAATCCCCCATTCGTAAACCAAAGAGGCCTGGCTCGGAAAATCGAGCCAGGCCTCTTCGTATCTACGGATTTTCCGATCCGTCTTCACAGGCACCGAGCGACAATGCAGGTGCCTGGCCTTACCAGGAACCGCAATTCTTGAGTTGGCGCGTATACATGGTGGCCATGTTCGCCGCCCGCTTGCCGCCCGTCTTCGCCGTGCCGCTCCAGTTGCCGCGCTTGTAGCCGGCATGGCCGTGGTAATAGGCGATGTAGAGCCGGTAGGTGTCGTTGAGCGCGATGCCGTTCTTGCGGTGGCTCTCGCTGTGGTACCAGCCGATGAAGCGGATCGCATCGCCGAAATCGGTACGTTTGGCCATCCAGCGGCCCGTCTCGCGCTTGTAGCGCGCCCAGGTTCCGTCCAGCGCCTGGGAGTAGCCCAGCGCCGTCGACTGGCGCTTCCACGGAATGAAGCCGAAGAGTTTTGTGCGCGGCGGGCGCGCATTATGCCGGAAGCCGGACTCCGTGTAGATCGTCGCCATGAGCACGGCAACGGGCACGCCGTATTCCCGCTCGGCGCGGTTGGCGGCTCGCCGCCAATTATCGAATAGGCCGTCACGCTGCTCGAAGATGGCACAGGCGTCCCGCGTCTGGCGGGGCACGGACGCACATCCGGCAAGCAGCAGGAGGACGACGATCAATACGCAACGCATCGCAGTTCCTCAGAATTCGCGAATATTTATAAATCGTAAATCTTAACAATCCGTTTTGATTCAAATGCCGGATAGCGCCTCTCATTCACGCCGGTGATCCGCCCATCAAATATGCAAATGCATTATTTTGTTGCGCTTTTTGGCCTTACGGCCTAATCAATCTGCAGCACGCCGGGCCTTCGCGCATGATTGTTCCGGACTGTGAAAGAACCCGCTCCGCATCGGAATTCGGCAGCGCCGTCCGGGCGCGTGAGCATTTGCGACCGGGCCTTCCCCAAGGCCCAAGCTCAGGAGAAAGATCATGAAGAAGCCAATTTTCGCCGGAGCCCTGCTCGCGGCTTCCGTCGCTTTTGCGCCGCTCGCTTATGCGGACATCGTCATCGGCCTCGTCGCTCCCCTCACCGGCCCGGTTGCCGCCTATGGCGACCAGGTCAAGAACGGCGCCGAAGCTGCCGTTGCCGAGATCAACAAGAATGGCGGCATTCTTGGCGAACAGGTCGTTCTGAAGCTGGCGGATGATGGTGGCGAGCCCAAGCAGGGCGTTTCGGCCGCCAACCAGATCGTTGGCGAAGGCATCCGTTTCGTTGTCGGCCCGGTCACGTCCGGCGTCGCCATCCCGGCCTCCGACGTCTTCGCTGAAAACGGCGTGCTGATGGTTACCCCGACGGCGACCGCCCCGGACCTGACGGCCCGTGGCCTGGCGAACGTTCTGCGCACCTGCGGCCGCGACGACCAGCAGGCCGAAGTTGCCGCTGCCTACGTGCTCACGAGCCTGAAGGGCAAGAAGGTCGCCGTGATCCACGACAAGGGCACCTATGGCAAGGGTCTGGCAGACGCCTTCAAGGCCGCGCTCAACAAGGGCGGCGTGACCGAAGCGCTCTACGAATCCGTTACGCCGGGCGACAAGGACTTCAGCGCGATCATCACCCGCCTCAAGGCAGACGGCGTCGAGGTCATCTATTTCGGCGGCTATCATCCTGAAGGCGGCCTGCTCGCTCGCCAGCTGAAGGATCTCGCGGTCAACGCAACGATCATCGGCGGCGAAGGCCTGTCGAACAGCGAATACTGGGCCATCGGCAACGAAGCTGCTGGCGGCACGCTCTTCACTAACGCGTCCGACGCGCTGAAGAGCCCCGACTCGCAGAAGGCCGTCGCCGTGCTCAAGGAAAAGGGCATCCCGGCAGAAGCCTTCACGCTGAACGCCTATGCCGCCGTCGAAGTGCTGAAGGCCGGCATCGAGAAGGCTGGTAGCGCGGAAGACTCCGCTGCCGTCGCAACGGCGCTGAAGTCCGGAGAGGCCATTCCGACAGCCATCGGCAAGCTTACCTACGGCGTAAGCGGCGACCTGACCTCGCAGAGCTTCTCGCTGTTCAAGTGGGAAGACGGCAAGATCGTCGCCGCCGAATAAGGTTTTGGCGACTGGAATGCGAACGCCGGGGCTTTGCCCCGGCGTTTTTGTTTGCGCTTCGTTTTGCGTACGCAAAACCGCTACACGCTTTTGCTGGAATTGCGTTACTCGTCCACCACCGTCCTCACCACGACCGAGAGCCCGGGTGCGAGAAGCTTCGCAAGCTCCTGGCCCTCGTCTATGGCGATGCGCACCGGCACGCGCTGGGCGACCTTCGTGAAGTTGCCGGTAGCGTTGTCCGGCTTGATGACGCTGAACTCAGAGCCGGCGGCGGGCGAGAAGCGCTCGATATGACCGGTGAGCGTCGCATGTTTCAACGCATCGACGCTGACCTCGACCTTCTGGCCGGGCTGGATATAGGCGAGCTGGGTTTCCTTGAAGTTGGCGATGACCCAGGTGTCATGCGGCACGACGGCCATGAGCTGCGTGCCGGCGGTGACATATTGGCCGAGCTTGACGCCCACCTCGCCGACGGCACCGTCGCGCGGCGCAGTGATCACCGTGTTGGAGAGGTCGATTTTAGCAAGCTCCACCGAGGCTTCCGCGCCGGCCACCGCAGCCCGCAGTGAATCGCGGCCGACGATGATCGTTTGAAGATCCTGCTTCGAGACTTCAAGGTTTGCCTCAGCCTGCGACACCGCGGCCTCCGCCTGGTCGAACGTGGTGCGGCTCTGTTCGCGGTCGCTTTGGGTGGCGATGCCCTTTTTGGAAAGCTCCTCGATACGGTTCCAGTTTTCCTCCGCCCGGCGCCTGGCAAATCTGGCGCTGTCGAGGGCGGCTTCGCTCGCCCCGATGCGGGCGTTTGCGGCGTTTTCCTGCTGCTCGGAATTGGCAAGTGCTGCCTTCTGGCTGGCGAGCGTGGCGTTCGCCTGCGCCACCTTCTGACGGTAGATCCGGTCGTCGAGGCGCGCCAGCACGGCGCCGGCCTTCACGGCCTCGTAATCCTTCACCGGGACATCCGTGACATAGCCGCTGAGCTGCGGGCTGATCAACGTTACGTAGCCGCGCACATAGGCATTGTCCGTCGTCTGGACCTCGCTGGAAAAGGGTGGCAGGTGCCAGGCGTAGAGCACGGCAACGATACCGGCGAGGCCGAGGAGCACGGCGAACGTGGTGGCGGTGTTGCGGATATATGTCTTCATGGCAGTCAACCTTCAACGGCCGCTTCGCCGCCGACGCGGGTGCTGGCCTCACTGATACGAACGATAATCCTGTGGATGGCAAGGGCGGTGGCGGCCCCCACCGCCAGGAGCGCGATGACGAAGAATGCGTCATTGTGGGCGAGCACATTGGCCTCCCGTGTCACCTGCTGGGTGAGCAGCGCCACGCCCTCCGCCTTGAGCACGGCGGGATCAATGATCGTGTGACCATAGGCGGCGGAAAGCTGCGAGACGCGGGCAGCGACCAGCGGATCGGCGAGCGTCAACGTCTGGGCGAGAATATTCGAATGGAATTTTTCGCGCAGCGTGATGAAGGAGCCGAAGATCGCCGAACCGGCAAGGCCCCCGAGGCTCTGCGTCACCAGGAAGACGACGATGAAGCTCAGGATGTATTGCGGTCCCTTGCGCAGCGCCAGCGTGAAGCCGGAGGCGATGGCCGGCGGCAGGAACAGGCTGCCGCCGGCCGCGATCATCGCCTGGCTCAGATACATCTGTTCGGGCCGCGTCGCGTTCGTCGCATGGCTGTCGAGAAAGGCGCCGCAGCCGATCAGGAGCAGCGCGACCATGTGCAGGCCGGGCTCCCGGCCAGGCTTCATGATCGCCGCGCAGACGAGGCCGCCCGCAGCCGTCGCCAGCGCCACGAAACCGTAGAGGCCGGTCAGCTGGTCGTTCAGCAGCCCGGTGATCTGGAAGAAATTGCCGGCGACGGCGGTCTGTTCGGCGAGCATCAGCCGGAACAGGATCAAGACGGCGGTGAAATGCAGCATTTCGCGGCTGAACAGCCAGCGCAGGTCGATGAGTGGCGTCTTGCGATTGAGCTCGATCACGGCAGCTATGGTGAGCGTGCCCACCATGACCACCAGCAGCTCGCCGATCCACTGTGCCTCCAGCCACCAGTAGGTGCGGCCGGTCACGAGGATGACGGCGCCTGCCCCGAACCCCACGGCGATGAGAAGGTAGCTCAGAATATCGAGCTTCTCGATGACCTTGACCCGCGGCGGCGGCGTCAAGGGCAGAAGGTAGATCGCGGAGAAGGAGAGCATCGCCAGAGCGATCTCGAAATGGAGGAGCGCCCTCACCCCGCCGAGTTCGATGAGCGTCGGAGAGATCAGGCGTGTCAGCGGGGCGGCAAGGCCGATATTGGTCAGCGCCAGCGAAATGCCGACCGTCAGTTTTCGCGCCGGCGAAAAGGCTTCCAGCATGTAGAGGAAGCCGAGCGAGGACAGCGGGGCTGCAGCGATGCCGGCGAAGAAGCGCAACACGATGGCGGACTGGAGGTCCGTGATGAAAATGTGCAGTATCGACACGACGAGGAAGACGGCAATGCCAAGCTCGGCGAAGGGGCGCAGGCCATATTGGTTGCGGATCTTGATGAGCATGATCGACAGCGAGGCGTTGGGCGCCATGTAGGCGGCCATCAGCCAGACAGCCTCGGCGCTCGTCGCGCCGAACGGTCCTTGAAGCTGCGGAATGTTGGCGGCGACGAGATTCAGGCCGAAACCCTGCGTCATGGCGAGTAGCGTCGACGCCGCCATGTAGGCGGCCGCGCGGGACGGCGCCATCGGGGGTGGAGCCGGCGGCGGGGCTGCCGGCTTATCCTCGACAGGCTCTTTCTCGATGGGTTCTGACGCCTCGTCCTCCGTCCCGCGCGGCTCGTTGGCGGGAGCGGTGCTCATACCTCGACACTCTCCCGACAGCTTTTGGCAATGTTTTCAGACATGACGGAAAACACCTTGACGGTGGTCGACATGTCGCCGGTCGGGATGCTCTTCAAAACGTCGGCGCGCAGCGATCTGGCGAGATCCAGCACCTCTTCGGCAACCTTGGCGCCGCGCGGCGTCATGGCGATCTGCTTGGCGCGGCGGTCGCCCTCGACGGATCGGCGCTCGATGAAACCCTGCTTTTCCATGCCATCCAGCAGGCGCACGAGCGTCGGCGTCTCGATATCGAGTTCCTCGGCAAGTTCCCGCTGGTTCAGCTCGGCGCCACGGCCCAGGATCAAAAGCGCACGGGCGCGCGGAAGCGTCAGCCCCCTCTCCTTCACCCGCGCATCGAACAAAGCGCGCATTTTGCGCTGAACGCGGGACAGATCATCGAGGAGGCGTTCGCGCGGATCGGTAGTGTTCATCTTGCTAGTCCAAATATTATTAGCTTGCTATCTATTCCCTCACTAATTAGTCGACATGCAATAAAAAATCAAGCCCTGCCCACGGACTGTGGACAGGGCTTTTGTAAGGCTCACGCGGATGTGATTACCGGGTGACTAGGAGCCGTCCGGCTCCTCGGGGAATTCGCTCGCGCCATGGGTGGTCGGCGCGCTCCAGCCGCCATATTTGCGCTGCCACGAGCGGGCGCCGAACGGCAGGGTGGCAAGATAGGCGACGACGGTGATCACCATGGTTTCCCATGTGAAGCTCATCAGGGTGGCGACATAGAGCACGACGAGCAGGATGAGAGGCAGCACGAGATCGCGGCGCACGCGGCTGCCCTCCGACTTGCCCGACCAGACCGGCAGACGGCTGACCAGCAGGAAGCCGATCAGCACCGTGTAGCCGGACGCCAGGAAACCGAAGAGCGGGCTCGGCGCGATGCCGAGAAAACCGAGATAGACTGGGAGCAGCACGAGCATGGCGCCCGCCGGCGCCGGCACACCGACGAAATATTCCGACTGCCACTTCGCCTTGGTCTCACGCTCGGCCATGACATTGAAGCGGGCAAGACGCAGGCCCGCCGCAATGGCGTAGATCAGCGCTGCGATCCAGCCGAAGGAGCGCGCCTGGTCGAGGATGAAGACGTAGAGCACCAGCGCCGGAGCGACGCCGAAATTGACGATGTCGGCAAGCGAATCCATCTGGCCGCCGAATTTCGACGTTGCCTTCAGAAGGCGCGCGACACGCCCGTCGATACCATCGAGGAAGGCCGCGAGCAGCACCATGGCCACGGCAAGCTCATAGCGGTTCTCAAAGGCGAGCCGGATGCCCGTCAGGCCGGCGCAGATGGCGAGAACCGTGATGAGGTTCGGGATAATGACGCGCAGCGGGATTTCGCGCAGGCGCGGTCCCCGGGCCTCGTCGTTCGGGCCATTCGGCTCATAGGGCGGAAACGGAGTGTCCATGTCTTTTCGCTTCGCTCGTTTTAGTGAGTGAACAATCAGTAGCGGCTGGCGAATAGGGAAGAGGGAAGAGGCGTTCGCATCCTCAGACCTGCTCTATTCGCAGTCCGCGCCCAAGCTTCTACCCCCGACGGCTGATGACCGGGCCCTTGTCCGAACCGAATTCCGCCAGCACCGTCTCGCCGGCAATGGCCATCTGGCCGACGCTGACGCGCGGCTGGACGCCCGCTGGCAGGAACACGTCGAGGCGCGAGCCGAAGCGGATGAGGCCAAAACGCTCTCCAGCCTCCAGGCTGTCGTTCATCGAGGTCCAGCACAGGATGCGGCGCGCGACGAGGCCCGCGATCTGCACGACGCCGATCGGGCCATGCGCGCTCTCGATGACGAGGCCGTTGCGCTCGTTCTCCTGGCTTGCCTTGTCGAGATCGGCATTCAGAAATTTGCCGGCGCGATAGGCGACGCGCGCGACGCGGCCGCGCATCGGCGCACGGTTCACGTGGCAGTTGAAGACGTTCATGAAGACGGAAATGCGCATCATCGGCTCGTCGCCGAGTTCGAGCTCGGCCGGCGGCGTCACCAGGGCAACCGCCGAGACGCGGCCGTCGGCCGGGCTGATGACGAGGTCGTCGTCCTGCGGCGTCATGCGTTCGGGATCGCGGAAGAAGTAGGCGCACCAGGCGGTGAGCACGAAGCCGATCCACATCAGCGGCTCCCAGGCCGCACCGAGCAGCAGCGAGACGACGAAGAAGCCGGCCACGAACTTCCAGCCCTCCCGATGGATCGGCACCAGGGTGCTGCGTATCGTATCGACCAAACTCATCTTCCGACATCTCCTGACAATTTCACGCCATGGACCTAGCGTGAAAACCGGACGGGAGCAATGCGGCGCGGCGAATAGCCCCCAGCGAGAGCCCGTTTCTGTCCCCTCAATCCTGCGTTGGCTTCAAAGGTTCCTTCGATGTGAACGCCGATTCGATGCGATTGCGTAGCCGTTCGGCAGCGGCGCGCGTGCGCAGTTCACGCGTCTCGAAATGCCGACCATCCGCGGCGACCAGAACCACGGACCAGGTCGAATCCCCTTCCATGGCCTCCATTTCGACCACGTCGAGGCGCATGCTATCGTACTCACCGAAAACGTCCTGCCGGAGCTTGAGGAACGGGCGTTTGCGCTCGATCGTGATGCGGCCAGGCCCGACGATCCAGACCCCGGAAGCACCATTCAGGCCTGCCCAGGCAACCGGCCCGCCAACCGACCAGGCGCCGAGAATGAGGAAGAGAAAGAAAGGGCTCGCGAAATTAAACGGCCAGACGCCGCGATAAAGCTCCCAGGTCGCGATGATGATGACGAAGAGACCGGCAGCGACGAGAAAGATGCGCAGGGCAAGAGGCACCGGCACGCGGTGCCGAAACAGGCCATCCTCGCCGATTCTGTCCATCATCGACCTCCACATCTCTCATGTGCCACATCCCTCTAACGCGGTGTTGACAAGATTTGATCAACGGAGGCACAATTTATCCGTTGCTGTAGGGCGCATCGGCGAGGCCGAAGGGGCAATGCCCACCTACGACCGAAACCGTAGCTGCGCCCATGCCGAACCTCGAAAACCTCAGGAAACAAGCCAAGCAATATGTGCGCTGGCATCGTGAACGGCACCATCCGGTGGCCGCGGTCATCCGCGCCACCCTGCCCGAGTTCCAAGATCTCACCGACCGGGATGTGCTGGATGCGCCGTTCTCGCTTGCCGACGCACAGGCGCTTGTCGCCCTCCAGAATGGTTTTGCGGATTGGCCGGCGCTCAAGGCAGGAGCCCAGAGCATGAGCAACCCCACCGCAACCTCACAGGAACGCCCCGCGCTCAGTGGCGCCGAACCGGTCCTCTATGCGCGCGATTTTACCACCGCCCTCGCCTTCTTCACGGAGAAGCTCGGCTTCGCCGTCGATTTCGCCTATGGCGAACCACCCTTCTACGGCGTTGTCGAACGCGACCGCGCACGGCTGTGCCTGCGGCAGGTCACGGAACCGGTCTTCGTCGGCGATATCCGCGCACGCGAGGAACTGTTGTCGGCATCGATCACGCTCGACAGCGCAGCGGCCATCAAGCAACTCTTCATCGACTATCAGGCGGCGGGCGTCGCCTTCCACGCGACCTTGAAGACACAGCCCTGGGGCACGCGCACCTTCATCGTGCTCGATCCAGACGGCAACCTGATCCTATTTGCCGGTCCCGGCGACTGATCACTCGGCCGCCGGCACACCACGCACGATGATGCCGAGATCGTCGCTCTCGCGCACCTGCTTCAGCCGCTCTTCGGCCTGGACCGCCTCGCGCTGGCGGTTCCACATGGAGGCATAGAGGCCGTCGTCGCGCTGCATCAATTCGCCATGCGTGCCACGCTCGGCGATCACGCCGTCCTTCAGCACGATGATCTCGTCGGCCGAGATGACGGTGGAGAGGCGATGCGCAATGACAAGCGTGGTGCGGTTCTTCGAGACCACGTCGAGTGCGGCCTGGATTTCCTGCTCAGTGCGGGTGTCGAGCGCTGAGGTCGCCTCGTCGAGGATGAGGATCGGCGGGCTCTTCAGGATGGTCCGGGCGATGGCGACGCGCTGCTTCTCGCCACCGGAGAGCTTTAGGCCGCGCTCGCCGACCATCGCCTTGAACCCCTCCGGCAGGTGGCGGATGAAGGGGCCGATCTGGGCGGCCTCGGCGGCAGCCATGATGTCCGCGTCGCTGGCGCCTGGCCGGCCGTAGCGGATGTTGTAGGCGATCGTGTCGTTGAACAGCACGGTGTCCTGCGGCACCATGCCGATCACCGAGCGCAGGCTTTTCTGCGTCACGTCGCGCACATCCTGCCCGTCGATGGTGACCGCGCCCTCCTGCACGTCGTAGAACCGGTAGAGCAGCCGCGAGAGTGTCGACTTGCCGGCGCCGGAGGGGCCGACGACGGCGACGGTCTTCCCCGCCGGCACGTCGAAGGAAATACCCTTGAGGATCGGCCGTGCCGCATCATAGGCGAAATGCACGTCCTTGAAGGAGATCGCCCCGTCGGAGACGGCGAGTTCCGTGGCGCCCGGCTTGTCCTGTACCTCCTGCTCCACCTCGAGCAGGTCGAACATCTGCTCGATATCCGTCAGGCCCTGGCGAATTTCGCGGTAGACGAAGCCGATGAAGTTGAGCGGGATGGCGAGCTGGATCAGCATGGCATTGATGAAGACGAAATCGCCGAGCGACTGCTCGCCGCGCTGAACGGCAAGCGCCGACATGCCCATCATGATCGCCATGCCGACGCCGAAGATCAGCGCCTGGCCGAAGTTCAACCAGCCGAGCGAGGTCCAGACCTGGGTCGCCGCCTTTTCGTAGCGTTCCATGGATTGATCGAAACGGCGGGCTTCCATCTCCTCGTTGCCGAAATACTTGACTGTCTCGAAGTTCAGCAGCGAGTCGATCGCCTTGGTGTTCGCCTCGGTGTCGCTGTCGTTCATCGAACGGCGGATGGCGATGCGCCAGTCGCTCGCCCTGACGGTGAACCAGATGTAGAGCCAGACGGTGACAGCGGTGACGAGCAGGTATTGCAGCCCGTAGCCCCACCAGAAGATGGCGGCAGTCATCAGGAATTCGATGAAGGTCGGCACGCTGTTGAGGATCGTGAAACGCACGATCGTCTCGATGCCCTTGGTGCCGCGCTCGATGACGCGCGACAGGCCGCCGGTGCGCCGCTCCAGATGGAAGCGCAAAGACAGGCGGTGCAGGTGCACGAAGGTGCGGTAGGCAAGCTGGCGCACCGCATATTGCCCGACGCTGGCAAACAGCGCGTCGCGAAGCTGGTTAAGACCGGCCTGCAGGATGCGCGCACCGTTATAGGCAAGCACCAGCATAACGGCGCCGAGCATGAAGGTCGGCAGCAGGGAGACGGCGTCCGCCTTGCCGTTTAGCGCATCAGTCGCCCATTTGAAGAAATAGGGCACCAGCAGCAGCACGATCTTCGACAGGAGCAGGAATACCGAGGCCCAGACGACGCGCATCTTCAGGTCCGGCCGGTCGGAGGGCCACATGTAGGGCCAGAGGTTCACCAGCGTGTGAAAGGGATTGCTGCTATCGGCCGAAACCGTCTTTTTCGTCGTCGCCACGCTGGCCTCCGCGGGACGGCTGCCCGGCCCCATAGAGTCCCGGCCCCGATTGCTTCGGGCGCTCCAGGACTGCTCGAATGAAAATGCGGCGCCCGCTGGGCGCCGCATCCATGAGATAGGTCCTTGCCGGCCGCTTCGCAACAGCCGGCAGGACATTGCCGTAGATCAATTGCCGCGCACGTGCTTGCGGTGCATTTTCTCGGCTTCCGCGTCGGTCTCCATCGTCTTGTCCGGCACGCCAAAAACCTGGCCGGGAATGATGCGGTCCGGATCGGTGATCTGGGCCTCGTTTGCGAGGTAGATCGTCGTGTAGCGCACACCCTTGCCGTAGATGCGGCGGGAGATCTGCCACAGCGTATCGCCGCGACGGATGATGACCGAGGTCTTGCTGGCTTGCAGCGGCGCCTGCTCGACAGTTTCGGGTTCTTCCGCAACCGCCTCGCCGCTGCCCGCCGCCGTGCCGGTGCCGCTGGCGGCCGTGCCGCTTTCGCTCCCGGTCGCAGTGCCGCCGGCCGTCGTCGTTTCCTCTGCCGGGGTCGTGGTTTCGGCAACCGGTGCGCCGCCCACCCCTTCGGTTGCGGTCGCCACGGCATTCGCCGCTGCGGTCAGCGACGGCATGCCTTCGAGGGCGACCAGCGCCTGCTGGTAGGCTTCCTTGCCGGCGCCGGCCGGTACGGCAGCGAGGCGGTCGAGCGCCGTCGAGGCCCAGCCCTTCAGCTTCTCGATGGCGGTAGCCACGTCCGAAGCCGCGCCGGCCGGCGGGGCAAAGCCGGCGATGCCCTTGAGCACAGCTTCGAGCGCCGTGCGGGCGGTCTGGATCTCCGCCGGCGCCGCATTGCGCCCCTCGGAGAACAGCGTGACGAACTGCTGCTGCAGGACGGTCGCCTGCGCGGCCATGCCGTCGATGGAGGTATCGGCAGCGGACGACGCTGCCTTGACCACGGTTTCAGCCTTCTCGATGGCGGGTGCCAGCGCATCGGCAACGGCCGTCTCGATCGACCCAAGGGCCGCGCCGACGGAGGCGGCATCGCTCGGCAGGGCGTGGAGGCGGGTAAGCGCAGTGGTCGCCGCGGCGGAGGCCTTGGCGGCCATCTCACGCGCCGCTTCACCCTCTTCAGCGCCAGGCTTGAATTCGGACAGCGATTTCAACGCGATTTCCGTGGCAGAGCGGGCGGCAGCCAGCTCTTCGACGGTCGGCATCTTGCCGTTCGCGTAAAGGCCCTTCAACAGCGCGATCGCCTTGTCGGCCTCCCCGCGCAGCTTGTCGAACATGCCGCCGCCGATGAGGCCGAGCGCCGGGCTGGTATTGCCGGTTGCATCGTCCTGCGCCACCACGGCAACCTGCTCGCCCTCCGGCCGATCGAACGGAACGGAGGCGCGGAAATCGACCTTGCTGCCGTCCGGGCTCATCACGTCGGCGCGGACCGTGTGGCGGCCGACCGAAAGGTTGATCGCGCCATCGGCCACGTAGCGGCCGGCTTCGTCGGCCTTCGCTTCGCCGACGAGCGTGTCGTCGGCATAGATGCGCACGAGTGCGCCGGGCTTGGCCGTGCCGGCGATGAACATGCGCTCACCCTCCAGCTCGACCGCCGAAACGCGGGCCTGCGCCTTCGTGGCGGCGTCGGCGGAGTCCGCCGCAGTGGCGGCCGTATCAGCCGTCGCGACCTCGCCGGACGGCTGGGTGCCTTCGCCCGTTGCCAGGGCGGTTTGCGTGCCCGCGGCTTGCCCATCTGTAGCGGTCGCAGCTGCGGCCTTCTCTTCAGGGTTCGTCGCGGCCTCGCCGGTGGCGGATGCCGTTTCACCGGCAACCTGTTCGACAGACTTCTGAGCAGCCTCGCCAACGGCCTTCTCGGCCGTTTCCGGCACGGTGATCAGGCGGCTTGCCTCGCCCGGCTTGGAGACCATGGCGAGAAGTTCGCCGCCGCTATTCGACGGAACGGAAACGGTCGCCACCTCTTCTGAGGTTTTGGCGACGCCCTTGTCGTCCTTGGTGTTGAGGGTCAGCTGGTAATCCCCGGCTGCGAGCGGCTGATCGAAGACGGCGGCAAAATCGCCGGACGGGCCGATATCGGCCGTCGCGACGACAGTTTCGCCGTTCTTGATTTCCAGCTTGGTGTTCGGCTGGCCGCGACCGGCGATCACCGTGGAGCCGTCCGGCTCGACACGCAGCAGATCGAAGGCGGGCACGACCCAGCCTGTGGTGGGGTCCGTCGGCGTTGTCTCGGCCTTGGCCGTTTCCTGGGTCGCGGTTGCGGTCACTGTGCCGGCAGCCGGCTTCTCGCCTTCTGTCGTCGCCTCGTCGCTGGTTGCGGTTTCGGTCGTCGCCGGGCGGGACTGCTTGCCGTCGGCCGTCGTGGTCTCACCGCCACCCTCGGCCGGTTTGTCGAGCAGGGTTGCGACGGTCGTTTCCGCCGGTTTGTCCTTGTTCATATTGGGCAGCACGAAGAAAACCATGAGCAGCGTTGCCGCCGCCAGCACGATCAAGGCCACCAGACCGGTCTTGTTCTTCATCATCAACTCTCTTTCTGCCCCGGTTTCCCGGGGTCCCCTCCTGAAATTGCTATCGATTCCCGGTGTTTTACACAAGGTTCAGGGGGCGATCCGGGGCTTCGACCCCGTGCTTTTTCGTCATTATCCTTGACGGGCTGCCGGCAGGGTGGCTGAATCACCTTATGAGTGAACAAACCCTGCCGATTCGATCCGTCTGCGTTTACTGCGGCTCCCAGCCGGGCCGTGATTCGTCCTATATCGCCGCCGGGCGACGTCTGGGCCAGGCGATGGCCGAAAACCATCTCCGCCTCGTCTATGGCGGCGGCACGAAGGGCATCATGGGGGCGGTCGCCAGCGGCGTGCTCTCGCATGGCGGCCGCGTCACCGGCATTATACCGCAATTCCTCGTGGATATGGAGGCCACCCGTCATTCGCTGGGCCAGCTCAGCGAATTGATCATCACGCCCGACATGCACGAGCGCAAACACAAGATGTTCGACCGCGCCGACGCCTTCGTGGCGCTGCCCGGCGGCATCGGCACGCTGGAAGAGATCGTCGAGGTGATGACCTGGGCGCAGCTCGGCCGCCACCGCAAGCCGATGGTTTTTGCCAATATCGGCGGCTTCTGGGATCCGATGCTGAAGCTGATCCGCCACATGGCGGACGAAGGCTTCATCCATACCGCCCATCTCGTCCAGCCGCTCGTCATCGACGACCCGGAAGAGATCGTCTCGGCGCTCGTCGAGCACTGGGCTGGCCAGGTTGACCGCGACGGCGAAGCGGACATCATCGCCCGCCTCTGAAGAATTCTGCTGAAGCATTGCAAAAGCCGAAGGTCCGCAACCTTCGGCTTTTTATTTGCGCGTCACTCTGCCGGTTTCAATTCCGTCGCCGCGACCCGCCTTGCGCGTGCCGAGCGCAGCATCGCGCCGGAATAGAGGAAGAGTGCAGCCCAGATCAGCACGAAGGCGATCATCTTGGTGGTGCCGAAGGGCTCGCCGAAGACGAAGACGGCGATGATGAAGATCATCGTCGGCGCGATGTACTGCATGATGCCGATGGTGGAGAGGCGCAGCAGCTTGGCACCATTGGCGTAGATCATCAGCGGAATGGCCGTGATGACGCCGGTGGCGAGCAGCCAGAGCACGTCCGTCATGCCGGTATCGCCGAAATGGCCCTGCCCCGTCGATTCCAGCCAGATGATGTAACCGGTCGCCGGCACGCTAAGCAGCAGCACTTCGAGGAAGAAGCCCTGGTTCGGGCCGATCGGCAACGTCTTGCGGAAGAAGGCGTAAAAACCCCAGGACAGGCAGAGGCCGAGCGACACCCATGGCAGGCCGCCCGCATCGAAAGCGAGGATCGCCACGGCGCAAGCGGCAAGCCCGATCGCCACCATCTGCGCCGGGTTCGGCTTTTCCTTCAGCAGGACCGCACCGAGGAAGATCGAGAAGAGCGGATTGATATAGTAGCCGAGCGCCGTCTCGATGGTGCGGCCCGCGCCGATCGCCCAGACATAGATGCCCCAGTTGACGGTGATCAGCGTGGCCGTCAGCGTCGCCATGGCAAGCATGCGCGGTGAGCGCAGTGCCGTCTTGATATCCCCCGTGCGGCCGAGCCAGATCAGCACGAGACCGGCCAGCGGCACCGACCAGACGATGCGATGCGCCACCACTTCCGAAGCCGGGATGTGGGCGACGGCCTTCATGAAGAAGGGCAGGAAGCCCCACAGCACATAGGCGGTCAGGGCAAAGGCAAAACCGCGTGGCGAATCGCCGGTTTGCGGGCCGCTGGAGGAATTTGCGTCGGCCATGGTGTCATTTCCCGTCGATTTATGGATTTTCCAACGGAAATACTCTGATAGCCATGAATACACCAATTCATTCCGGTGAAGGGAGGATGAGCGGCGCTGAACATGCCCCCCTACTCCGCGGCCACCCGCCCGGCGTCAGCGCGGTTCTTCAGGAGCTTGTAGATGACGGAGTCCATCAGCGCCTGGAAGGAGGCGTCGATGATGTTGTCAGAGACGCCAACCGTCCACCAGCGCGCGCCCGTGGCATCGGTAGATTCGATGAGCACGCGGGTGATCGCCTCGGTGCCGCCGTTGAGGATACGCACCTTGTAGTCCGCCAGTTCCAGGTCGGCGATCTCGGCCTGGTATTTGCCGAGGTCCTTCCGCAGCGCAAGGTCGAGCGCGTTGACCGGGCCGTGGCCCTCCGCGACCGACATCATCGTCTCGCCATCGACGATGACCCGCACAACAGCCTCAGAGACGGTTTTCAGCTGACCGTTCGCATCGTAGCGACGCTCGACCATCACGCGAAAACTCTCGACATGGAAGAAATCCGGCACCGTGCCGAGCGTGCGGGAGGCAAGCAGCGCAAAGCTCGCATCCGCACCCTCATAGGCGTAGCCGGTCGCCTCACGCTCCTTGACGATCTGGATGAGGCGGTCGAGCTTCGGGTCGTCCTTGCCGACCGTGATGCCGCGCAGCTTCAGGGCATTGATGAAATTCGCCTTGCCGCCCTGGTCGGACACCATGACCTTGCGCAGGTTGCCGACACTTTCCGGTGTGATGTGTTCGTAGGTGCGCGGGTCCTTGAGCAGTGCCGAGGCGTGGATGCCGGCTTTCGTGGCGAAGGCGGACGCGCCGACATAGGGCGCCTGATGGTCCGGCGAACGGTTCAAAAGCTCGTCGAAGGTGTGCGCCAGCTTGGTGAGGCCGGTCAGTTTTTCCGTATCGATGCCGATCTCGAAGCGCGCGTTGTAGGCTTCCTTCAGCGCCAGCGTCGGGATGAGCGTTATGAGATTGGCATTGCCGCAGCGCTCGCCGATGCCGTTCAGCGTGCCCTGCACCTGCCTGTCGCCCGCCTCGACGGCGGCCAGCGAATTGGCGACGGCCTGCCCCGTATCGTTGTGCGCGTGAATGCCGAGGTTTTCGCCCGGCACGCCGGCGGCGATGACGGTTTTCACCATCGCCTGAACTTCCGACGGCTGCGTGCCGCCATTGGTGTCACAGAGCACCACCCAGCGGGCGCCGGAGGCGAAGGCCGTGGTGGCGCAGGCGAGCGCATAGTCCGGGTTCGCCTTGTAGCCATCGAAGAAGTGCTCGCAATCGACCATGGCCTCACGCCCGGAGGCAACGACGGCCTTCACCGATTCGGCAATGCTTTCGAGGTTCTCCTCGTTGGAACAGCCGAGCGCGACGCGCACGTGGTAGTCCCAGCTCTTGGCGACAAGACAGATTGCGTCGCTCTTCGAATCGAGCAGTGCTGCGAGACCCGGATCGTTGGAGGCGGAAATGCCGGCGCGCTTCGTCATGCCGAAAGCGACGAACTTGGCGCGGCCGGTGCGTTTCTTCGCAAAGAAAGCCGTATCCGTCGGGTTGGCGCCCGGATAACCGCCCTCGACATAGTCCAGGCCGAACTCGTCCAGCATGCCGGCAATCGCGATCTTGTCCTCGACGGAAAAGTCGATGCCGGGCGTCTGCTGGCCGTCGCGCAGCGTGGTGTCGAAAAGATGGATACGGTCTTTTTGCATGTTTCAGACTTTCCCCGCGAATTTATCGGTCGCGTAGATCAGGCGGTCGAGGATGCCCGGTTCGGAATAGGCGTGGCCTGCCCCTTCGATGATCGAGAACTCGGCTTCCGGCCAGGCCTTGTGCAATTGCCAGGCATATTTCGCCGGGCACGGCATGTCGTAGCGGCCGTGCACGATGAGCCCGGGAATGCCCTTGAGTTTGTGCGCATCGCGCAGCAACTGCCCCTCCTCCAGCCAGCCGGCGTTGACGAAAAAATGGTTTTCGATGCGCGCGAAGGCGTGGGCGTAGTCTTCATCGGCGAAGGGATCGCTGGTCGCCGGCTCCGGCAGAAGCGTGATCGTCTCGCCTTCCCACAGGCTCCAGGCCTTGGCGGCGGCGATGCGCGTCGCCTTGTCGTCGCTCGTCAAGCGGCGATGATAGGCGAGCATCATCTCATGGCGCTCCCCGGGCGGGATGGGGGCGAGAAAGCGCTCCCACTTGTCCGGAAACATTTCCGAGACGCCGAACTGGTAGTACCAGTCGAGTTCACCCTTGGTCAGCATATAGATGCCGCGCACGACGAGTTCGGAGATGCGCTCCGGGTATTTTTCCGCATAGGCGAGCGCCAGCGTCGAACCCCAGGAGCCGCCGAAGACCAGCCACTTTTCCGCACCCGCCATCACGCGCAGCCGCTCGATATCGGCGACGAGGTGCCAGGTCGTGTTGGCCTCCAGTTCCGCGTGCGGCGTGGACTTGCCGCAGCCGCGCTGGTCGAACAGCGTCACGTCGTAGAGCGCCGGATCGAACAGCCGGCGATGGTTGGGCGAGATCGTGCCGCCGGGGCCACCATGCAGGAAGACCGCGGGCTTTGCACCCGGCGTGCCGGCCCGCTCCCAGTAGATGACGTGCCCGTCACCGACATCAAGATGGCCGGAGGCATAGGGTACGATTTCGGGATAGAGGGTACGCAAGGCTTCACTCATAATTTCAATCCGTGGGCAGGCCAGTTTTCGGTTTCGTGGTCGGGGTGCTGGAAGGAGATGATCTGCTCCTGCTGGCTGTAATAGTTCGGGTCGTCATGCACGGGGGTTGCGAAAATCGTCTCGACCCAGGGCAGGCGCGAGCCGTAATTGACCTGGACCTGCGGCGCGAGATCGCTGCGATCGTCAAAGGCGCCGATGGCGATTTCCAGCCCGCCGGGATGTTTGTAGGCCAGCGGCGTGCCGCAATGCCTGCAGAAGCCGCGGGCTATGTTGATGGAAGACTGGAAATAGGTCGGCTCCTCGCGCGTCCACTCCGTCTCGCCCTTGGCGGTGACCAGCGGGCCGAAGAAGCCGCCGAACTGTTTTTGGCACATGCGGCAATGGCAGATCGACGGACGGCCAAGTTCTCCCTTGATGCGGAAACGGACGGCACCGCACTGGCAGCCTCCGGTACGAACGGTCTCGGTCATGTCTATTCCTCCGGCGGCCAGTGATCGGTGTCGTAGTCGGGATGCTGTCGGCTCGAGTCGCGGATCGTGAGGTGGCGCTCCGCCCCACCCTCGCCCTCGTTGCTTTCGCTTTCGGCGAGTTTCGGCAGCTGGGAAAACCACACGACGCGCGATTCGACGCCGGATTGCGCGATCGGGCGCACGTCATCCGGGTCGTCGAGCGAACCGAGTGTCACGTTGATATGGGCCGAGGCGAGGCCGTCATAGAACAGCGGTGTGCCACAATCCCGGCAGAAGCCGCGGCGCACGATCTCGGATGACTGGAACCAGCCGGGCTCGCCGCGTGTCATCGAAAAACGCTCCCGCGACGCATTGGCGAGCGGCAGGAAATAGTTGCCCGCCGCCTTCTGGCACATGCGGCAGTGGCACAGATGCGGATCGCCGAGCGTGCCCTCGACACGGTAGCGCACCGCGCCGCACTGGCAGCCGCCGGTATAGATGCGCGAAATGCTCATGGCTTGCGCTCCGGCGGCCAGGCGTCGGTGTCGTGGTCGGGGTGCTGGTAGGAGACGAGGTCGGCGAGGAAGGACGCGGCATCCTGATCCGCCATCGTGTCCTCGCCCGGCAGGTCATGGACCGTATCCACATAGGGCAGCTTCGCCTCGATGCCCCACTGGATGCGCGGGGCGATCTCGGCCGGATCGTCGAACGACGCGATGGTGAGCGCCACGCCGTCCGGTGCCTCATAGGTCAGCGGCGTGCCGCAATCGGCGCAGAAGCCGCGATAACCATGGTTCGACGACTGGAACCGCTTCGGCTCGCCGCGCGTCCAGGTGAGCTTCGCGGCCCGGACGGAAACCAGCGGTAGGTAAAAATTGCCGCTCGCCTTCTGGCACATGCGGCAATGACAGACCGACGCCTCCCCGAGCGCACCTTCGACATGGAAGCGCACAGAGCCGCACTGGCATCCGCCGGTGTAGAAGGGTGTGGTCACCTCTTCACCTCCCACGTCGTCACGCGCTCGCCGGTCTCGGGGTCCTTGCCGTCCTTGAGTTGGACGCCCTTCGCGGCGAGGTCGTCGCGGATCCTGTCGGCCTCGGCGAAGTTCTTCGCCTTCAGCATTTCGAGACGAAGCTGGATGATCGAATCGATGCTTTCCTCCAGCGCCTTGGACACCTCGGCCTTCTTCGGCGCGATGCCGAGAAGCTCGGCGCTGGCGGCGAAGACGGGGAGCATCAGCGGATCGCTGTTGGCGCATTGGGCAAGCGCGTGCAGCGCCTGCACCGCAGCGACGGTGTTGAGGTCGTCACGCAGTGGCGCCAGCACGCTTTCATCCACGCGGCCGTCGGCCGGGTTTCCGCCGGCCGGCCACTTGGCGAGGAGGCGCTCGGCCTCCTCCAGACGCTTCACGCTGAAGTCGATCGGCTCGCGGTAGTGCGTCATCAGCATGGCAAGACGCAGCACCTCGCCCGGCCATTTGCGGCCGCCGAACTTTTCTTCGTCCAGCAGTTCCGAGATCGTGAAGAAGTTGCCCTCGGACTTGGACATCTTGCGGCCTTCGACCTGCAGGAAGCCGTTGTGCATCCAGACATTCGACATGACCTTGGTGCCATGCGCGCAACGCGACTGGGCGATCTCGTTCTCGTGATGCGGGAAGATCAGGTCGAGCCCGCCGCCGTGAATGTCGAAGGTCTCGCCGAGATAGGCGGCAGCCATGGCCGAGCACTCGATATGCCAGCCCGGGCGGCCGCGGCCCCACGGAGAGTCCCAGCCGGGCTCTTCCGGCGAGGAGAGCTTCCACAGCACGAAATCGCCGGGGCTCTTCTTATGCGCGTCGACCGCGACACGGGCGCCGGCCTGCTGCTCATCAAGGTTGCGTTTCGACAGGTCGCCGTAGTCGGCCATGGAATGCGTGTCGAACAGCACCTCGCCGCCCGCCTGGTAGGCATGACCGCGCTCGATAAGCCGTTCGATCAGGGTGACCATGTCCGACTTGCCGTCTTCGCGCGGCTGCACGAATTCGGTGGCGCGCGGCTCGTGCGTCGGCAGCATGGCGCCGAGCGCTTCGATATCGGCATGGAACTGGTTCGCCGTCTTCTCCGTCACACGCCGGATCGCGGCGTTGAGCGACAGTGTGCCGCTCGCGATCTCACCGCCGAAATCGCGCAACGCCCGGGCGTTGATCTTGTCGTCGACGTCCGTGATGTTGCGGGCATAGGTGACGTGGTTTTCGCCATAGACATGGCGGAGCAGCCGGAACAGCACGTCAAAGACGATGACCGGGCGGGCATTGCCGATATGGGCGAAGTCATAGACCGTCGGGCCGCAGACATACATGCGCACGTTGTCTGGATCGATGGGCGCAAAGGGCTCCTTCGACCGCGTGAGCGTGTTGTACAGCGTCAGGACCGGTTTTTCGGCCATAGAAATCTCCCAAAAGGCGTAAACCCGGCTGGCCGGGTCGTTGTCATCCAGGGATTTTGGGGGACGAAAACGGCCGGGCCAGCGCGTGCGCTAGCGAATAATGCTCCGGCGGATGCAGAGTACCGTTTTCATGGCCTGCTTTATCGCGCCATGCACGCGTCCGGTCAAGCGGGCGAATGGCTTTCCCGACGAAAATCCTTTGCGCTTCCGCCTGTTACCGCGGTGACACGGCGCCCTCTGTCCGCATGAGAGAAAGGAGCCATCGAACCGGCCCGGAAGCGCCGGAAAACCAGGGGAACGCCATGAGGAATACGAAATGCGAGGATGCCAAGACATGTGAAAATTCCGAACGCTGCGAGGAGCGGCCGCCGTCCGGCGAGAAGCAGGAAAACCCGTTCAGCCTGCGCGCCATCATCACCGCCTTCCTTCAGGGGCGCGTGCGCCAGACGCCGCGCAAATGAATGTTATCAGCAGTCACAATTGTTGATCGCAAAAACCCGCCCTTTTCGACCATTCGCCGCAGAGCGATCAAGATTTGAGCAGAATTTGGCCGAACAGGTCCCGTAAATGCATAGGTCATTGGGGCAGCGACCAGGGGAAGTTCGAATGGGCCGCCCGATGAAAGACACTTCAGGAGAGTGACAATGTCTACCGCACGCACTGAAACAGTGCAGAATACCGAAGCCAAAGAGAACCTTCAGAAGCGCTACAAGCCGCTCGGCCTGCGCGCCGTCGTGGCGGCCACGCAGTGCAAGCCTGAACAGAAGCCCAAGGACAAGCGCCGCGGGCATGACATTCCGGCCGTGCTTCAGCCGCTCTACGACTGAGCCGCTTCGAGGCAGCAGGACTTTTTGATCCTAGAATAGCGAAAGCTGATCTGACGGTGGGGGCGCTTGTGCGCCCTTTTTCGTTTCCGGCGGCATTTCCTCGACCGGAAGCAGGATATCCGGCCCCATATTGGCGACCTTGTTGACGCTGTCGGACACCGGGATCGCCTCGAAGAAGCCGTCGTCGATCGGCTTCATGAGATCCACGACGTCCCGCGGCTCCTGGGTCTTGCAATCGAGCCAGCGTGAAAAGTCTTCTGGACGGATGACGACCGGCATGCGGTCGTGAACGCGGGCGACGTCGTTGTTCGCGGCCGTCGTCAGGATCGCGCCGGTATCGACTTCCGAACCGTCGGCCGAGGACCAGGTTTCCATGAGGCCGGCAAAGGCAACGACCTCGCCCTTCTTCGGGCGGATAAAGTAGGCCTGCGACTTCGCCCCTTTCTCCGCCGGCCGGCGCCATTCGAAAAAGCCGGAGGCAGGCATAAGAATGCGACGGTGGCGCATGGCGGCGCGGAACGAGGCCTTGTCGATCGCCGTTTCGGCGCGGGCATTGATGAGCAGAGGAAAATCGCGCGGATCCTTCACCCAGCCCGGCATGAAGCCCCAGCGCACCAACATCGCCTTGCGCTCCGGCAGGTTGCTGCCGGGCTCGTGCTTGTCGCTGGCGACGACGATCAGCACCGGTTGCGTCGGCGCGATATTGTAGCGCGGCGGCGGGTCCTCCATGTTCACGACATTGAGGAACTCGCGCATGAGATCGGCCTTGGCCAGCAATGCAAATCGTCCACACATGGCGTCGTCATCGCACTTTGCCTATAAGGGGTCAATGAAGCGCAAGCGAACCGGACCGCGATGAAGAAATCGAAGAAACCCCAGCCCGCCTCCTCCGCCATCATCGAGCGCGACGGGCGCTATCTGCTCGTGCTGCGCAGCAAGCCGCCATCGGACGCCATGTACGCTTTTCCCGGCGGACGCGGCGAAGACGGCGAGACACCGGCCGAAACGGCGCTGCGCGAACTCCATGAGGAAACCGGCATTCGCGCCGAAAAACCCATGCTTTTTGCGACCTATGACCTGCCCGGCCATGAAGACGGCCCCGGCAGCCCGTCCTTCTTTCTCTCCGTCTTCAAGGTGAAGGCCGACGAGACGGCGGTCGCCGTCGCCTCAGACGATGCGGCAAGCGTTGGCTGGTATTCGGCAGAGGAGATCCAAAACCTGCCCGCGCCCGACAGCGTGCGCGAATGCATCAGCCGGCTGGAAGCCGAGCGGGCGAAGCGGAGTGCATGACGGTGATTCGCCTTGTTCTCCTCCTCAGTCTTCTCCTCGCAGCGCCGGCTTTCGCCCAGCAGACGGCCGGTGACAAAGCCAAGGAAACGCCGAGCGCTGCCCCCGTCGAGGAAAAGCCCACGCCCTATGACGAGCGGCTGGAGCGGCTTTCCGAAATCATCGGCGCGGTCCACTACTTGCGCAATCTGTGCATGGACAAGGCGGAGGACAATTGGCGGGCATCCGTGCAACGGCTGATCGACATGGAAGCGGCAAACGAGCCGAAGCGGCAGGAAAAACTGACCGCCGCCTTTAATCGTGGATACCGTTCCTTTGCCGCCATCTATACCGCTTGCACCGACTCGGCGGTTGTCGCAGAAGAGAGATACCGTAACGAAGGTGCAACACTTGCCACAGAAATTACCGCGCGATTTGGAAATTAGCGGTTAATTAACCTCTTTCTTCAGCAGCCAGTGCCGTTTTGGGAAAAGGCTGCTAAGGTCGTTAACAGTCGAGTAAGAACTGAATGCCGCGCATGGACCGATCAATGGAACCTACTCTCAACGATATCGACGAGATGATCGTACACGAGAAGATGCAGGCCGCTCTGGAATACCAGAACGAAGCCTGGGCGGACGGCATGGCGGACGGTATTGAACCGGAAATCATCGCCGACGCGGCCATCGCGCTCGCCTTGCGCGAGACGATTCGCACGCAGGGCGAACGCGGTGCGGAAGCCATGCTTGATTCGCTGCGCGATCGCATGCTGGCCGGAGAATTCTCCCCCGAGCGCATCCTGCAATAGAGCAATTCCAGCGGAATTGCGTTTAAAATGCTCCAAGCTGGGAAGACAGGTCATGCAGATGTCGGCTGACGGCAAAAAGCTGTTTTACAGCGGCCTCATCGTATTGTCGGTGCTTTCTGGAACGACGGCGCTGACCGCGATCGCGCGCCCGGCTTTTGCCCTCAGCGAGTTGAAGGACGAACAGGGGCAGGTGCCGCAGAAGCCCGCCGAAGGGGAAAAAGCGCCCCCCGTCGAGACCGAGGAAAAAGAAGAGACCGGCCCGCTCGAACTCCCCATGCCCGACCCGCTGATTCGCCGGAACCAGGCGGTGACCGAGCCGGCGGACAATGACCCCGCCATCGACGACAAGACCGTCGAAGAGCCGGATGTGCCGGCCGAGTTGATATACGACATCAGCAAGGCGCCGGAACCCGTGCGCCGCATGCGCGAATTGATCGTCGAGGCTGCCGCCTCCGGCGATATCGAGCGCCTGCGCCCCCTGCTCGGCAAGGGCATGACCGAGACGCAGGTCTCGATAGTCGAGACCGAGGAGGGCCCGGTCGAGACGCTCAAGGGTCAGTCCGGCGATCCGGAAGGCATCGAGGTGCTGGCAATCCTGCTCGACGTGCTGGCGACCGGCTTTGCCCATGTCGGCGCGGGCACGCCGGAGGAAATGTATGTCTGGCCCTATTTCACCGAAAAGCCCCTCGCCGGCCTGACGCCGCCGGAAAAGGTGGAGCTGCTGCGCATCGTGACGGCCGGCGATTTTGCCGAAATGCAGGAATTCGGCAGCTATAATTTCTATCGCGTCGGCATCACGCCGGACGGCCAGTGGAAATTCTTTGTCACCGGCGAGTGAGCCTATAGTACGCCCAGCCACGCATGATCCGGATGGGCCTTTGCGATTGCGGCTTTCAGCCAGTGCCGTTGCGCCCCGTCGAGCTTCGGCAGCGCGAGTGCGAAATCGGCCTCGTCCTTCTCCCGCTGGTATTTAGCCTTGAAAAGCAGGATCGCCTCCGGCGCGAGGTAGGGAATGCCATCGCTGCTGGTCCACACCATCTCGCTGCGTAAACGCCGGATCGAGGCATCGCGCTTGTAGACCCAGATATCCGGCGTGCCGTCATCCATCATCATATCGACACGCCAGCGGCGCGCTGCAACATCCTCGCACCAGACCTGTGCGATCTCGGCAGGCGGCAGCGCCTCTGCAGCAAGCCGCTCGACATGGCCATCGCCCACCGCATGGAAACGCAGCCCCGACAGGGCCGTGCGAAATAGCGGAAAGTCATCGCGCAGGATGGTGAATTCCAGATCCTCATGCGGCCGCGTCTCGACGCCATGCCAGAGATCCAAAGCCCAGCCGCCGACGACGCACCACGGCCGCGCGCTACCGGCAAGCCGGCGCGCGAGTTCCACCGGATGCCAGGCGGACCAGGCGTCATGTGGCAGGGGCGCTGGTGTCATGATGTCTCTGCCTCGCTCTGGTGGAGCTCCCTTCATAACCATCCCAGGGCTCCGGACAAGAGATCAGGGCAGATGACCAACAGGGCACCGGTCGCTGTGGCAAGAGCGCCGTGACCTTGCGAAAGCGGCCCGGCCATTCTACTTCTGTCTCAACGGGTGCGATGGTGCACCGCCTGCCGCCGGCTGGCGCCGGTGCGCGAAAAATCTGGATCGAATCATGCCTTCCGTCACGCTTTCCGGCCGCGCCTTTCTCCGCCTTTCCGGCAAGGATGCCGAGACCTTCCTGCAAGCACTCATCACCACCAACCTGCCCGACCTGCCCGACGGCGAGGTCCGCCCCGGCGCGCTGCTGACGCCACAGGGAAAGATCCTGTTCGATTTCCTGATCCGCCGCGACGGCGCGGACGCCTTGCTGATCGAGACGACCGAAGACCAGCGGGATGCGCTTTTGAAGCGGCTCACCATGTACAAGCTGCGCGCCGCGGTCGATCTCGCCATCGTCGGCGATGGCAACGCGACGATCGCCTGGGACGACGTTGAAGCCGATGCACCGCGCGACGCCCGGTTCGCCGGGGCCGGCCGCGATGTCTCGCGCCGCCCGGGCGCCGGCGGCAGCGACGATCCGACACTTTTCGACACGCTGCGCATCAGCGCCGGCATTGTGGAATCTGGCCGCGACTATGCGCTTTCCGATGCCTTCCCGCACGATATCATCCTGGATCTCACCGGCGGCCTCTCCTTCCGTAAGGGCTGCTATGTCGGGCAGGAGGTTGTCTCCCGCATGCAGCATCGCGGCACCGCCCGTCGCCGGCCCGTCATCGTCAAGGGTGATGTCGCCCTTCCCGAAACCGGCACCGAACTTTTCGCCGGCGGCAAGCCGATCGGCACGCTCGGCAGCGTCTCCGGCGCGCTCGGCCTTGCCATCGTGCGAATCGACCGCGCGGCCGACGCCATGCAGAGCGGTACGCCGATCACCGCCGACGGTGCGCCCGTGACCCTCGAACTCCCCGCCTGGACCGGCCTTGCCTTCCCGCAAGAGGCTTCGGAGGTGCCGGCGCAATGAGCGGAGCGACGCGCGTGAAGAAAGAGCCGCGCGCCTGGCAGCGCATGCTGTCCGGCCGCCGCCTCGACCTGCTCAATCCCTCGCCGCTCGACATAGAATTGTCCGACATCGCGCATGGTCTCGCCCGCGTCGCGCGCTGGAACGGCCAGACCAACGGCGACCATGCCTTTTCCGTGGCGCAGCATTCGCTTGTCGTGGAAACGATCTTCCGCCAGCAGAACCGCTGCGATGCCGGCGAATGCCTGATTGCGCTGCTGCACGATGCGCCGGAATATGTCATCGGCGACATGATTTCACCGTTCAAGGCCGTTGTCGGCGGCGGCTACAAGACGGTGGAAAAACGGTTGGAGGCAGCCGTGCATTTGCGCTTCGGCCTGCCATCGACGACGCCAGCCGCGCTGAAGGCAAAGATCAAGAAGGCCGATCAGGTCGCCGCCTTCTTCGAGGCAACAGAACTGGCCGGCTTTTCCCATGCTGAGGCTGTCAAATTCTTCGGCGCGCCACGCGGCATAACGCTCGATATGATCGACGTTGCGCCCCTTCCCGCCATCGAGGCGCAGCGCCGTTTTGTCGAGCGCTTCGAAGCCCTGGACCGTGGGCGCGGCCCTCTCGCCGCGACGGTGTGACGATGGACATGATCGTCGTCGCGCCGCTTGGAAAAATCGCCGAACTTGCCGTCCGCCATCGCTGTCGCGAAATGCTGAGCCTCGTCGCTCCGAAGCAGGGCTTTCATCGGCCGGCCGTTATCGCCGCCGAGCGTCACATGATCCTTGGCGTCAACGACATTGCCTTTGCCGGCACGGGAAATCTCGTCGCGCCTGGCGAGGAGCATGTCACCGCGATCGTCGGCTTTGCCCGCGGCTGGGATCGGCAGGCACCGCTGCTCGTCCATTGCATGATGGGGGTCTCCCGTTCGCCGGCCGCAGCCCTGCTCGCCGCGCTGGCCGTTGAGCCGGATCAGGACGAGCATGAACTGGCACAGCGCCTGCGCCGCGCCTCCGTTCAGGCGACGCCGAATGCGCGGCTGATCGAGATCGGCGACCATGTGCTTTCCCGCGGCGGCCGGCTGATTGCCGCCGTCAAGGCGATCGGCCGTGGTGCAAACTATGTCGGCGACAGCCCGTTCACCTTCTCGGTCGTGCCGGAGGCGGTCGTGCGATGACGGAAACCAGCGCTCGCCCCCCGGTCGAAATCGGCCTCAATGCGGCAGTCGTCGCGATTTCCGGTCGCAGCCCCTGCATCCTTGCGATCGGCCGTGACGGCACGGATGGTCGCGACGCCCTGCCCTTCGGCCCCTTCGACCCGCAGCAGCACCGCACCTTCGAGACGAGCCTGCGCGCAAGCGTGGAGGCGCAGACGGCGCTGAAGCTCGGCTATATCGAGCAGCTTTACACATTCGGCGACCGCGGCCGCCAGAAACTGCCGGACGAAGCCGGCACGCACATGGTCTCGGTCGGTTATCTCGCGCTCACCCGCACCGACGCCGAGGCGAACGAACGGTTGGCCGAAGCCGGCGCGGCGTGGCGCGACTGGTACACGTATCTTCCCTGGGAGGACTGGCGGCAGGGGCGGCCTGCGGTCATCGACCAGTTGATCCTGCCCGCCTTGAAAAGGTGGGTCGCGGATGGGAACCTTGAACAGCGCGTGGCGACCACGCCCCTGCCGTTCACACGCATCCGCCTTGCCTTCGGCCTCGATGATTTCCCCTGGGATGAAGAACGCGTGCTGGAACGGTATGAATTGCTCTACGAGGCTGGCCTTGCCGAAGAGGCCGTGACGGACGGCCGTGCCCAATCGTGCGGTACGTCCCCCGGCATTGCCATGCGGCACGACCACCGCCGCATTCTCGCGACCGCCATGGCGCGCCTGCGCGGCAAGATCAAATACCGCCCGGTGATCTTCGAATTGATGGCCCCGGAATTCACGTTGACCGAGTTGCAGGCGACCGTGGAGGCGATCTCCGGCCGGCATCTGCACAAGCAGAACTTCCGCCGCCTGGTGGAGGGCGCCGAACTCGTCGAGCCCACCGGCTGCTCCACCGCCGCCACGGGCGGCCGCCCCGCCGCCCTCTTCCGCTTCCGGCGCCGGATTTTCGAAGAGCGCCCGGCCCCCGGCCTCAAGGTCGGCATGCGCTAAACCGGTTGCCTGTGCCTATTCGATCACCGCGCAGGCGAGCCGATCGCCTGCGCCGCCCGCCGGATTGGTGCGATAATCATCCGAACCGGCGTGAACGATCAGCGCGCGACCGCGGATCCCGCGCTCGGCATCGTCGAGGCGCACCATGGTGGTGTAGATCTGCGCGCGCATCACGCCGTCTTCCGAAACATACTGGTTTGGCAGGTCACCGGCATGCGGCCCGGTTGCGGACGCAAAGCCGTGGTCCTTCTTATCCGGATTGAAGTGGCCGCCGGCCGATTTGTGGCCATCGGCATGATCGCAGGTGCCGGTCTCATGGACGTGCAGCGCCACCCATTTGCGCGGCGTCAGGCCGGAAACCTCCACCTCGAACAGGACGCCGTCATTTCCGGCGGTCAGGTGCGCGCGGCCGGTTTCCTTGCCGGACTGGTCCACGAAATTGGCCTGCGCCGTGTTCTTCGCCTGCTGGGCGAAAGCGGGCGCGCCGAGTGCCGCAAAGGTGCCCGCCGCGGCGGCGAGCGCAACGATCTTCAACATGATGCGTCCTTCCGATTGATTTCCTACGGAGCGGGAACGCATCGTGCCGTGGCGTGTTCCGCCCGATCAGCTCACAACGACGTCAAGGCCGATGTCGAGCGTCGGCGCGGCCATGGTGATCTTGGAGGTCGAAATATAGTCGACACCCGTTTCGGCAATGGCGCGGATCGTCTTCAGGTTCACATTGCCCGAGGCTTCAAGCTTCACGCGACGCGGATCGGCGGCATAGGTCGCGTCGGTCAGGCCGGCGCAATCGCGGTTGATCTCAACGGCACGACGCAGCAGCTCCGGCCCCATATTGTCGAGCAGGATGACGTCCGGCTGTGCCTCCAGCGCCTCCTCCAGCTCTTCCAGCGTCGTCACCTCGACCTCGACCTTGACGAGGTGGCCGGCAAAGGCGCGGGCGGCGCGGATAGCACCGGCAACCCCATGGGAGACCGCGATGTGGTTGTCCTTGATCAGGATCGCATCATCGAGGCCATAACGATGCGACGAGCCGCCGCCCATGCGGACGGCATATTTCTCCAGCGCCCGCAGGCCCGGAATGGTCTTGCGCGTGCAGCAGACCTTCGCCGCCGTATGCGCGATCTCGTCAGCAAACCGTGCCGTGTGCGTGGCGACACCGCAGAGATGCATGAGGAAATTGAGTGCCACGCGCTCGGCCGAAAGCACGGCGCGGGCCGGCCCGGAAACCCGGGCGATCACCGCGCCGGGAGCAAGCCTGTCACCATCCTTCACAAAGGCCTCGAAGTGGATCGCGGGATCCATCAGCCGGAAAGCCGCACGGGCAAGATCGAGTCCCGCAACGACGCCATCCTCGCGCGCATTCAATTCCGCCCTCGCCACGACATCCGGCGCAATCGTCGCCTGGCTGGTGATGTCACCCGCCCGGCCGAGATCTTCCGACAAAGCGGCACGCACCTGATCCTCCACCATCAGCGGCGAGAGGACGGGAAGATAGGGGGTGGTCATGGGCTTATCCTGCTTCGTTGTTTGATCGCGATGGCGCCGTTACGCCGCCGCCGTTTCCGAAAGCTCCGCAACCACCTTTTCCGCCTCTGCAAGCGTGAGGAAGGTGCGGTGCTTCCAGTTTGCCTTCTGCTCGGGGAAATCGGAGCGGAAATGGCCGCCGCGGCTTTCTTCACGCAGATAGGCACCGGTCGTGATGAGTTTTGCCGTGGTGACGATGTTGTGGAAGCGCATGCGGCTGTTTTCGCGCTCCAGCGTCGCGATCTCGCGGATCGCCGCCCTGAGACCGTCACGGGTGCGGATGACGCCGACATGATCGCTCATGATGCGGCGCAGGCGCGTCAGCGCCGGGCTGTCCTCGATGGTCACGAGGTCATCGCTTTCGCCGGCGTTCTTGCCCCAATCGTTGATCTTCGGCTCCGGCAGCATGCCCTTGATGTTTTCCGCGATGCGCGCGGCGAAGACGACGGCTTCGAGCAGCGAGTTCGAGGCGAGGCGATTTGCGCCGTGCACGCCGGTCGAGGTGACCTCGCCTGCCGCCCACAGGCCATCGATCGAGGTGCGACCCTCCGCATCCGTCAGAACGCCGCCCATGTGGTAGTGCACGGCGGGTACGACGGGGATCGGCTGCGTCACCGGGTCGATGCCGGCGGCCTTGCAGGAGGCGTAGACCGTCGGGAACATGTCGGGGAAATGGCTGCCCACCGCCTTGGTGCAATCGAGGAACGCACCGCGACCGGCCTGGACTTCGGCGAAGACGCCGCGGGAGACGATGTCGCGCGGGGCGAGTTCGGCGTCCTCGTGTATATCCAGCATGAAGCGGTGGCCGGCGGAATTGATGAGATGGGCGCCATCGCCGCGCAAGGCCTCGGTGGCGAGCGGTGCGGGGTCGCGGCCGATATTGATGGCGGTCGGGTGGAACTGCACGAATTCCGGGTCGGCGATGATGGCGCCGGCGCGCGCCGCCATGCCGACGCCCTGGCCGCAGGCTTCCCACGGGTTTGTCGTCACCGCAAAAAGATGGCCGACGCCGCCCGAGCACAGCACCACGGCACGCGCCGGGAAATGCACGCGGTTCTTCGCCTGGCCGGCATCCGGCCGCGCCACGACACCCGAGATGAATCGGCCCTCGCGCACCAGCTCCTCGACGACATAGCCTTCCAGCACGCGGATCGACGGCGTGTTGCGCACGGCGGCGATGAGCGCCTCCATGATGGCCTTGCCGGCCATGTCTCCCTTGACGCGCACGATGCGGCGCTCGGAATGGGCGGCCTCGCGGGAGAGCATGAGCTTGCCTTCAAGATCGCGATCGAAGGGCACGCCATAATCGAGCAGGTCATGGATGCGCGCCGGGCCTTCGGAGACCATGAAGCGCGCCATCTTCTCATCGACGATGCCGGCGCCGGCTTCCAGCGTGTCGGCGACGTGTTTGTCGAAGGTATCGCCGGGGCTCATCGCCGCGGCAATGCCGCCCTGCGCCCAGGCGGAGGACGCTCCCTGCCCGATCGGCGCCGCGGCGAGAATGGTAACGGGACGCGGCGCGAGTTTGAGCGCGCAGAACAGGCCGGCAAGGCCGCCACCGACGATGACGATGTCATCGATGCCGTTCCAGGATTGCGGGCGGAAACTATCAATGGGCATGTCTTACTCCTCCGACGCGCCGCTCAGTCTCCCTGCCGAGAGACTGGCCGTGGGGCATTGAGGCCCCTCCTCCAGATGGAGGGCGGCCTACTGCTTCAGGTTCACCATCCGCTCGACGGCGAGGCGGGCGCGATCGGCGATTGCCGGGTCGACCAGAACCTCTTCCGTCATGTTCACCAGGCTGTCGAGGATCTTCGGCAGCGTGATGCGCTTCATGTGCGGACAGAGATTGCACGGCTTGATGAAATCGACACCCGGCAGCTCCGCCTGGATGTTGGAGGCCATCGAGCATTCGGTGACGAGCAGCACGCGCGAAGGGCGGTTGTTCTTCACGTAGTTGATCATGCCCGAAGTGGAGCCTGCGAAATCGCAGACGGCGATGACGTCCGGGTGGCATTCCGGATGGCCGATGATCTCGATGCCGGGATGAGCTTCCTTGTAGGACAGCAGTTCGGCCGCCGTGAAGCGCTCATGCACCTCGCAATGGCCCTTCCAGGTCAGGATCTTCTTGTTGGTCTGCTTGGCGACGTTCATCGCCAGATATTCGTCGGGAATGCAGAGCACGGTGTCGCTCTCCAGGCTCTCGATGACGGCGAGCACGTTGGACGAGGTGCAGCAGATGTCCGTCTCCGCCTTCACGTCTGCCGACGTGTTGACGTAGGTCACCACAGGCACGCCCGGGTAACGCTGTTTCAGCAGGCGAACGTCCTCACCGGTAATCGATTCCGACAGCGAGCAGCCGGCGCGCGAATCCGGGATGAGCACGGTCTTCTCCGGGTTCAGCAGCTTCGAGGTCTCGGCCATGAAGTGCACGCCGCATTGGATGATGATCTCGGCGTCGACCTTGCCCGCGTCGCGGGCAAGCTGCAGCGAATCGCCGACGATATCGGCGACGCAGTGGAAGATTTCCGGTGTCTGGTAATTGTGCGCGAGAATGACCGCGCCGCGCTCGCGCTTCAGCCGGTTGATGGCGGCGATATAGGGCGCATAGACCGGCCATTCGAAGGCGGGGATGAACTGCTTCACCTTCTCGTAAAGGTGCTCGGTCTCGCGGGCGATTTCCGGCGTGAAGGTGAGGTCCGGCTTTTCAAGCACACCGAAGCGCTCCGCAGCGGTCAGCGGACGAACGACTTCGGCTCCTGCCGCATTCCGGGCCAGAGTGGTCATGAAACCCTCCCTTTCCGCCGCCTTCCCGCGGCCTCGCCATTTTGCTCAATCTGAGCATAACGGCTGTAAAACAAAACCGGCATGGGCCGATGGTTCAGATTTAGAAACTTTTATGACGGTTTGCAAGAAGCGCCGCCCGAATTCCTTTCGGGCGGCGGCATCATTTTTTCAGGCCGTTGCCGGGCGCAGGACGCTTTTTTCCTCGATCGGCCAATGCACGATCGCGGCAAAGATGCCGAGCGCCACGCCGAGCCACCACACCGGATCATAGGTGCCGAAATGGTCGTAGAGGTAGCCGCCCATCCAGACGCCGAGGAACGAGCCGACCTGGTGCGACAGGAAGACGATGCCGCCGAGCAGGCCGAGATGCTTGGTGCCAAACATGATGGCGACCAGCGCATTGGTCGGCGGCACGGTGGAGAGCCAGAGCAAGCCCATGACGATGGCGAAGATGATGACCGAAGCCGGCGACTTCGGCAGGAGGATGAAGGCCGACACCGCCACCGAGCGGGCGATGTAAATATAGGCCAGGAAATACGGTTTCGAATAGCGCTGGCCGATGACGCCGGCGGCAAGCGAGCCGATGATGTTGAAGAAGCCGATGAGCGCCAGCGCAATCACCGCATAACGCGCATCGATGCCGAGATCGCCGAGATAGGCGGGGAAATGCGCGGTGATGAAGGCGACCTGGTAGCCGCAGACGAAGAAGCCGGCGACGAGGAGCAAGTAGCTGCGATGGCCGAGCGCTTCCTTCAGCGCCTCGCCGATCGTCTGCTTGTATTCCGTGGCAGACGTAATGCCGGAGGAGGAATTGCCGCGCAGCGGAATGGCGATCAGCGGCACGAGCAGCATCAGGATGCCGAGATAGACGAGGCTGTCCGACCAGCCATAGGCGCTGATCAGGCCCTGCGACAGGGGGGCAAACAGGAACATGCCGGCGGAACCCGCCGCCGTGCAGATGCCAAAGGCCATGGAGCGCTGCTCGGGCGTGACGTTACGCGCGAAGGCGGACAGCAGGATGCCGAAGGAACCGGAACCGACGCCGAGGCCGACCAGCACGCCGCCGCCGATATGCAGCCAGAGCGTCGAGGTGCCGAGCGACATCAGGAAGAGCCCGAGCGCATAGACGAGGCCGGAGACCAGCAGCACGCGCCAGGTGCCGAACTTGTCGGCGATGGCGCCGAAGAACGGCTGGCTGACACCCCAGGCGAGGTTCTGGAACGCCATGGCGAGGCCGAACGTGGTGCGGTCCCAGCCGGTATCCTGCAACATGGGCAACTGGAAAAAACCCATCGCCGAGCGTGGGCCGAAGGTCAGCACGGCGATCAGCGAGCCGGCAATGATGATGGGCCAGGGCATGGGCCGGCTTGCGGCGGGGGCCGCAGCGATGGATGGGGCGGGCATAGGCTTCTCCGAAATATGGATCCGAAACCTATGTCCAGCCATGAATTAACAAAAGCGAATTTAATTGACCGAGCGATCAGCCGGATTGATGAAACAATCCGATTCCGCCGATGGCCCGATGTGCTTGACGCGAATGCATTTTGGGCGCATGTGCACCGCAGGTGTCACAGGACGCCAATGGAACCCGGATAAGATCAATGGACCCCGACAGTCGACTATCGAGAGCGATCGAGCGACCTTTCCGGTAAAAGGCTACGGCCTGCTCCGGATGGCGAGAATGCCCTCAGAGGAGCGAAACATGCTGCAAATCTATGCCCGCAAGGCTGACCGCTTTTGCCTGCGCGAAATTTCCAACCCCGCCATCGAGCAGGCGATCGCCCCTGCCCTCTGGTATGATCTGCTCACCCCGACCGTCGAGGAAGTGAAGGCCGTTGAGGCGGCCCTGCACATTTCCATGCCGACGCGCGAGGAGATGGAGGACATCGAATTGTCCGCCCGCCTCTATCAGGAGGACGGCGCGGCCTTCATGACGATGACCGCACTCACCAATCTCGACGGCGACGAGCCGGCCAAGACGCCGGTGACCTTCATCCTGCGCGGACCGACGCTGGTGACGGTGCGCCATGCGGAGGCAAAACCCTTCGTCACCTTCTGCAACCGCGCGCTGCGCGGCAACGGCCATTCCTACGAGACCGGCGAAGACGTCATGCTCGGCGTCATCGAAGCTGTGATCGATCGCATGGCGGACGTGCTGGAACGGCTCGGCAACGAGATCGACGGCATTTCGCGCGAGGTTTTCCGCAGCAAGAAGGGGCCGTCCCGCAAGAAGACGCGGGACCTCGAAGCGCTGATCGAACAGCTCGGCCGCAAGGGCGATTTTTTGAGCGGCGTGCGCGAAAGCCTCGTCAGCATCTCGCGCCTCGTCGCCTATCACGCTGCGCTGGAAACCCCGACACGCCGGCCTTCCAAGGAAATCCGGCAGGTCGTCAAGCTCGTGCAGCGTGATGCCGTCTCGCTCGGCGACCACGCCGCGTTCCTGTCAGGCAAGATCAACTTCCTGCTCGACGCGACGCTCGGCCTGATCAATCTCGAGCAGAACCAGATCATCAAGATCTTCACCGTCGCCTCGGTGATCTTCCTGCCGCCAACGCTGGTCGCGTCAGCCTACGGCATGAATTTCGAGCTGATGCCGGAACTGCAATGGCACTTCGGCTACCCCTACGCGGTCGGCCTGATGATCGTCTCCGCGCTGATCCCGTTCCTCTATTTCAAACGGCGCGGCTGGGTTTAGCGCCTTAAAGAGCATGTCCTGCGTGTCAGGGTCGATTACAGCCAGTTTTCGACTCTGACACCCGGCATACGGACAAATTCCCGCAGATTGTTGGTGACGACGATCAACCCCTCGCTGCGGGCGTGGCCACAGATCTGCATGTCGTGGGGACCGCAGGGCGTGCCCGCTCGTTCCAGTTCGGCACGAACCTGGCCGTAATGTGCCGCAGCCTTGTCGGCAAACGGCAGGATCTCCAGCCGCGCCACGAAGTGCTCGATCGCCACAAGGTTTTCAGCGCGGCGGGCGGACTTCTCTGCGCCGTAGTGCAGTTCTCCAAGCGTAATGCTCGATATGCAGAGCTGCTCGGCGAGCGCGTTGAATTTTTCGCGCACCGCCGGCGGGTAGGTCTTCATCACGTAGATGCAGATGTTGGTGTCGAGCATATAGGTCAGCATCAGAAGGCGTCGCGCTCTTCCGCTGCTGGCTGCTCCCGTTCGCTCATGAAATCGTCGCTGACGCGCGGCCCATTCAGGAAGAGGTCGTCCCACCTCTGGCCCTGCGGAACGATAACGCGGCTGCGGCCGATCTTGAGGACGTCAACCAGATGCACATCTTCCGGAAAGGCCACGGCCTTGGGAAGCCGCACGGCCTGGCTGCGATTGCTGGTGAAAACGGTCGAATTGGCCATGCGCCCTCTCCCTGTGATATCCCATTGGGATATACATAGGAGCCGGAGGCGAAAAACGCAAGAATAGACGCCCTCTGGAAGTTAAGCCCTGATCTTCATCGGCCAACGCTCGGTGCGCGTCTTCGTCACGCGCACCGCATCGCCGAGCCGGATTTCGCCTTCACCGCGCGGCACGGCGTTCCAGCCGAAGAGCACGCCGGGCACGCGGCGGTCGCCGGACATGCGCTTTTCGGCGAGGCCCTGGATGGGGTTGCCGCCGATGCGTTCGCCGGTCAGCTGGTCCTGCGTGGTCATGACGCAGCGGGCGCAGGGTTTGACGAAGTCGAAGACGATGCCGTTGATCTCGATCGCCTCCCAAAGATCTTCCGCCCAGGGCTCATCGCAGGTGACGAGAATGTTGGTGCGGAAGCGGTCCATGCCGACGGGCTCCTGGCCCTTGGCGGCGAGCGTCCTGTTGAGATCGGCGAGCGAGCCGGTCGTGGTGACGAGGACGGGAAAACCATCGGCAAAACCGACCGGCGCCGGCTCGCCTGCCCAGTCCTCGCCCTCGGCACGCTTGGCCGCCGCATCCATGTGCACGAGTTTGACGGGACGAACGAACCATTCAGAGAGCGTCTCGTTAATGGCCTCGTCGGCGACGGCAGCACTCACCGGGCTGTCCCAGATGGTCACGTCGAGGCGGTCGTCCGGCTCGAAGCTGGCAAAGAGCTGGCGGCCCTCCATTTCGAGATGCAGGCTCTCCCCCACCGCCGTCGCCTCGACGCGGGCAAGCGCCTGGAGTTCGCGCTGGGTGATGAAGCGGCCGTCGGGCTCGACGATCATGTAGCGCCGGTCGCCGGCAAGACCGTCGAGGCGGACGCTCGCGCTTTCGACCGGTATTGCGCGGCCGCTCTTCAGCGGATGGATGTTGAGGCCTTCGACCTTCATTGCAGCGACCTTTCCTGAAATTTCGATTCAACACGCTGCCGAACCGATTCAATCCGGCGGAACAAAAGCATGTTTTTCTTCAGATTTCATCCAGCAGCATATCGCGGATCGCCCGCAGGCGCTGCGTGCGCTCCCCGGCCATGCGCGCGCCTGTCGCCGTCTGGAAGCCATCCGCCAGCTTGAACAGCTTCACTTCGAAATGATCGATGGCGAAGGCCTTGTCGTCGAGCGGGCGGTTTTCGGCAAGCGGATCCATGGGATCGTACAGACCGCTGCCCATGCGTCCGGCAATGTAGAAGCAGCGTGCAGCGCCCACCATGCCGATGGCATCGAGCCGGTCGGCATCCTGCACGATCTTCGCTTCCAGCGTTTCCGGCGCGATGTTGGCGGAAAAACTGTGCGTGAGGATGGCGTGGGCGACGGCTGCCACGTCCGCCTCGCTCCAGCCTTCGGCGGCCAGCAGGCCGGAGGCCTTTTCGGCGGCGAGGCGCGAGGCCTCGGCCCGGTGCGGCGAGTTCTTTTCGACCGCCACGCAATCATGCAGCAGCACGGCGGCCGCGAGCAGACGCAGGTCGCCGCCCTCCTCGGCCTGGATGCGGCGGGCGTTCTTCCACACGCGGATGAGATGGGCGGCATCGTGCGAGCCGTCATCGGGGGCAAAGGCCTGTGGCAGAAGGCGTTCGGCAAGGCCCCCGAGAGGCTGGAAGGCGGCGGCGAGGCAGGTGAAGGACATGGGCAATCCAGATGTGGTTGCCCATGACCTAACCCGTCACGTCTCTGCGTTCAATTCCGCCTTTTCGTCCGTCCCGGACTTTCCGGAGAGGATCTTTTGATAGAACAGGCCGATGCCGATCAGCACCGCGCCGAGGCCGATGAACGACAAAGCCCGCAGGATGCCTTCGAGGTTCGCCATGTCGATGAGGAAGACCTTGATCACGGCGATCAGCACGAGGCCGGCGGAGGCCAGGCGGATGCTCTTGGAATCGACCTTAGACCCGACCACCAGCAGCAGCACGCCGAGCAGCAGCCAGATGACGGAATAGGTGTAGGTCTCCGGCTGGAGGAACCCCTTCCAGTCGGCAATACCCTCGCCGTGCCAGTAGCGGCGGACGCAGAGCGTGACCCAGGCGAAGACGAGCGCAACGCCGGTCAGCGCCAGCATGATGACATAGGGCATCGGGCGGCGATTGCGCGCATACCAGGCAAGGCCGCCATAGGCCACGCCGGGCAGCAGGTAGCCGATCAGCAGGAGATCGAGGACCGGCCATTTGCCGAGCAGTTCGCCGGTGAAATACGGATTGAGGCCGATGAAATGGGCGCTCAGCACCGACAGGACCGACAGCCCGCCGACGACCATCGAGCCGTAGCGGAAGACGGGGCTCGGCGACTTCAGATCGAGCGACATCATGATCGCCGAGGCGCCGATGACGAGCAACGTATAGGTCGCCTGTTCGCCGAGCGTCGGCACGGAACTGTCGAGCACACCGCCGTTCATGCCATGGCGCACGAGGATCGCTGCGGTCAGCAGCACGAAGAGGCTGGCGAGTGCCTGGATGAGGTTGCGGATGCGCTCTCCCGGCCAGCGACGAAGCTCGAAGGCAGAGATTGCGAGAAGCACTGCGGGAATGCCGTAGCCGGCGAGAAGCTGGTTGAAGACCGGCGTCTTCGACAGGTTCGCCGCACCGACGATGGTTGGTTCCCAAGCGATACGACCGGCGACGACGGCCGCTGCACCAGCCAACAGCCAGGGCAGCACCGGCCAGGCACGCACACGCGTTGCGAAGACGGCTGCCGTGCCAAGCACCATGAGGCCGAGTGTCGTGGCAAGACCATCCGTCAGCGCATGCAGCGCCAGGACGAGGAAGGCGAATCCGCCGGCGGCCAGCGCCCATTGCGGAATGAAGAGACCGCCCTCCTCCCTTCGTTCGCGCGAAAAAACCTCCGCTGCGGCGAAGAAGACGAGGCCGAGCACAGTGGCCAGCAGGCCATGCTTCAGGTCGAAGGAGAGATTTCCGAAATTGAGGAAGCTGATGGCGAGGATCGCAAAGGGCACGGCGGGTGCCAGCAGGCTCCAGAGCGCCGCGAAAGGGCTTGAGCCGGCCATGCGCAGCCGTACCGCCGCAAGAGCGACGGCGGCATAGGCGACCGCGAGAACCAGCAGCAGGTTGACCGGCACCGAACCGAGAGCCGCCATGGGGATGGTGCCTTCCGCCATCGGCGGCGCGGGAATGACGCCGTCCAGCGCCGGCAGCGCGAGGCTGCCGAAACCGTCGATCAGCATGCCACCCGGCGGGTTTGCCATCGCCACCACGCCGGCGACGGCACCGACCGCGGAAAGGAGCGCCGGATAGATCGCCCAGAAGCGCAGGGCGCCGAGCACAGCCAACGCCATCACGACGATGGCGAAACCGTAATCCGCGCGCGACAGTGCCGGCACGGCACTTGCCAGCAGCAGTGCCGGGAAGACCAGGGCGAGCGCACCGGTCAGCGACACGGCGACGGCGGGTGGGGTGAACAGGCGGTCCAGCGGACCGGCAGAGGCGGCATCAGTCGGCACCGGCACGTCTTCCTCCGCAATATTGCCCGGCCAGAGCAGGCCATGGCCAACGGCCAGCACCAGCAGCGCGACCAGCACCGGCAGGACCTCGACCTTGTCCGCTGCGGACAGGTAGAGCACGGCCCAGAGCGCCATGCCGGCATTGGCGAGCGCCGGCACGACCTGCCAATGGCGAATGCGGGAGGCGGCAAAGGTCGCGAGCCAGGCGACGCTCAGGAAACCGAACAGGCTCCAGGCGCTCGGCTCCTCGGTGGAGACCAGCGCGGGCGTCAGCATGGAGGCGAGCAGGCCGAGGCCGGCAAGCGCCTGCCCGTGCAGCAGTGACAGGCCGATGGTCGCGAAAGAAACGGCGGCGAGAAGGACGAACGCCGCCACCGGGCCGACATAGCCATAGAATTCGTAGGAGACATAGGTGACGGCAAAGAGCGTGATGGCACCGGCCGCCGTCAGCACGCCGGGGATCATGGCGTTCTGGAAGGCGTTGGCGATGAGCGGCTGGGTGCGGCGGCGCACGAACTCGCCGATCGCCATCAACACGAGGCCGAAGATCGCCGCAAGCGACAGCCGCACGGCCGGGCTGAGCAGGCCGGCTTCGATGGAATACTTGACCATGAAGATGCCGCCGAGCGCCAGCGCGATGCCGCCCACCCAGACAGCCCAGCGCGCACCGATGCGGCTTTCGAAGCTTTCCTTCGGCTTAGCTGCGACAGCGGCAGCAGCAGGAACAACGACGTCTTCGGCCGTTTCGTTTGCCACAACGGCATCCGCCGGCGTCGTGCCGCCGAAGATCGACCGGCCTTTTTCCACCTCGTCCCGCGCGCCGCTCCAGGGGCTCGTAAACTCGGTTTGTGCCGGCGCTTCGGTCACCTCTTCTCGCGCTGCCTCCGACGTCTCGTCAGGCGCGGCCTCGATTGCCACCGTCGCCGCCGCTGCGGCTGCCTCGGCCGGAACAGCAACGCCACCCGCCTTCAACGCCTCGACCTCGCGCTTCAGGCGCATCACCTCTTCGCCGATCTTCTGCGCGCTGTTGCGCGATGCATTGAGGGTGTAGAGGGCCAGGCCGATGGCGACCAGGGAGAGGATTTCCAGCATTGCGACTCCAGCACGGCAGTATCCGGGCGGCGAGACTACCCGGTTTTTTCCAAACGCCAAATGGGGTTACGTTTCAGGCCGGCATTCTCTTCGCTTGTCAGCGTGTGAGATTCTCGATCGGGAAGATGGCGCAGGTTTCCGTGCCGTGCGCGAGCAGTTTGCCATTGCCGTCACGCAGCCACGCTTCGGAGGTCGCGATGGTGCGGCCGCGATGGATAATCTTGCCTTCGCAGAACACCTCGCCCATGCCGGGCAGAACGGGCCGCACGAGGTTCAGCTTGAATTCGATGGTCGTGTAGGCCTCGCCCGGCTTGATGACGGAAAAGACCGCGCAGCCAAGTGCCGAATCCATCACCGTCGCCGTCCAGCCGCCATGCACCGTGCCGAGCGGATTGAGGTGATCGACCGATGGCATGCCGGCAAAAACGACGCGGCCATCTTCCACCTCGGTCATGCTGAAGGCGAGCGTCTTGGCCATCGGCGGCGCCGGCAGATCGCCGGCAAGCATCGCCTGCAACACCTTGAGCCCACCGTCACGCTTCACCACGTCAAACGGCAGCGTGCCGATGCCGCCGACCGTCAGGCCGGGATAGATTTCGACCGTCATGCACTCGCCTCTTTCGGTTGGTCGTGTCTTGGCATGCTGAGCGCCTTCAGTGCCGCCTGCACGAAGCCGTCGCGGGCGCTGGCAAGCTCCAGCCCGCGCGGTTCGCAGACATGCCGGTTGAGGAAGAAGGCCGTCAGACGGAACCCTTCGGCAAGGGCTGCGGCATCGGCGGCGTGCCGGCTCTCGTCACCGAGGAAGGCGGGCAGTGCCAGCATCTTGTCGGCCCAGGGCGCACCGGCCTCGCGCGAGACGGCACGGCCGGATTTCGGCGAGACGTAACAGAGGTTTTCCCGCGTGCCGGTGGCGGCGCATTCGAGCAGGCCGAGGCCGAAGCCGAGGTCGTTCAGCACGGCAAGCTCAAAGCGCACGAAGAGTTCGCCGGCATCCACGGGCTCGTGCAGGTGGTCGAGGATGACGGCCAGCGTATTGTAGAGATGGGGATGCGGATCACGCTCGGGCAGGAAGCGTAGCAGTGCCGCCATGGCCTGCACGCCGTAGACGGCGGTTGCCGTTTCCATCAGCCGGCCGGCGCGCAGTTCCAGGGGTTCGATGCGGAATTCGCCTAGATGTTCGTCGAGCCGCGCCCGCCAGGTGACGTCCACGGAATTGCCCGGCTGGAGCACCGGCTGCATGGTCCGCGAGCGCCCGCCGCGCACCATGCCAAGATGCCGGCCGCGGTCGCGCGTCATCACCTCGACGATCACCGACGTCTCGCCATGGCGCCGAACGCCCAGAACGATGGCTTCATCACTCCACTGCATGGCCAAGCCTTACGCCCTCGGCTGGTTGGCCGCAAGCGGGAGCCCTCTTGTCCGAGCACACACCCTCAACCGCCCCTTCGGGCCGTCTTTTCCCCGAGGGGAGAAGGGAGGGGTCCGACCTCCCATTTTCCCCTTCTCCTCGCGAAGAGAAGGTGCCGGCAGGCGGATGTGGGGGGGGACGAACTAACAGGCGCCTCATGCGGCGGAACGACGCGTGGCCCGATCGCCACACCTAAGCCCTTGCCACAGTTTCGCTTTCTTCTCGCCCTGCCGATGCCCGCTTTGCCTTCGAAGAACCGCCCAAAGGCTGCCAAGGCCGAAACTGAAATCGAAATGACAGGTGCCCAACTCATGTGTGTGTCCCGCATCCGCGCTTGCGCGGCTCTCCGTTCCGTCGCCCTCCTCGCGCTTGCCGCCACGCTGGCAAGCTGCGTCACCACCGCCAAACCGGTGAAGAAGAAGGGGCCGGATCCGATGCATGTCGCGATGTACGGGCCGCATCCGGAGGAGCGCTTCCCGCTGCCGGCAATGGACATCAGCCGGGTGGACCCGCAATATTTCCGCCAGCTGGTGGCCTACCAGACGGTGGAACCGGTCGGCACGATCGTCATCGATACGCAGGACCGTTTCCTCTATCTCGTGCAGGATGGCGGCATGGCGATGCGCTACGGCATCGGCGTCGGAAAATCGGGGCTGGAATTCGAGGGTGGCGCGCGCATCGGCCGCAAGGCGGAATGGCCGCGCTGGACGCCGACGCAGAACATGATCGAGCGCGAGCCCGAGCGGAACCTGAAATTTGCGGGCGGCGTGGAGCCGGGTCTCACCAACCCGCTCGGGCCGCGTGCGCTCTATCTGCACAAGGACGGCAAGGACACACTCTTCCGCATCCACGGCACATCCGAGCCGTGGTCGATCGGCAAGGCGGTATCGAGCGGCTGCATCCGGCTGTTCAATCAGGATATCATCGACCTCTATGGCCGCGTGCCGACCGGCAGCCGCGTCGTGGTGCTCCAGCATCAGACGCCGGCCCATGAGCCCGTGCCGATGGCTGCCGCCGACGGCCTGGTGCCACCGGCGGCGATTTAGTCTTTTGGCGCAATTCCAGGAAAGCTGCTTCACACCTCTCCTGGAATTGCTTCGTCACCAGGCGTCTGGCTCGCGCACCATGTGCACGATGTTGGCCGGGTTCATGATCCAGCCGCCGCGAAAGCCCTCGCCGAGATCTTCGACGGCGTCGCAGCGCACGGCGCCGTTTTGCTCGAGGTGGCCGAGCGCCACCGCGTGATCCGGTGTGAAGAGTTCGAGCCAGACTTCCGCCTGGCTGTAGTTCGGCGCCTCGTCGATCCACAGCCGGTTCGGTCCCAGTTCGAAACCCGTGGCCGGCGTTTTCTCGTCGAATGGCTTCAGGCCCACGACGTCGCGGTAGAAAGCGATGGTCGCCTCGTACTGGTGTGACGGCACCTTCATGGCGATGTTGATGCCGCCTTTGATTTCAGTTGTCATGACGTTCTCCTTGTTCTTGCGCAATTCCGGACGCGAAACCGCTGCACACTTTCGCTGGAATTGCCCTAGGTGAAATCCTGCTGTTCTGCGGCGACTACGCCCTTGAGCTCGCTCGGGTAGTAGCCGTCGCGCAGGTTGATGCCGTATTCGACATAGGCCTTCATACAGGCGAGCATCTGCGACCAGCCCTCGCAGTTCATGTACGAGGATTTCTGGCCGCGTTCGTTTTCGCGCCAGCCCGCTTCGGCGATGGTCACTATCGTGCCGCCGTCATCGAGCTCCTTGAAGCGCATCTCGACGCGCGTCTTGTAGGGCTCCTCGCTCTCCTCGATCATGGCGTCCCATCGAAAGGCGATGAGCGCGTTCTCCTCGACCTTGTCGACGATGACCGGCGCCATGTTCCACCAGGTGACCGTGGTGCCTTCGACGAGCGGACCGCTCGCGCCGCCGATCGTGGTGAAGTAGCCGCTCAGCTTTTGCGGATTGACCACCGCGTCGAAAACCTCGGCGACCGGCTTGCCGATCCGCCCGTTCACACGAAATTCCAGCGTCATGCCGTCCTCCTTCGGGGCGATTGCGCCCTCCTCCATCTTGTACCCGGACAAAATATGTTATAAAAACATAACATGTCAAGCGAATCGAAAGAAGACGCCATCTTCAAGGCGCTCGCCAATGGGAAGCGGCGGCAAATGCTGGACGCGATCAAGCACGCGCCGCTGACGACGGGCGCACTGTGCGAAAAGTTTCCGGAGATGGACCGCTGCACGGTCATGCTGCACCTGAAGGTGCTGGAAGACGCCGAATTGGTCATTCCGCGCCGCGAGGGTCGCGAGCGCTGGAACCACCTCAACGCCATGCCGATCCAGGCGATCCACGATCGCTGGATCAGCCAATATGCCGGCCATGCGATGAATGTGCTGTCGGCGCTGAAGGGCGAACTGGAGGGCTGAGGCGCCGCCCATCGGCAGCGCCTCAGCAATATCAGACTTCGGCGGCGATGCGGCCGATCTCGGCGATGATGGTGTTGCGCTCGTCGCCGGAAATGCCCGGTATTTCGACGAAGGCACTGACGATGATCGCGCCACGGTTCGGCGACCAGCCGATGGCGACGTCATTGGCATTGCCGGCCTTGTCGCCGTTGGTGCCGGTCTTGTCGCCGGTCATCCAGTCGGCGGGGAAGCCGGCGCGAAGCCGCGTGTCGCCCGTCTTGTTCATGACGAGCCAGGCGGCGAGCTGCGCCTTCGAGCGCGGCGACAGCACATTGCCGAAGACCAGCTTGTGCAGTGTGTCGACCATGGCGACCGGGGTCGTCGTGTCGCGTTCGTCGTCCGGCGTTTCGTGGTAGTTGAGCGTCGGCTCCGTGCGGTCGAGGCGCGTAATGTCGTCTCCGAAGCCGCGCAGGAACGCAGTGACGGCCTTCGGCCCGCCGGAGGCTTCCAGCAACAGGTTGGCGGCGGCATTGTCGCTCAGCGTGATCGTCGCCTCGCAGAGTTCGGCAATCGAAATGCCATCGCCACCGACGCGCTTTTCCACCACCGGCGCCCACTCAACGAGGTCGGACGTCTTGACGACGATGCGCCGGTCGAGGGTTTCTTCTCCTCGGTCCACACGGGCCAGAATGTGCCCGGCAAGCAGCGCCTTGAAGGTGCTGCACATCAAGAAGCGCTCGTCGGTGCGGTGGCCGAGCCGCGCGCCCGTCGCGAGATTTAGTATGGCAACGCCGATGCGGCCCTTGTGAGGCGCATCCAGCGCCGCAAGCCGCTTTTCCAGGGCGCCATCCGCTGCAACGGCGGCGGCGCCGGTCAATGCGGAAACCGCCGGAACGGCAAGCAAGGCGCCGGCAATCGCCTGCCGGCGTGAAATCGTGATCGTCATGTCATTTTCCTGTCTGTCAACACCGGATGCGCGTCGCGCCGTTCCGGCCCGTTCGAGCCCGCCCATGTCACGACTATGCAAAAGCCAGCGGCCCAAAACAAACGACGATTTCTGCCGGCAGCCATTAGGAAAATTTGGGCTTACTTCCGCTTCATCGCCTCAGCCAGCGCCGCGCCGAATGCTCCTTGTGACGGTGCCGGCTGCTTTGGCGCCGCCTGGCTGAATTTTGGATTCATCTGCGCGTTCTTGTCGTTGCGCGGGGCGTTGTCGCGGACAACGGGCGCACCACCCTCCTTGCGCATGGTCAGCGCGATGCGCTTGCGAGGCACATCGATTTCGGTGACGCGCACCTTCACCACGTCGCCGGCCTTCACCACCTCGTGCGGGTCCTTGATGAACCGGTCGGCGAGTTGTGAGACATGCACGAGACCATCCTGATGCACGCCGATATCGACGAAAGCGCCGAAGGCGGCGACATTCGTCACCGTGCCTTCGAGCAGCATGCCGACCTTCAGGTCCTTGATGTCATCGACGCCATCGGCAAAGGTCGCGGTCTTGAATTCCGGGCGCGGATCGCGGCCTGGTTTTTCGAGTTCCGCCAGAATGTCCTTCACCGTCGGCAGGCCGAATCGCTCGTCGACGAAGACTTTCGGATCCAGTTGCTTGAGGGCGGCGCTGTCGCCCATCAGGGTGCGCACGTCGCGGCCGCAGGCGGCAACGATCTTCTTGGCGACGCCATAGGCTTCCGGGTGCACTGACGAGGCGTCGAGCGGCTCCTTGCCGTTCGGGATCCGCAGGAAGCCGGCGCACTGTTCGAAGGTGCGGGCGCCGAGGCGGGCGACCTTCATCAGTTCCTTGCGGCTTCCAAACGGCCCATTGGCGTCGCGATGCGAAACGATCGCCTCCGCCGAGGATTTACCGAGACCGGAAACGCGGGCGAGCAGCGGTGCGGACGCCGTGTTGAGATCGACGCCGACCGCATTCACCGCGTCTTCCACCACGGCATCGAGCGAACGGGAGAGTTTGCCCTGATCCACATCGTGCTGGTACTGGCCGACGCCGATCGACTTCGGCTCGATCTTGACGAGTTCGGCCAGTGGGTCCTGAAGGCGGCGCGCGATGGAGACGGCGCCGCGCAGCGACACGTCAAGGTTCGGGAATTCGGCCGCCGCCGTTTCCGAGGCGGAGTAGACCGAAGCGCCGGCTTCCGAAACGATGACTTTTGTCGGCTTCGGCGCTGGAAGCTGAGCCAGCATGTCCGCCACCAATTTTTCGGTCTCGCGGCTGCCGGTGCCATTGCCGATCGAGATCAGCTCCACCTTGTGCTTGCGGATGAGGCTGGCCAGCTCGGCCTGCGTGCCGCGCACGTCGTTCTTCGGCGGGAAGGGATAGACCGTCGTCGTCTCGATCACCTTGCCGGTGTTGTCGACCACCGCGACCTTGACGCCGGTGCGGATGCCCGGGTCGAGGCCCATCGTGGCGCGCGTGCCGGCGGGTGCTGCAAGCAGCAGGTCCTTGAGATTGCGGGCGAAGACACGAATCGCCTCCTCTTCCGAACGCTCGCGCATCTCCCGCATCAGGTCGAGCGAGAGCGACATGGAGAGTTTCACGCGCCACGTCCAGCCGATGACTTCGGCGAGCCACTTGTCGCCCGGCTTCGTGCCGACCGCATAGAACGAGGCGATGATGCGCTCGACGGGCTTGACCGGATCGACATTGTCCTGGTCGACGATGATATCGACGGACAGGAACTCCTCGTTCCAGCCGCGTAGCATGGCGAGTGCGCGATGGCCCGGCACCGTCGCCCAGCGCTCGGTTTGGTCGAAATAGTCGGAGAACTTTGCGCCGGCCTCTTTCTTGCCCTCGACCACGCGGGAGCGCAGGAACGCGCTGCCCTTCATGTATTCGCGCAGGCGCTTCAGCAGGTCGGCGTTTTCGGTCAACTGTTCGGCAACGATGTCACGCGCGCCTTCAAGTGCCGTCTTCACGTCCGGCACCTCGGCGGAGAGGAATTTTCCGGCAAGTTCCGACGGCACCAGCCCGCGGTCGGCCAGAATCTGCTCGGCGAGTGGACCAAGACCGCGTTCACGGGCGATTTCCGCCTTGGTGCGGCGCTTCGTCTTGTAGGGCAGGTAGATATCTTCGAGCTCGGCCTTCGTCGTGACGGCGGCGATCTTGGCGGTGAGTTCGTCCGTCAGCTTGCCCTGCCCCGAAATCGAGTCGAGGATCGAGGCGCGCCGGGCTTCCAGCTCGCGCAGATAGGTCAGCCGTTCGGCAAGGTTGCGCAGCTGCGTATCGTCAAGCCCGCCCGTCACTTCCTTGCGGTAACGCGCAATGAAAGGCACGGTCGCGCCCTCGTCGATGAGGCCGACAGCGGCGATCACTTGCGCGGAGGTCGCCTTGATCTCGGCGGCGATCAGGTTCGCGATCTTGAGCGGGGTCGGGGCCATGGGGAACTCCTCTGGGGTGACGCGCGGACGGCGGGGGGCGAACATAGTGCGCGGCTTCCGACAGGCCAACCGAAAGGCTGCTCACAGGCGGGCACGTCCACAATATATCACGTCCGGTGGCCCTCGCTAGAACCATGCCATGGTTGAACATAGGGCACGACCGGCTCTTGGGTTGTAACCCTTCATAAAGTCTTGCCGACTATCCTGCCCGACGTAGCGGCAAAGGGGCCTTCGACATGCGCGGAATATGTCTTGCAGCAGTCTCAATGACGACCCTTGCGGCAGCAGGTCCCGCAGGCGCGGCAACGCTTAACCTGTTGATCTGGGAAACATATATCGACGAGAAGATCCTCGCCGACTTTGCGGCCGAGACTGGCGTCGAGGTCCGCCAGACCTTCTACGACAGCGGCGATGTGCGCGATGAAATCCTCGCCGATCCGAACAGCAATGTCGATGTTGTCGTGACCAACGAGAACGGCGCGAAGCTTTACGGCAACCGCGGTATCATCGCGACGCTGAACACCCAGAATGTTCCATCCCTGAAAGACTATACCGAAGACTGGACGAAACGCTGCGGCGGTTACGGCGTGCCCTACCTCTGGGGCACGATGGGCATCCTCTATCGTTCCGACAAGATCACCACGCCGCCGGCCTCCTGGGGCGAGATGATGGCGCCAGACGAAAGCCTGCGCGGCCACATCGCTATGTATGACGACCATGCCGAGGCGTTCGTCGCACCGCTCGTTCTGCTTGGAAAGTCGGTGAACGCCAACGACAACGAAACGCTGAAGGCCGCCTACGAACTGATGAAGGCGCAGGCGCCCTATGTGCTGACCTACGACTACGTCGTCACCTCGATTCAGAGTGCCGACAAGGGGCCGAACATCCATATGGCGCTCGGCTACAGCGGCGACCAGTATACGCTGAACGAGAAGGTCAACACGCCCGGCCTCTGGCGTTATGTCGTGCCGAAGGAAGGTACGCTTTCCTGGCTCGACTGCATTTCCGTCAGCGAGCGCTCGAAGAACAAGGACCTGGCGCTGAAGCTCGTCGATTACATCAGCAACGCCAAAAACGGCGCGCGCAACGCCGTCAAACTCAACATGCCGACCGCAAGTACGACGGCCCTCGCTCTGCTGCCGGAAGACATGCGATCCAATCCCGAAATCTATGCCGCACCGGAAATCCTGGCGAAGAGCCAGTTTCAGGAGGAGCTGACCGTTCAGTCGGTTCAGGCCCGCCGCCGCATCATCAGCAGTCTGGCTCAATTCAGTGACGCTCGGTAAACGCGCCCTCTCCCTCATTTTTCCGGTCGTCCTGGCGGGCTATGTGCTCGCGGCCTCGCTTATCTACTATTTCCAGAGTTCATCGATCCTCGGGCTCGAGCGGGCTCGCCTCTGGCAGCAGATGGGTTTGCTCACCGCCGTCTTCCAGAACGACGTGACGCAGAACCGCAGCTTCATCTACTCGCTCGTCGAAGGCGGCGCGGTGCGCCTCTTCGTCAACGAGCCGGATGCCGCCTATCGCAACACCGCGCTCGGCGTACGACTACAGCAAAGCATCACCTCGCTCTCCGACGACCGCAAGCGCTTCATCTCGGTCGCGATCATCCGCCCGCCGCTGACCGTCGACTACTATTTCGAAGACAGCGACGATCCGTTTGCCGAAATCACACAGCAGCAGCTCGATCATGCCCGCCAGATGATCGATAGCCCGCGGCTCTCCGCCTGGGCCTATGTCAATGTGCCCGAAATCGAGCCGCTGATCGTGCATTCGGAATTCATCGACCCGCTGACCTTCAATCGGCCCGTGGCGAGCGCCAAGCGTGGCGCGATCCTCGTGCAGACTGCCGTGCGGCCGAAGGCCTTTCTCGACATGAAGCGGGCGCTTGAAAAGGAATATGGCGCGACGATCGAAATCGGCCAGCATCAATTCCTGGCGCAGGGCGCGCTCTCGGCAACGGCGTCGTTGAGCCCCTCGCTCTTCGCCCGCCTGACGCCCGACGCAGCCTTCCTGGAAAGCCGCCTCTCGACATTGAAATCCCTGCTCGCCCTCGGCGCCGTGGCACTGAGCCTCTGCACGATCGCTCTCGTGCTCGGCCTGGTGCGCCGCTACATCACCAATCCGATCGCCCGGCTCGACCGGCAGCTGACAGATGTCATGACCGGCAACCGCAGCGCGCTGCCGGAGATGAACGAAATTGGAGAAATCGGCCGCCTCTCGGCAAACGTCAAGCGGCTGCACGACCAATCCATACAGTCCTTCGACCTCGTGCAGAACGCCTCCTGGACGGACACGTTGACCGGCATTTCCAACCGCGAATATTTCAACATCCGCTCCACGCAGATCCTCGAAGAGGCGGAAGCCGAAGATATCGGCTGCACGCTGCTGTTCATCGACGTGGACAATTTCAAGTTCGTCAACGACAAACACGGCCACAAGATCGGCGACGAACTGCTGAAGACGCTGGCCGACCGCGTCTCGACCATCGTTGACCGCATCGTTTTCGAACGCGGCCTGCCGAACGGCCTCTTCGCCCGGCTATCCGGCGACGAGTTTGCCATCATGCTGCGCTGCCAGCCGGGCGGCGGTACGATCACGGAAATATCGAGCGCCATTCTTGCGCTCTTCGCCGAGGGTTTCGAGGTGCTGGAAAAGGCCTATCCGGTCACCGCCAGCATCGGTATCGCCGTCTATCCGGAAGATGCCTTGACGCTGCCCGAACTCGTCGCCAATGCAGACGCGGCCATGTACCAGGCCAAATCCCAGGGCAAGAACGGGTCGGCGCGCTACTCCCGCTCGCTGCACGAGAAACGCAACCGCCAAACCCGTATCGAGGAAGAGCTGCGCCTCCTCGAGCCGGACAACGAGTTCCATCTCGTCTACATGCCGATCGTCGATGGCCACGGCAAGGTGACGGGCTGCGAGGCGCTGCTGCGCTGGAATTCTCCTGTGCTCGGCAGCGTGACGCCGGACGAATTCATCCCGATCGCCGAAACCACCGGCCTGTTCAGCAAGATCGACTGGTGGGTGATCAACCAGGCGATGAGCCAGCATGCCCAGCTCAAGAAGCTCTTCGGCGCTGAGACGATCCTCTGCATCAACATCTCGTCGGCAGAGCTCTATACCAAGTCGATCAGCACCCATTTTTGCGAATGCGCAGACCGGCACGGCATCGATACCCGCCTGATCGAGATCGAGTTGACGGAAACCTTTGCCGTGAAACTCGGCGAACAGTCGCGCCGCAATATCGAAATCCTGCGCGCCCGTGGCTTCCGCATCTCGATCGATGATTTCGGCGCGGGCTACACCTCCGTGCAGCAGATCATCGAATATCCGGCGGAGACCATCAAGCTCGACCGGGAGCTCGTCGAAAGCCTCTCCCGCTCTGCCGCCCTGCCAACACTACGCGCGCTCATCGCGCTCTGCCACGCGCAGGACATGTCGGTGATCGCGGAAGGCGTCGATACGACGGAGAAGATGGCGCTGCTTGCCGCTGCGGGCTGCGATCTCTACCAGGGCTACCTGATCAGCCGCCCCCTCTCCCTCGAGGAGATCGGGATCTGGGCGATGCAGCGGCTCGTGGAAAAGGCCCGCGAGGCCGCCCACAGCCCGGACAGGCGCTTCCGCGCCTGACCATTTTCACGACTCGCGGCTTCCCGCGAATCTCTGTCCCTTTACCGCTATAGAAGGTCCGTCAGGACCTGGGGAATTCGAGGCCCATCTCGCGGAAGCGGGCCGGGTCGTCGCCCCAGTTCTCGCGCACCTTCACGAAGAGGAAGAGGTGCACGGTCTGTTCGAGGATTTCCGACAGTTCCTTGCGCGAGGCCGTGGAGATCGCCTTGATGGCGTCGCCATTCTTGCCAAGCGCGATCTTCTTCTGGCTGTCGCGCTCGACATAGATCACCTGCTCGATACGCACCGAGCCGTCCTTGCGCTCTTCCCACTTCTCCGTCTCGACATGCGAGGAATAGGGAAGCTCCTGATGCAGGCGCAGGAACAGCTTTTCGCGGGTGATTTCGGCGGCGAGCTGGCGCATCGGCAGGTCGGAAATCTGGTCTTCCGGATAGTACCACGGCCCTTCCGGCAGCTCGGCGGCGAGGTAATCCATGACGTCCTCGCAGCCTGAGCCGGTGGTCGCCGAAATCATGAAGGTGCGCTCGAACTTGACCACCTCGTTTGCGGCGGCGGCCAACTTCAGCAAGTCTTCCGGCTTCACCCGATCGACCTTGTTCAGGGCAAGAATCTTCGGCTGGTGGACCTCCTTGAGGCCCTCCAGGATCGCCGTGGCGTCACCCTTGAGGCCACGCTCGCTGTCGATCAGGAACATGATGAAGTCCGCATCCTTGGCACCGCCCCAGGCGGTCGTCACCATCGCGCGATCGAGCCGGCGGCGCGGCTTGAAGATGCCGGGCGTGTCCATGAACACGATCTGCGCGTTGTTGTGGATGGCGATGCCGCGCACGATGGCGCGCGTCGTCTGCACCTTGTGGCTGACGATCGACACTTTCGCGCCGACGAGGCGGTTGACGAGCGTCGACTTGCCGGCATTCGTGGCGCCGATGAGCGCCACGAAGCCGGAATGGGTCGGGCCAGCGTCGGTCGTGCTGCTTTCAGCGGGGTTTGTGTTTTCTTCGGTCATGATATCCGTCAATCCTGGGGCATTTCCGCGAAATGCTCCATCCCTTGTTTTCTAGCAATTCTCGACAAGCAAAACCGCACAGCACTTTTGCTGGAATTGCTCTAGGCGCTGCCCTTCGGCCAGACGCCTTCGCGTTCCAAAATCTTCGTCGCGGCCGCCTGCTCGGCGGCCCGTTTCGAGCGGTCGATGCCGGTTTCCGGCGCGACGCCCTTGATATCCACCGTCACGGTGAAGCGCGGGTCGTGATCCGGCCCTGCCCGCTCGTCCACGCGGTAGTTCGGCGTCAGGCCGAAGCGGGCATGCGCCCATTCCTGCAATTCGGTCTTGGCATCGCGCCGCGCACCTTCCGCGCGCGCCGCCCTGCCCTGCCAGTTGCGCAGGATGAAGCCCCGCGCCGCTTCCAGCCCGCCGTCGAGATAGATCGCGGCGATCAGCGACTCTACCACATCGGCCCGCACATTCAGCATGGCTTTTCCGGTGAGTTTCTTGACGTCCGCGCCGGTGCGAATGAAGCGATGCAACTCGAGGTCATCCGCGACGGCAGCACAGCTTTCGGCGCTGACGAGCTGGTTCAGGCGAACCGAAAGCTCACCCTCCTTTGCATCGCGAAACGTCCGAAACAGCATCTCGGCGATGCAGAGCCCGAGCACACGGTCGCCCAGGAATTCCAGCCGCTCATAATTGCTGCCCTTGCCCGGACGCGCGCTCGCATGCGTGATCGCGCGATCAAGCCGATCCTTGTCGGTGAAGACGTAGCCGATCAGGTCTTCGAGGACGTTGCGGTTCATTGCGTTCAGCGGGATAGCGCCTTTCATTCAACAGCCTTGAAGAGGCGGTCCCACCGCAGGTTCGTCGGCCACTTCCAGATTTCGCTGAAGGACGTGTCGTTGCCGAGCGAGAAGAAGATCAGGCTTGCGCGGCCGATCAGGTTTTCCGCCGGAACGAAACCGACGTCGAAGCGGCTGTCGGCCGAGTTGTCGCGGTTGTCGCCCATCATGAAGTAATGGCCTTCGGGCACGATGAATTCGCGCGTGTTGTCGCCGACAGTGCCCGGACGGGTGTCCAGCGTGTCATAGGTCACGCCGTTGTCCATGGTTTCGCGGAACACCGGCACGTCTTCGCCCGTGTCGTACTGGTCGTCGGCGCGGAAGAAGCCATTGTGCTCGCGCTTGACCGCCACGCCGTTCACAAAGAGCTCGCTGTCGCGCACCTGGATGCGGTCGCCCGGCAGGCCGACGAGACGCTTGATGTAGTCGATGTCGGGGTTCGGCGGGAAGCGGAAGACGACGATGTCGCCGCGCGTCGGTTCGCTTGCGAAAATGCGGCCGGAAAACAGGTTCGGCGAGAACGGCAGCGAGTACTTCGAATAGCCGTAGGAGAACTTGTTGACGAAGAGATAGTCGCCGACGAGCAGCGTCGGCATCATCGAGCCCGACGGAATGGTGAAGGGCTGGAAAAGCACGGTGCGGATCACCACGGCAAGCAGCAGCGCCTGAATGATGACCTTGACGTTTTCCCACAGGCCACTCTGGGCCTTTTCAGTCTTCTCTGCCACGCCGGATCTGTCCTTATCTGCAAACATGAGGCCCTCTATAGAGGAAAGGTTGTCGGTTGGAAATCGCATCGGTCAAAAAGACGCGAAAGCCGGTTATCCGGGCGTTGCGGCCGGCAGAGCCTCGATGATCACGAAAGCTTGCGCCAGCGGAAAGTCGTCCGTGATGGTGATATGGATGCGCGCCTCATGGCCCGCGGGAAGCATTTGCGCCAGTCTCTCCAGAGCGCCCCCGGTCAACCGCATGGTCGGCTTGCCGCCCGGCAGGTTGACGACGCCCATGTCCTTCCAGAACACGCCTTGCGCCAACCCGGTGCCAAGCGCCTTGGAACAGGCCTCCTTGGCGGCGAACCGCTTGGCATAGGAGGCCGCTCGGTTCTTGCGCCCGTCGGACTTCGCCCGTTCTATGTCGGTGAAGCAGCGCTCCGTGAAGCGCGTGCCGAAACGCTCCAGCGACTTCTCCACCCGGCGGATGTCGATGAGGTCGCTGCCGATGCCGATGATCATAGGGTGTTGTCTCCACGGGAAAGGACGGGCGTGGCCGCTGCAATGCCGGCGCGCTCCAGAAGGCGGGCATGACGGCGCGCCCTGAAGGAGCGCACGACGAAACGCGTGGCGCCATAGGCAAGCACAGCCGCCAGGGTACCGAGAATGCCGGCGCCCATGAGCATCGGCTTCAGCACCGGCTGCCAGAGTTCGGAAAGTTCGAGATGTTCCAACCGATGGAAAAGCTCGCCAGCCGTGACGGCCTCGGCGGTCGAGATGCCGAGCAGCACCTCACCCAGCCGGAAAGTCGCCAGTGCGATGAGCGGGATGGTCAGTGGATTGGCGATGGTCGTCGCAAGTGCAGCCGCGAGCAGGTTGCCCGCCATCAGGTAGGCGAGCGCAAGCGCCAGCAAGACGTGGAAACCGAGAAGCGGCGTGAAGGCTGAAAAGATGCCGGCCGCGACACCCGCAGCCACCGCATGCGGCGAGGCTGAAAGGCGCAGGATTCGCTTGGAGAGGTAGCGCGCCGGACGCGTCAACCCCTTGCGCGGCCAGAAGAATTCCCGCAACCGGGCGGCCCATGTGGCCTTTTTTCGGCGTCTGAACAACATGATGCAGACATAGCCGATCCGTTAGTGGCATTTCAATGGCGCCTTCATGGCGCCAGCAGCGGCGGTCGCCGTGGCGCATTTGCGGTGCGCCACACGGGTCCGTGGATTTTAGTAGGACTTGCGGAAGAGGCCGCGGTCGATCTGACGCTGGCGGTATTCCAGGTCGATCCGGTCGATGGCGCCGTTGAGATAGGCCATTTCGCGGTCGTCGGCATTCGGTACGCGCAGGGCGCGGGCAAAGTTCTTGATCTGCTTCAACATTGGTAAACCTCTTAAGGTTGACCTCCCGAGACAGAAGATAGGATCAACACCCCAAAGGCACCAGCGCCACTATGCCAACACAGCCATGCAACTCGCGCATATCGACTGGTCAAATCTTGGGCAAACCTGCCTTATTCAAGGCAGGCTGCCACAATTTTGCATAGAAACTGTCATGTGAAGACGCGGCTGATCGTCGAGACGCACTGAAGCTCCTTGAGCTGGCCCATCAACTGGTTCAGCTGGCGGAGATCCCAGACCTCGAGATCGATATGCACCTCGGTGAAGTCCGTCGCCACGCGCGTCATCGACATGGAGCGGATGTTGACGTCGCTGGTGGCGATCGTCTGGGTGACTTCGGCGAGCGTGCCCGGCTCGTTCAGCGCGTTGATCACGATGCGCGCCATGAAGCGGGTGTTGTTCGCCTCGTCGAGATCCCACCGTATGTCGATCCAGCGCTCAGGCTCATCATCGAACTTTTGCAGCGCCGGCGACTGGATCGGGTAGATGGTGATACCCTTGTCCTTCTCCATGATGCCGACGATACGGTCCCCCGGCACGGCGCCGCCCGCGGAGAAATGCACTTCGGCATTGCCGGAAAGGCCGCGAATCGGCAGCGCCTCGGGACCGGTTTCCGACGCAGCCGCGTCGAGGGCCGCCTTTGTCTTGCCCGGCAGCTTGAACACCATGCCGGCGGCGCTGCGCATGTTGAACCAGCCGTCGTCCGAGCTGGGCTTCACCGTTACGCGCTCGTCCTGATAGTCCGGGAAAACGGCGCGCAGCACGTCGAGCGAGGAGAGTTCACCACGGCCGACCGAGGCGATCGCATCTTCGACCTCCTTCTGGCCAAGGCGGTGCAGCACGGGTTTTAGGCCATCGCGGGAGAAGGATTTTCCCGCCCGCTCGAAGGTGCGTTCAAGAATGCGGTAGCCGAGGCCGGAATATTGCTTGCGCACGGCAGCGCGGGTGGCACGGCGGATGGCGGCGCGCGCCTTGCCCGTGACAACGATTTCTTCCCAGGCCGGCGGCGGCACCTGGATGCCGGAGCGAATGATTTCCACCTCGTCGCCATTGCTGAGGCGCGTGACGAGCGGCATGATTCGGCCGTTGATCTTCGCGCCGACGCAGGTGTCGCCGATATTGGTGTGGACGGCATAGGCAAAGTCGATGGGCGTTGCGCCGCGCGGCAAGGTGATGAGCTGGCCCTTCGGGGTGAAGGTGAAAACCTGATCCTGAAAAAGTTCGAGCTTTGTATGCTCCAGAAACTCCTCCGGGTTATCGCCTTCCGCCAGTGCCTCGATCGTCCGGCGCAGCATCGTATAGGCGTTGGAGCGGGGCGACCGGACGACCTCGCCGTTCGCCGCGTCCTTGTCTTTGTCTTTATAGAGCGAATGCGCGGCGATACCGTATTCGGCGATCTCGTGCATGCGCTTGGTGCGGATCTGCAGCTCGATACGCTGGCGCGAAGGACCGACAATGGTCGTGTGGATCGACTGGTAGTCGTTCTGCTTCGGCGTCGAGATGTAATCCTTGAACCGGCCCGGCACGACGCGCCAGCGCGTGTGCACGATACCGAGTGCCGCGTAGCAGCCGGGAATGTCATCGACCAGGATGCGGAAAGCGTAGACGTCGGAGAGCTGCTCGAAGGAGAGCGACTTCGACTGCATCTTGCGGAAGACCGAGTAGGCCGTCTTCTGGCGGCCCCTGACCAGCGCATCCTCGAGACCGTTGGTGACGAGCAGCTCGCGCAACTCGTCCTCGATCTTGCGGATCAGGCCTTCGTTGCGCTGGGAGAGCTCTTGCAGCTTGCGCGTGACGGTCTCGAACGCTTCGGGATTGATATGGCGGAAGGAGAGGTCTTCCAGTTCCTCGCGCATATCCTGCATGCCCATGCGGCCGGCGAGCGGCGCATAGATGTCCATCGTCTCTTCCGAGATGCGGGCACGCTTTTCCGGCGACATATGGTCCAGCGTGCGCATGTTGTGCAGCCGGTCGGCGAGCTTGACCAGCAGCACGCGCACATCGTCGGAAATGGCGAGCAGCAGCTTGCGCAGGTTTTCAGCCTGCTTGGCCTTCTTGGAAACAAGATCGAGCTTCTTGATCTTGGTGAGGCCTTCGACGAGCGCGCCGATATCCTCGCCAAACAGCTCGTCGATCTCGGCGCGGGTCGCGCTGGTGTCTTCGATCGTATCGTGCAGCAACGCCACCGCGATGGTCGATTCGTCGAGACGCATGTCGGTGAGAATGGCGGCGACTTCGAGAGGATGCGAAATATAGGGGTCGCCGCTCGCCCGCTTCTGCTGACCATGCTTCTGCATCGCATAGACATAGGCCTTGTTCAGCAAGGCGTCATTGGCGTCCGGCTTGTACTTCTGAACCCGTTCGACGAGTTCATATTGACGCATCATCCTCGGTCGGCTCCCTTCCCCGCACTCGCGGGGGCAAACAAAAAGTGCGCCCCGATCCTATGAGGGGCGCACCGACATTCGCAATATCAAAGGTTTCGGTAAAGAGACCGAAATCAGTAATCGTCACTCTTTTCCGGCGGAACAAGACCTTCGATACCGGCGAGCAGCTCTTCTTCCGACATGCGGTCGAAGGTGATCGTTTCCGGCTGGTCCTCGTCCTCGCTGGACGTGGCCGTCGCGGAATCGGCGTCAGCAACCAGGCTTGCCGGATCGGGCTCGGGCTCATCCACTTCAACATGCTTCTGCAGGGAGTGGATCAGGTCTTCCTTGAGGTCGTCGGGCGAAAGGGTTTCGTCAGCGATCTCACGCAGCGCCACGACGGGATTCTTGTCGTTATCGCGATCGATGGTGATGGCAGCGCCCTGCGAGATGAGGCGGGCGCGATGGCTTGCAAGAAGAACCAGCTCGAAGCGGTTGTCTACCTTGTCAATGCAATCTTCAACGGTGACACGGGCCATTGCCTGTCCTTTGTGATCGAGAATTTCAGGAGTTTGCATGCCCGATACAGGCATCGGGCGCAAAATTCAAGTTTTTCCTTGCCCGCACGTCCGGCAATGGGTGTCGTAAGGTTGCCCATGTAATTTCCGGTTGAACACTGACGTTACGGGAGGTCGAAAACGGAAATATACGATAAATACGTTAAGACGCGGGAACTATTCTTCATTTTGGCACGCCCCGGTTTTGCCGACACGAAATCGGTGGGAAAAATCACTGGCGCAACTTAAGTTTGCTTGGAAAGCGCGCTGCACTGCCCTAAATGAAGATTATATGAAAAAGAGTTAATTCAACTGGATATTGCATCCGGAGCGGATAACACTTTGTCGAAACCCGCCCATTTACCTCAACATCCATTTCAAGGATTGCCTGACATGTTCGATCCTCGCGAGAAAATCGCCCTCTTCATCGATGGCGCAAATCTCTATGCGGCATCCAGAACACTCGGTTTCGATATCGACTACAGGAAACTCCTGAAGGCTTTCCAGAAACGCGGCTATCTCCTGCGCGCCTACTATTATACCGCGCTCATCGAGGACCAGGAGTACTCGTCGATCCGCCCGCTGATCGATTGGCTGGACTATAACGGCTACAAGGTCGTCACCAAGCCCGCCAAGGAATTCACCGACTCGCTCGGCCGCCGCAAGATCAAGGGCAATATGGATATCGAGCTTGCCATCGATGCGATGGAGCAGTCGGAGACGGTCGACCACTTCGTCATCTTCTCCGGCGACGGCGATTTCACCTCGCTCGTTGAAGCGTTGCAGCGCAGGGGCCGCAAGGTCTCCGTCGTCTCGACCATGCAGACCCAGCCGCCGATGATTGCCGACGACCTTCGTCGCCAGGCCGACTACTTCATCGATCTCGGCACGCTCAAGGCGGAAATCGGCCGCGACCCGTCCGAACGCCCGCAACGGGTTGTCGAGCCGGTGGAAACCGCCACTGAGTGAGCCGGGAGCTCCAGAAAAGAACATGCAACCTCGGCTGGAAACAGCCGGGGTTTTCTTTTTTCATTCCAACGGCCTGAAAACCAGCCACTTCAAGGCTTCGTTAAACATCGAATCAATTGCCACCGCCCTGCATTAAGGTTCCTCAAGACTCCCCTGATATTCCCAATACCGGACAGTCATTTCGCATTGGAACATCAGAACTATGGTGGACGCAGTATCCTTCTCGGCAAACAGCTACCGGGCCGCATCGAGCGCGCTCGAAACCCGGCCGGCCGTCGCGGCCCTTGCCGCGCTTGCCCTGCCGCAGCCGGTCACCCAGGTTTCGACTCCTTCGGAAACGGCGGAAGACGCTGGCGATTTGAGCTTCCTCTATGCGCCGAATGGCCTGCCTGGCATCTCCACTCTGCCCGCCTACGCAGTCCCGCCCTCGCAGGCGACGACGGACGCGCGTGTTACTGCCGAGCGCAACCCGACCGCACGCCTCGCCATCGAGAGCACCGAATTCAACAGCCTGATGTCGTCGTTCCTCACGCGGACCCCGAGCGCCAACCCCGCTCCGTCGCCGGACGTGCCTGCCGAGACCAACGGCGCGCAGGCAGCGCGCGCCGCCCAGCAGTCGGTGATCGCACAGCTCTACAGCCAGTTCTAAAAGAAAAAAGCCGAAGAAGGGGGATTAGCCGCGGTCGCGCAGCAGACGCCCCTTCTGGCGATTCCAGTCGCGTTCCTTCTCCGTCTCGCGCTTGTCGTGCAGCTTCTTGCCCTTGGCGAGCGCGAGCTCGATCTTGGCTCGCCCGACATCGTTGAAGTAGACCTTCAGCGGCACGAGCGTCATGCCTTCCCGGTTGATGGCGATACGCAGGCGATGGATCTCGCGCTTGGAGAGCAGAAGCTTGCGCCGGCGGCGGGTCTCGTGGTTGAAGCGATTCGCCTGGAGATATTCCGGCACGTAGGAGTTGATCAGCCAGATCTCACCGCCCTCGTCCGAGGCGTAGGATTCCGCGATGTTCGCCTTGCCCTCGCGCAGAGACTTGACCTCCGTGCCGGTCAGAACCAGACCGGCCTCGTAGGTATCCATGATCTCGTAGTTGAAGCGGGCCTTGCGGTTCTCCGCTACAATCTTCTTGATCGTCGTCGGGCGTGCTTTCGTTATCATATCAGTTGAGCAGGCCGGCATGGCGAAGGGCGGCGTCGATGGCTGCCTCCGTGCCCGGTTCCAATGTCGGCAGCAGCGGCGAGCGCACGGAGCGGCTCATGCCGCGGCTGCGGTTCAGCGCGTATTTCGCACCGCAAACCCCCGGCTCCAGGAAGATCGCCTTGTGCAACGGCATCAGCTTGTCCTGGTATTCCAAGGCCCCGGCATAGTCCCCGGCAAGCGTCGCGTTCTGGAATTCCGCGCAAAGACGCGGCGCGACATTGGCCGTGACTGAAATGCAGCCGACGCCGCCATGGGCGTTGAAGCCGAGCGCGGTTGCGTCCTCGCCGGAGAGCTGGACGAAATCCTTGCCGCAGGTGATGCGCTGTTCCGAGACACGTTCGATCTTGCCCGTCGCATCCTTGACGCCCAGGATCGACGGATGTGCCTTGTGGAGCGCGCCCATCGTCTCCGGCGTCATGTCGACGACCGAGCGGCCGGGGATGTTGTAGATGATGATCGGCAGCTTCACGCTCCCGGCAATCGCCGCAAAGTGGGCAAAAAGCCCCTTCTGCGTCGGCTTGTTATAATAGGGCGTCACGACGAGGATCGCGTCAGCACCGGCCTTTTCGGCGTGCTGGGCGAGGTCGATCGCTTCCTTCGTGTTGTTCGAACCGGCACCCGCGATCACCGGAACGCGGCCGGCAGCGATCTTGATGCAGAGCTCCACCACCCGTTTGTGCTCGTCATGCGACAGCGTCGGCGATTCGCCGGTGGTGCCGACCGGTACGAGGCCGTGGCTGCCTTCGCCGATTTGCCATTCGACATGCGCGGCAAATGCGTCTTCGTCGATGGCGCCGGTATCGGTAAACGGGGTGACGAGAGCGGGAAAGGATCCCTTGAACATCGAGAACTCCTGGGGCCAGAGCCGCCGTTAGGCTTACATGCTTTGGCCGTATTCCGTGGTTAAAAACGCTGGCACAATAGTCGGGTGACAGGCATGCGGCAAGCGCCGCGACGGGCGTTTTTCATGCACAATCAAGGCGGAAATGACGTTGGACGCGCGAATATTCGCTTCGTGTGATCCGTCGTCTGAAAAGCAGCGACCTTCACGGCTTAGTGAGGGCTGCCATTAAGGTTTCGTTAAGGCAACAAAGGGTTAATGATTGTCAAAGATCAGGTGGAAAGTGACCGTCAGACGCGCCGCCTGCCAGGCATCCGGGATATGATATGATCTCGACGAACAGTTTTGCCCTCTGCGCCCTGCTGCTTGCCGGAATTGCCGGTCTCGCCCTGCGCTCTTCGCCCGTGGAGGCGGAAAACACCGCGATAAAGCCGCTCGGTTTTGCGGCCGACATGCCGTCGAAGGACGTCATCACCAATGCCATTCCGCGGCTGGATACTCCGGAGCTGGCGAGCGCTGAACTGCGCGAAGGCCTCGATGCCCTTTCCAACCGGGATGCGGCCGCGGCCATGGCCGCACGAGACCGCCTGCCCTCCGGCAGCCTCGACCGCCATATCCTGACCTGGGCGATTGCCGTGTCCGGCCAGCGCGGCGTGCCCTCCTGGGAAATCGCCGCTGCCCAGCGCGAGCTAAAAGGCTGGCCCGGCCTGAAGGCGCTGCGCGCCAACTCGGAACGGGCGCTCGCCCGCGAAAATGCATCGGCCAACGACACTCTCGCGGCCTTTGGCACAACACGCCCCGAAACGGCAGAAGGCACTCTCGTTCTCTGCCGAGCCCTGGTGGCGACAGGCAATACGGCGCGCGCCGGCGAACTCCTGCGGTCCTTCTGGCAGAAGGAGACGCTTTCCAAGGACCTCGAAAGCAAGGTTCTCGATGAATTCGGGCCCCTGTTGACCGTCGCGGATCACAAGGCCCGCATGGAAATGCTGCTCTATCGCGACCAGGCCGACCGGGCACAGCGCTTTGGCGATCTCGGCAAGGCACAGTCGCTCTATCGCGCCTGGGCGGCCGTCATCCGCAAAAACAAGACCGCCGGCGAACTGATCAAGGCCGTTGCTGCGGACTGGCAGAAGGATCCGGCCTATACGTTCCTGCGCATACGCTACCTTCGCAACAAGGAAGAATACCGCGCTGCCGGCAAGCTCTTTGCCGCGATGCCGGAGGATCCGGCGCGCCTCGTCAATCCGGGTGCATGGTGGAACGAACAGCGCATCGTTAGCCGCGGCCTTGCCGATCTCGGCGACTACCGCGATGCCTACCGGGTGGCGGCCCGCCACGGTGCGAATGACCCGACGGACATCGTCGAGGCAGAATTCCACGCCGGCTGGTATGCCCTGCGCGACCTCGGCGATGCAAAGGCCGCGGCTGGCCATTTCCAGCGCATCCTGCAGACCTCCGACCGCCCGCTCTCCGTATCCCGCGCCTGGTACTGGCTCGGGCGCGCGGCGGAAAAGGGCGGACCGGGTGATGCGAAGGAGTATTTCACCAAGGCTGCCAACTATCCGGGCACGTTCTACGGGCAGCTCGCCGGAGCCCGGCTTGGTCACAAGGCACTCAACGTTTCCTATCCCACCCCGTCGGCGGAAGAGCGCGCACGCTTTAACCAGCGCGAGGCCGTAAAGGCGATCGCCCGCCTGCAAGCCGCCGGCCACGGCTGGCGTGCCGAAAGCCTTTATCGCGCACTCGCCGGTGAGTTGATGAACCCCGGTGAACTTGCCCTCCTTGCCGCGCAGGCGGAAAAGGGGGCCAATCACCAGCTCTCGCTGCAGGTCGGCAAGATCGCCTTCGGGCGCGGAATCGACGTAGCCGCCCTCGCCTTCCCCATCGGCGTCATTCCCGATGGCGCCGATATTGCCGGCTCCGGCAAGGCGCTTGCCTATGCCATCGCCCGCCAGGAAAGCGCCTTCAACCCCGCCGCCGTCTCACCCGCCAACGCGCAGGGCCTCCTGCAACTGATGCCGGGCACCGCGCAGGGTGTGGCGAAACGCTACGGCCTCGCCTATTCCAAGGAACGGCTGACCACTGACGCCGCCTATAACGCAACGCTCGGCGCGCACTATCTCGGCGAGCAGATCAGCGATTTCGGCGGCTCTTACGTCCTGACCTTCATTGCCTACAATGCCGGCCCGCGCCGCGTGCCGCAATGGATCGCCCGCTACGGCGATCCGCGCGGCAAGCCGATCGATGAGGTCGTCGACTGGATCGAGCGCATCCCCTTCTCGGAGACCCGCGGCTATGTGCAGCGTGTCATGGAGAACTATCAGGTCTACAAGACACGGCTCGGCCAGACGGCCGATATCGTGCACGATCTCAGCGTCGGGCGCTGATTCGGCCGGAAGCCTTTCCTCGCCATGCGATGACCACACACACCTTGTCCTGAAGAGATGGCCTCTCTACGCTACCCCGACATCATAGGCAGCGCATGACAGGAATCGAAACATGGATTTATTTGAAAGCCGCTTCTTCACCGCTGAAGACGGTCTGAGGCTTCACGCCCGGGTCTACGACCCTGCCGGCAACCGGTCGGGCACGCCCGAGGACCGCCTTCCCGTCATCTGCCTGCCCGGTCTCAGCCGCAATGTGCGCGACTTTCACCAATTTGCGCTGCGCGCCGCGCAAGACCCCCGTGCACCGCGTCGCGTCATCGCGCTCGACTACCGCGGCCGGGGGCTTTCGGATTACGATCCAAACCCGGTAAACTATAATATCAAGATTGAGTGCCTCGACGTCATCACCGTCTGCACCGCACTCGGCATCTCCCGCGCCATTTTCGTGGGGACCTCGCGAGGCGGGTTCATCCTGCACATCATGGCCGCGCTGAAGCCGGAGCTGATCGCCGGAGCGATCCTCAACGATATCGGACCGGAAATCGAGGCCGAGGGCTTGCGGGATATCCGGGACTATCTCTCCAAACGGTCATCGCCTGCCAATTTCGAGGAAGCGGCTGACGGGCTGGCGCGCATCCATGGCGCGGCCTTCCCCGCCCTCTCCCGTACGGACTGGCTCGATATGGCCGAAGCGCTTTACACCGAAAAGGAAGGGCATCTTGTCACGGACTACGATCCGAAACTGACGGACCAATTGCAGACGATCGATTTCTCAAAACCGCTGCCGACCCTATGGCCGCAATTCGAGCTGCTGGCAAAGGCGCCGCTACTCGTCGTGCGCGGTGACCATTCGCGCCTGCTTTCGCAGGAAGCTCTCGCCCGCATGGCCGCACACTCCTCGCGCGTCAAAACTGTGACCGCGCCGGGACAGGGTCATGCACCGCTCCTGCATCATCCGGACGTCTTTTCGTCTGTCCGGGACTTTCTGGCAGGGCTCGGCAACTGAACGCAGACGAAACGCGATGCTCACACAGCGTGGTTTGACATTCCCCTCGCCCAAACGAAAAAGACCCGGCTCGAAAGCCGGGTCTCCCATCACTGACAGAAGTCAGATCAGATTAGAACGAGCGCTGAAGACGGACGAAGCCGCTGAAGTTGGAGTCTGCGCGCGTGTCGAAATCTTCATACTGAACGCTGACCTTGGTGGTCAGGTCCTTGACGATTTCGTAATCGAGCGTCACGCCAGTTCTCCAGCCGTCTTCGTCGGAGAAGTCACCGCTAACCGTGCCAGCGCCGCCGAAGCCAGTCGGGTTCAGGCTACCGAAGTACTGAACGCCGGGGGTGATCGAGAACTTCTCGTTGATCTGTGCCTTGTAGGAGGCAGCAACCGACCACTCGGACGCGTTCCAGTAACGGTTCGCACCAGAAGCCCAGACAGCGAATGCCTGCAGCTGGCCCGGGCCGAGATCGGCCGAGATCAGGCCGCGGATAGCGCCTTCTTCAGCGTCGAAGTCGTAGGAAGCGAGGAGGTCAGCGGAAACGGCACCGAAGGCACCCGAGACCTGAGCCGAAACGCCCCAGTCGTCGGAGAACTTGGAGTCACCGTCTACAGCAGGGAAGATGCCGATGGCGTTGTTCTTTGCTTCGTGGTCGTTGAAGCTTTCGATCGCAGCCGAAGCCGAGAACGAACCAGCTTCATACGTGTAGGAAACGGCATTGTAGATCGCCGAGAAACCGGAGTCGTTGTAGTCGGTTTCGCCGTTGATGCCCTTATCCCAGTAGCCGTAGAAGTAACCGGCCTTGAAACCGCCGAGCTGGATCCAGGCGCCGTCGAGCTTCGTGACGCCATCGTTGGAGTCAGCCTGAAGGTCGATATGGCCGGTCAGCGTGCCGAGTTCGGTGTCGCTCTTGGCGTCGAGCGAGATGTAACCACGGCTGTTATAGTTGTAACCGTCTTCCAGTACGATGCTACCATCCGGACGAACGCCCCGAACAGAATCCTGCGCCAGGTTCATCTGGAAACGAACGTAACCGCTGATCTGCAGGCAGGTTTCCGTGCCCGGGATGTAGAAGTAACCCGTGCCGAATGCGTCGCAAACGCGAACGTATTCCATGGGCTCCGGCTCGGCAGCGACGATAGCGTCGGCAGCCTGGGCGCCGGATACTGCTGCGAGAGCTGCAGCGGAGCCGATAAGAAGGCTCTTAATGTTCATTTCTGACCTCCAGTCAAAAAGTTTCAAACGGGTCTGGGTTTTTTGCTGAAGGACAGCGTTCCCTGCCCCATACCCAAGTTCAGGAAGCGGACGATCAACCGCCCCTTCTTCCGAGGTTGAAAATACAAGACGCGGTTCCGTAAGCAATCTCCAAACTGAAAGGAGGCGGGGTTTGTGTCAGCCTTCGCCCAACGCTGTTGCGGAAAGGACACAAAATGGCGAACCGGATCGCTAAAAGTTTATGGATTATTAACAAAATGCCTTATGAAGCGGGCACTTAGCGACCTTACCCTCGCCGAGGGAAATGCCATAACCAAGGCAGGAAGTGGGCAAACCCCGCGCTATAAGGTGGCGGCCAGGCGGTTTTGGCGCGCTCGCCCCTTCCTATCGTCGCCCGAAAGCCAGCGGGAACCGAGAATCGGAAGGCGCGACTCGGCGAAGCGATTCGAGCCGAGTCGTTAGGCGGAGGGCCACGAAGAACCTGACAACCGACTCGAAAGGATAGCTCCAAGGGGCCCATGGCCGTCGGTCACGCCGCCGCTTCCGACACAGCGCGCCGAAACGGCAACGGCCCCGCACGAAGCGGGGCCGTCTGAATGAGGAGCAGGCGCCTCGATGGCGCCATCCGGCACTACAAAATAAAATCAGTGCCCTTTAGATCGATCACACCGTCAAGCCGGATTGAAAAGTCGATACCCGCGTCACCGTTCAAGTCGCCATATATAAAGGTATCGCCGCCCTTCTTGAAATAGCGAAGCTCCCCCGCCTTCTCACTGAAGTCCTTCGTTCCGACAAACGTGAAGGCCTGATTGCCTGAAACCGTCGAACGCGCATCGATTGCGGACAGGTCGACCTTGTCTTTCTCAGTTCGCGAGAAATCGAAGATCGTGTCACGCGAGATCACCAGGCTGTCCTTATAGGACTTCAGGATGAACGTATCCGCGCCGCTACCGCCATAGAGCTTATCGGCTCCCAGGCCGCCGACCAGCTTGTCATTGCCCCCGCCGCCTTTGAGCGTGTCGTTGCCGGCAGCGCCTGAAAGCGTATTGCGACCGGAATTACCGGCGATAACGTTGTTGAGCGCATTGCCCGTGCCATTCAAATCACTCGCCGTCTTCAGCACGAGATTTTCGACATTTGCAGCCAGGGCGTAACTTATCAGAGCGTTGACGAGGTCTGTGCCTTCGTTTGTCTTTTCCGTAACGACATCCCGCGCGTCCTCGACAAAGAACGTGTCGTTGCCAAGCCCCCCGAACATGCTGTCGGCACCCGCCCGCCCGTTGAGAATGTTTGCGGCATCTGTCCCCACCAACGTGTTGTTAAGGGCGTTGCCTGTGCCATTGAGCGCCTCCGACCCCGTGAGGGTCAGGGCCTCGACATTCTCCGAAAGCGTGTAGGAAACGGAACTAAAGACCGTGTCGCGCCCTTCGCCGGCATATTCCCAGACGACATCGCGCGCATTATCGACATGATAGATGTCGTTCCCTTCCTCGCCCAGCAGGATATCCCGCCCGGCGCCGCCATCGAGATCGTCATTGCCACGTCCGCCGATGATTGTGTCGTCGCCGTTGTAACCGAACAGGGAATCGCCAAGCCCCTCCCCCTTGATCCTGTCGTCGCCGTCGAAAATAAGCGCGGCGATCTGCTCGGCAGTCAAGGACCCATCGAAATTGATTAAATCGAGACTAAATCCCGATATTCTGTAGGAACCCAACTCCTCATCGTCGTAAAACGTTTCCCATTGGTAATCGAACTGCGTGACTGTTCCAGTCAAAGATGTCAGTTCAAACGTATCTGGATCAACAATATATTCGAATTCACCGGTGAGCGTATAGTAATATTTCTCATAGACGTTCCAGATTTCCCCATAATACAGTTCGTCTGTCGTCGTCGTTCCCGGCTCCCATTGAGCCTCTGCTTTCCACATTTCAAGAAAATTGAGACCAACGCCCTTCGTACCACCGGAACCGTAAAAAACAGCCATATCCCTAACCCTCACATATTCCGATCTTCATGCTGCATGCCGCTACACGAAAATCAATTCGAACCAAGAGGGAAGTAACGTAGACCGAGCGAAACCTCGCCCCCCAACTGGAGTCTAATCGTCGTCGCTATTTCTTTTTTCTTTTCCGGGGCCAGATGATGCACATCAACAGCAACGCATTGCACCGAGGTAGCGGCGCGCTTGCGACTACAAGACCATCGCGCAGCACCGAAGCGGCGCAAACCTGGCGGATATTGCGGGAGGGGGGCCGTTCGGCCGTCAGACCGCTATGCCCGGCCCGCACAAAAAAGCCCCGCGCATAGCGGGGCCTTGATTGAACCAAAAACAATGGCGCCGTTCATCAGAGGATGAAATCGGAACTTTTCAGATCGAATACGCCGTTGAGGCGGATCGAGAAATCGATACCGGTATCACCGTCGAGGTCGCCATAGATGAAGGTCTCGCCGTCCTTCTTGAAATAACGCAGCTCGCCGCCCTTGTCGCTGAACTGCTTGGTGCCGATAAAGGTGAAGGCTTGGTTGCCTGCCGCCGTTATGCGCGCGTCAAGAATGGACAGATCGATCTTGTCCTTCTGCGATTGAGAGAAGTCATAGATCGTGTCGCGCGACGCCAGCACGCTGTCCCTGAAGGATTTCAGGATGAAGGTGTCAGCCCCGCGACCGCCATAGAGCTTGTCCGCGCCGAGACCGCCGATCAACCTGTCATTGCCCAAAAACCCGTCGAGCGTATCGTTGCCCAACTCCCCGGAAAGCGTGTTCGCGCCTAAATGGCCGCGAATGATGTTGTCGAGGGCGTTGCCGGTGCCGCTCAGGTTACCGGAGCCTTGAAGCGTAAGATTTTCGACATCGGAACCCAGCGTATAGCTTCTCGCGGCATATACGAGGTCTGTGCCCTCATTTTTCAATTCCCGTACGACATCAAATGCGTTGTCGACGAAGTAGGTATCATCACCTGCACCGCCATACATGGAGTCTCGACCTTTACGGCCATCCAGAGTGTTCGCTCCCGCGTTGCCACCCAAAACATTGTTGACGGCGTTGCCGATGCCGGTGTCGTCCCCGGTTCCTGTCAAGTACAGCGTTTCAACGTTTTCCGGTAGTCTGTAGGAAATCGTACTGAAGACCGCATCCGTCCCTTCGTCGTAAAACTCCCAGACAACATCCCGGTAGTTGTCGACATAATAGGTGTCGTCTCCCGCCTCGCCCGTCATGATGTCACGGCCGGATCCTCCGTTGAGAATATCGCGACCAGTGCCGCCAATAATCGTATCGTTACCGCCGTAACCGTAAAGTGTGTTTGTATAGGGAGCGTCGAAGTCTGAATCAGGGCGTTTCACGCCTTCGATTCTGTCGTTTCCGGCAAAAATAAGTGCGGCGAGCTGCTCTGGGGTTAGTGAGCCGTCGAATTTACTCACGTCGAGGCTGAAGTCGGAGATTCTGAACGACGCCTCCTCGAAGACGTTGGCAGTGTCTTCCATATGATAATCGAACTGCGTAACCGTTCCGGTTAAGGACGTGAGTTCCAGCGTATCCGGGTCCACACTATACTCAAAGGATCCGGTCAACCTGTATTGGTCAATCCTGTAAAAACCTAGCTTTTCATAATGGATCTCAGTCGTGGCCGTCTTGCCAGCCTCCCATTCGGCGGCGGCCTTCCACATTGTGAGAAAATTGAGCGCGGTGCTTCTCGTATCACCTGAACCAAAAAAAGTGGCCATAGCCTTACATCCTCCGCGTTTAACCCGGGATGCTCGCATAACGTTTACAGGATCGTCAAATCAATTCCGGCTGGCTGCACGGCTACGAGCCTGGCTATGTGGCGGAAGTGCCGGGCGAAGAGCCGGCGGCGGCGGATGTGGCGAAAGTAGCTGCCTAAACGCCAAACAGGATCCACGGCGGAATGCCGAGCATCATCAGCCCGGCAACGACCAGCGCGCCTGCCGCCCACAGCGTTTTGTCCTGCTCCTTCTGCGCTTGCGATCTGCCTTTCATAGCGGCCTCCCAGCCAGCGTGATCGGAAGCTCGAATTCCCATCCGGCCAGTTTGTTCCCGGCCACTGCCTTCACCCAAAAGGAAAACACCATGATACCGACCCTGGCCATCCAGGAGTGCTGGATTGTGCTCGGCTATTACGGCCGTTCACCCGTGTGGTTTGGGTTCGACGGCTCAATGGGGCCAACAAGGCTTTGGGCAGATTTCGCCAATTCTGCGAGCTGCCCGGCGATTTGAACGAGCTGCTGAGCTGCTAGGGCTCGCTCCGCCAACTGTAGCTGCTGAATGGCTGCGTCGAGGTCGTTCGGCACTCGCAACCGTTCCAGCATCGCCCTTCCTCCAATGATTCGCCGTCCGAAATTATCCCATAGAATCTACTGGGTTCAACATAAATAAGGAAAGCATCATGAACCGCTCCGCATTCTATGCGTCGGTGCGCCAACGCGCGTCCGGCGTTTTCGGCACGTCTTTATCTCAGGCTCAGGTAGAGGGCTGCAAGGCTATCCTCGACGAGGCGGAGAGGCGAGGGACGTCTGTCTTCCACCTCGCCGCTATCCTGTCCGAGGTCTACCACGAGACCGGCGGACAGATGCAGCCGGTAAAGGAGACGGTCTACGCCAACAGCAAGGACCGGAACCCGACCGACGCGGCCGTGATCAAGCGGCTCGATACCGCGTTTGCAAAGGGGCAGCTGACGTGGGTGAAGAAACCCTATTGGCGGGAAGGTTGGTTTGGCAGGGGACTGATTCAGATCACACACGAGGCAAACTATCGAAAGCTGGGGCTGTCGAAGGATACGGCGCTGGTGCTTTCATCCTCCGTCCGCGCCACTTTCGACGGAATGGAGCAGGGGCTGTTCACCGACCGGAAACTCTCCGATTACGACTATCTGGTCACCCGCAATCCCGATGTGCCGGGCTTCAAGTACTACGCCTCCCGCGCCATCGTGAACGGCGACACGGCGGGCAATGGCGCGATGATTGCTACCTATGCCAAGGCGTTCGAGACGGGCTTGTCGCGGCCGAGTACAAGTCAAAGCCCGTTGTCTCTCACGAAATGCCTGTTCGCGACACTCAAGCGCCTTTGCGTGTCATCGATACCAAGCAACCCGAAAAGCCCGCGATCCTCACGCAGGGCCCGGTCCCGTCCGGCGGCTGGCTCGCCGCTCTCATCTCCAAGCTCGCAACCCTTCTGAAAGGCGGCAAACCATGATCCCGGTTATGGCGACGGATGACGAGGAAACTGTTGGTCGTGCAATCGGGGCGCGGGCGAGGGCTCGGAAGCTCTCTGCTGATCAGCGAACGGGCATTGCCAAAAAGGCGGCCGAGGCTCGTTGGAGCCGACCTCAAGTGCCGAGAGAGGACAAGCCTCAGCCACTGGCAAATATCACCTATGAGCGCGACGACGCCGTGGCCGTCGATATTGCATTTGACCCTGGTTCGCAGGAGATAATGGCAACGCGGGATCAGATTGCGAGCCTTTTCAAGGTCACCAAACAGAATGTCGGTCAGTACCTAAAAAACATTTTCGCCACCGACGAACTCGATGAAAATTCAGTCGTAAAGAAAACCTTTATTACTGCCGTTGACGGCAAGAATTACCTTACTGCTGTCTACAACCTTGATGCTATCATCGCGGTCGGGTATCGAGTCAGTTCGAAAGAAGCGACCAGATTCAGGCAGTGGTAGAGTAAAATATTGAGGGCGTACCTTGAGCAAGGCTACGTCATCAACGAGAAAGTTCTCTGGGAATCCCCGGATAAGCTGAACAAGCTGAACAAGCTGGCGGCAGAAGTCCGCGCCCTTCGTTTCTCGGAAAAGCATGTTTACGCCAAAGTGCGTGAATGCTTCAAAATCTCGTCTTCCGATTATGATAAGGATTCAGGCGAGGTTAGGAAGTTCTACGCTCTGCTTCAAGATAAGTTTCACCATGCGGTGACCGGCATGACGAGCTCGAAGCTGTTGATGGATAGGGCTAAGAAGGCCGAGAGGCCGACAGTCGATGACGCGACCACGGGAAAGAACTTCTTGAAGCCGGAGGAGCTATACGGGTTGCATTTGCTCTCCGAGCAATTCCTGCTCTATGCGGAATCGACGGCGCTGGCTCAGCGGAAGATGACAATGAAGTCTCTTCACTCCCAGCTCGATCGCCTTTTGACGCTAAATGAATATCCTGTTCTTGATGGATACAACGATTTCATAAAGATAGAAGCCGAAAAGCACGCGCGCTGAGCTCGGACTGTTTCGTAAGCGCGTGAAGATCGAGGCGATGGGGATCGTTTATGATGAGGGCGCGTTGGCCTATGGTGAGTACGACGACATCCTGATGGAAGAAGCGTGATAGCCCCAATGGGCGGCTTGTGAGCTGCCCAATTCATTGGCTCAATGCGTCGTCCCTTTGCGTCTGGCTATGTCTTCGGCGTTCAACAGTTCGACCAGGTCGTCGGCAACCTCGATGTCCAGCCCGTCTTGCGGCACGCCATTCACCTCGGCCGTCAATCCGGTGAATATGTCGTAGACCGCCACATGCCGGTTCCGTCCTCGCGCATGTCGAAGCGGTTTTGAGGTTTCGGTTGTTGGGTATCGATCCTTCCAAAACGCCTTTCGCACGATACCACGATTCCATCAACCGAACCGTGGTAGAAGCAGTTTAGCGTACAGGAGAATGAGCATGGCATCGTATTTCGTGGTTCAGTCCTTCAGCCCGGGTAAGCGCGGCATGAAGCCAGACATAGCAGTCCAGGCCAATAGCCTCGTGCATGCAAGGCGGGTGGCGGAGCGCCTGGCGCTGAGCAAGCCCATGGTCTTTGCGACTGTGATGGAAGGAGATCCAGAGAGTGGCGACTTTGGCGAGCCGAAGCTGATCTATTTCCATGGTGACGAAATGCCGGAGGAAGTCAGCAATATGCAACCGGTCTAAGAGGGCGCGCCTGCGGTAGCGCTTAATTCCCCATCACGTTCAATAGGCGCTGCGATCTCCAAGCCGACCCGCTTATATCCGGCACTCTGATCTGCGGTTCGATTTCTATATCCGAATAAGCCCCCGGCCTCTTTCGCCGTCTTCAGAAAAGCCTTCCGCGCCGCGGCGGGCTCTTCCTTCTCTTCGATTACTGCGTGGCACTTTCCCCGCGCTTTGCTCACGCGACTATCCGTTATGGATTCTCAAATCCCCGACCCGTCGAGTTCCTTGTCGTCCTTACCCTCCCAAGCGGGCGGCAGGGATATTTGATCGACACTGACGGGGGGCAAGGACATCCAGCATTTTAGTTCTGGCTCCGTATACTCGATAATCCGGCCCGGCGCAGAGTCAGAAGATCGCCAGGCATCTCCGCCGAATCGATCACCATTCGACCAGTAAACGAGATCAACTGCTCCCGGTCCTTGTTCGGATGGGCGTATCGTAACGAGGATGCGGCTGCCGTCCCTCGGCGCGGTTCGCATCGGTCGCCAGCGGTTTGGCTCTTCCATTGCTGGCTCCTTCTTACAAGATGTCGGAGTGTTACCTCGCGAGGTAGAACGGTCAACTCATACTTTGGGCAAGAGTTCAGCGCCAACGCCGGGGCGTCCGTTTGAACTGAAAAGTAAGCAGCCGCTTCTAGGGACGTGAAGCGGCTCCGTGCAGGCATTTGATTGGGGAACCAAAATGCTCAGTGGATACCGGGCGACCGCTTGTCCATATTCGTGATCGCAGCCACTTATTCCCCTTGCCCCGTTTTATTCCATCTCCGGCAGCCCGCCAGCCTGAAACAGTATCGTCGGCGGGCCGAACTTTCCAATGGCTGGGTCCGCATCGCGGCTCCGCCGGTTGCTCACACCGCGCCATTTGGCGTATCAAAAACCGCCGAGGCTCTAATCGCTGCCGGATGAAAGTTCAGGGGCAGGTCACCATCGTTGTAACGAGTGTCCTCAGATCTATGCGCAGGAAGCAATTAGCGGCGGACGCCGCTTTCATCAGGCGTTCAAGGTCTTTCTGCCGAAAGCTGGATCGTCCCATATTCCAAGGCTGCCAGACCGTGTTGCATGTTGCATCCATGTCGCATGGATTTGCCGAGGGTGGCGGGAAACCGCTGGAAATCAAAGGAAACCAGTTGCAACACAGTGCAACATGAAAACCGAAAGGGTAAGGACCCTGCTGGGGATTATGTTATTGGCTTCATTTAGGAAAATTTTGGAGGCCTCGCCCGGAATCGAACCGGGGTGCAAGGATTTGCAGTCCTCTGCGTAACCACTCCGCCACGAGGCCGTCCGTCTTGCTATAAAGCGAGTGGTGCCGGGCGTTTAGAACGAATTTAGAAAGGGCGCAAGAGGCTTCCCGCGCATTGTGGATTTTTTCCGCTGCCATATGCATTTTGCTCGCCCGGAGCTTGATACGGCATTTAAAACCCTACTTATCGTATGTGGTGGCTCGTGACGAAACACGCTGGGCCTCAACACACGGGAGAGAATCTTATGCCCAATCCGAAAGCCCTTGCGGCGATGGCGATTGCATTCGCTCTATCGGGCTGTGCGCCTTCCACGCTGGAACCCATACGCGGCAGCATTATCTACAATGGGCAGCCGCGGACGAAGCTGACGAAATCGCCGATCGGCAGTACGTTTGACCACAAATTCATTGGCCAGTCCGGCGACCAATATATCGAAACGTACCGCATAGCCCCGGATCGCTCGCTGGAGCTTCTGTCCCGCTACAAGTTGGAAATCGTCGATTCCCGGTAGCCTGATCAAATGATGCCGTTTCGGGGCGGTTCGAGAGGAGGCGCGTTCGCAAACGCGCCTCACATTTCGCTGCTATTGCGCCGGTGCGGCGCCTTCCAGCCCGACGAGGGCGATCTTGGCGTAGCCTGCTGCGCGTAGCAGGTTCATCACATCCATGACGCTGCCATAGTCGACGGCCTTGTCGGCGCGCAGCAGGATCCGCGTCTGCTTGTTGCCTTCCGTCACGGCATCGAGTTCCGGCCCGAAATTGTCGCGCGCGATCTCGCCGTTGCCGATCGACACTGCCAGATCCTTCTTCAGCGTCATGAAGACCGGCCTGTCCTCGCGCGGGGTCGGCTGGGCGACGGAGGAGGGCAGGTCGACATTGATGTCGACGGTGGCGAGCGGTGCTGCCACCATGAAGATGATGAGCAGAACCAGCATGACGTCGATGAACGGCGTCACGTTGATTTCGCTGTTTTCCTCGAGGTCGTCGCCGCTATCCTTGATCTTGCTGACCATGGCGTCACCCGATCTTCACGACGGAGCCGGCGGCACGTTCGCTGCGCTGCGCGGGGTGGCGCATGGCGCGACGCACGTCGAGGTCGCGGCTGGCGAGCCGTTCGATCGCAGCCGACGCATCGGCGAGGTTCTGGCGGTAGCCCGTGATGGCGCGGGCGAGGAAGTTGTAGAACACCACGGCGGGGATGGCTGCGACGAGGCCGATTGCGGTCGCCAGAAGCGCTTCGGCAATGCCTGGCGCGACGATGGCGAGGTTGGTGGTCTGCGCTTTCGAGATGCCGATGAACGAGTTCATGATGCCCCAGACGGTACCGAAAAGGCCGACGAACGGGCCGGTCGAGCCGATCGTGGCCAGCAGGCCCGTGCCCTTGGCGATGCGGCGGCCGGCATGGGCTTCCATGCGCGAAAGGCGCGAGGCGATGCGTTCCTTCACGCCGCCATCCGACACGTGGTCGAGAACACCTTCGGACAATTCCATCTCTTCCCGGGCGGCGCGGGTCATGCGGGCAGCCACGCCGCGATTGCGGCCGAGTGCCTGTTCGCCGTCCTCCAGGCCGCGCGCGGCGGAGAGCCGGCGGACCGCATGGCTGGCGGAGCGCTGGGCGCTGCCGAGTTCGGCGATCTTTACCAGAAGCACGGTCCAGGTGACGATGGAGGCAAAGGTCAGGCCGAGCATCACGCCTTTGACGACGATGTCGGCGGCCATGAACATGCCCCAGGGGGAGAGGTCGTGCGGCAGGCCGGACTGGCGTTCGCCGGCCGCCGGCTCTGCGTCAGCGAGCGCTTCAAGCTCGGTTGCCGTCTCTCCGGCGGGTGCCGTGCCCGTATCTGCCGGGTTCACCGGATTTTCGGCCGTGTTTTCACCGGCCGCGGGGCGGGATGTCGTGTCGGTCGTAGAGGCACCGTCCGTTGCAGCGCCTGCCGCCTGTCCCGATGTTACAGGTTGGTTGTCCGTCTGGACCGACGGGGTCTCCTGGGTCTGCGCCGACACGGTATGCGGGGTGGTAAGCGCCATCAGGAGGATCGCGAGTAGCAGTCGAGACCGTTTCAGCACGGTGTATTCCTCTTGCATGTCTCAGTTAAACGAAGCCCGCTCGCTGGAGCGGGCAGGGTACGGGCGCGAGGCGCTCCTAAAACCTGAGTTCTTGATACGACATTATACGTAAGACAGGCAATGATATGTTGAGTAATTTATTCATGATAATGCCTGGGGCGCCCAGATACCTGGTTTGCGTCCTCACGGCAGCGCGGTTTTTGCGCGCAAGCCGTCGCCGCCTATGGACACCCGGCCTGAAACCGCACTAAGACAATCGCGACGCATCCGGCATAGCAACCGGGCCTTTGTGCCGCGGTCTGCCGTTACTCACAGGGCTAGAGATGATTGACTACAAAGCAGCGCGCACGAAGATGGTGGACAACCAGATCCGTACGACGGATGTGACGTCGCACGAGGTGCTCGACGCGTTCCTCACCGTTGCGCGCGAAGAGTTCGTGCCCGCGGCCGTAAAGCCGCTCGCCTATATCGACGATGATATCCAGATTGCACCCGGCCGCTACCTCATGGAGCCGTCGCCGCTTGCCAAACTGATCCAGCTTGCGGAAGTCGCGCCCACGGATGTGGTGCTCGAAGTCGGCTGTGGCACCGGCTACGCCTCGGCGATACTTTCGAAGCTTGGAAGTTCGGTCGTGGCGATCGAGAGCGATGCAACGCTCGCGGCGACCGCTACGGAAACCCTGTCCCGTCTCGGCTATGACAATGTCGCCGTGGTCGTCTGTGATCTCGAGACCGGTTACGCGCCTGAAGCGCCTTATGATGTCGTCTTCGTGCATGGCGCCGTGGAATTCGTTCCGGATGCACTCCTGGCGCAGCTGCGCGACGGCGGCCGTTTCGTCGTCGTCGAGGGCTACGGCAATGCCTCGCAGGCCCGTCTCTATATCAAGGAGGGCGGCCACGTTTCCGAGCGCAACGTTTTCAACACGGCGGTCAAGCCATTGCCCGGCTTCCGCAAGGCAAAAGAATTCGTTTTCTGAGATCGCTCTGTTGAAATGAGAATTGGCGGGCCTGATTTGTTGCGCTTTGGCAACGGGCCTGCCGTATTGTCGCGTTCAAACGGCTTGCTGCCTGTCTGTCGGCTATTCCCCGATGAACTTAGAGGCAATATCGCGAGCGGCGCGGGCACTGTCCCAAAACGGTATCCCGCGACCCAAAAGTCTAGCCGGCGGGTGTGCCGGTGCGTACTGTGTAGGGAGAGGCTCTGCGGCGGGCCGATCCAGGATCGGAGTTTCGTACTGTGTCCAATCTTCGTCGAACCGCTCTTGCGCTCGCTTTAGCCTCCGCCGCGCTGGTGATGCCTTGCAACGTCTCCGCTGAGACGCTGGCGGGTGCGATGGCCAAGGCCTACCAGAACAATCCCGATCTCAATGCCGCCCGGGCATCGCTGCGCGCCATCGACGAGAATGTCACGATTGCCAAAGCGGGCATGCGGCCACGGGTCAACCTGGTGACACAGTCGGAGCTGAACCGCACGAACCTTGATGTAGGGCAAAGAATTCCTTTTTCGCTACGGCGTGGTGCGAGGCGCGAGGAAGTCTTCACGTCGAGCTACGGCCTCACCATCACACAGCAGATTTTTGATGGTTTCCAGACACTCTATCGCGTCAAGGTCGCTGAAGCGAACGTGCTGGCCAACCGCGAGTCGCTGCGCGCCAACGAAATCTCGATCCTGCTGGCGGCCGTCGAATCCTACGCCAACATTGCGCGCGATCAGCAGATCCTCGTGATCCGCAAGCAGAACATCGCCTTTTTGCAGGAACAGCTCAAGGCTTCCGGCGCACGCCTCGATGTCGGCGAGGGGACGCGCACCGATGTCAGCCTGGCGGAAGCGGATCTTGCTGCTGCCAAGGCTTTGCTGACGGCAGCGGTTTCGCAGCTCAAGCAGAGCGAAGCTGCCTATGTGCAGATCGTCGGGGAAATGCCGAAGGGCATCAAGCAACCGGCCTCGGCGAAGAAGGCGATGCCGGCTTCGCTCGACCAGGCGGTCGCCACCGGCATGCGGGAGAACCCGAATATTCTGGCTGCCATGCGCAGCGTCGATGCGGCCGGGTACAATGTGAAGGTTGCCGAAGGCACCATGCTGCCGGGTGTCTCGCTGCAAGGCGACGTCTACAAATCCGTCAACAGCGAGGAAGGTCCTGCCGACAATATCAGCAGCTCCCTTTCCGCCCGTCTTACCGTACCTCTGTACCAGGGGGGCGCGGAATACGGCCAGATCCGTCAGGCCAAGGAGCAACTCGGCCAGCGGCAGATCCTTGTCGATTCCGCCCGAATGGACGTGCAGCGCACGGTCGTTTCGGCCTATGCGCAGTTTGAAGCGTCGGTAGCCTCGATCTCGGCCATCGGGGCACAGATCGAGGCGGCCAACATGGCGCTTGAAGGCGTGATCGAAGAGCGCAATGTCGGCCAGCGCACGACGCTCGACGTGCTGAACGTGCAGCAAAACGTGCTCGATGCACGGGAAGACCTTGCGATTTCCCAGCGCAATGCGGTTGTCGCCAGCTATTCGGTGCTCGCCGCCACCGGTAACCTGACGGTTCGCAGCCAGGATCTGGACGTGGCGGAATATCGCTCCGAGGTGCACTACGAGGCCGTCAAGGACAAGTGGTTCGGCCTGAGAACCGTCGACGGTCGCTAGCCTCGCCCTTGGCAGCACAAACAAATCTGTGCATCACTCGTAACACATGATTCGCGGCGATTTAGTTCGCTATGGAACTCGCCTAGGGTTTTCGGATGTCCGGCACGCCCTTATGCGGCAGGCCGTGGACGCCGCAGCGATCGGGGATAGAAATGGCTCAGCCAAATGTAGCGCGTGAACCGTCCATGGATGAAATCCTGGCGTCCATTCGCAAGATCATCGAAAACAACGAAGCCCTGACAGATTTTGCTGCCGATGCGCAGGACGACGAGGGTTTCGACATTACGACCGAGAGCCATTCCAACTTGCTGGATCACCCGTCTGTCGTCGAGCGGTTCCACGCGGAAGAACATCGCTCCGCGGGAGTTCAGCCAATCCAGCGAACGGAACCCCTGTCGAGCAGCCAGCCGGCGCTGTCGCTGGCCGATGTTGCCGCGCGCGTTCGGGCTGCTTCGGAACGCCACATTGCTGCGAACCGCGAGCCAATGGAGCGCGAGCCTGTCTTGGTGGATCCGCAGGAGGTTGCCGCGGAGAGGGAAAGCCCGTTGGCGGTCGTGCCTATGACGCCGGCAGCCAATCGGTTTCTGCCCATGGCCGAACTGGTTGAAAAAATCGAGCCTGTTGTGGAAACGTTCGAGGCAGCCCGTCCGTTCGTGGAGCCGGTCCGGCAGGAAGAGGTTCGCGTCGCCGAGCCGACCGCCGTGGTCCGCGACATCGCGACTCTCGTTTCGCCGGCCGTCGGCGAGCGGGTCGCGCAGTCGTTCGGTGCGCTGGCTGAGGCAATCGATGCCGGTCCGCGCCGCTCCTTCGACGAGATCGCCGAGGAAATGTTGCGCCCGATGCTGCAGGACTGGCTCGAAGACAACCTGCCGACGCTCGTCGAGCGGCTGGTGCGCGAAGAGATCGAGCGCGTGGCGCGCGGCCCGCGCCGCTGACCGACGTCGCCATTCCTTAATCAAATTATGGTTTGAGCCGCGCCGGCCCCCCGGTGCGGCTTTTCTCTGATATTGTTGACTTCACGCCGGCCATCCGGTTTAGAGAATCCACGACAAACAGCAGGCTTCGGACGAAAATGCTTGAAAAAAATTATGATTCCGCAGCGGTCGAGCCGCGAATTGCCAAAGCGTGGGAAGATGCGGACGCATTCCGCGCGGGCGAGGGCGCAAAGCCCGGCGCCGAGACCTTCTCCATCGTGATCCCGCCGCCGAACGTCACGGGCTCGCTGCACATGGGGCATGCGCTCAACAACACGCTGCAGGACATCATGGTCCGCTTCGAGCGCATGCGCGGCAAGGACGTTCTATGGCAGCCGGGCATGGACCATGCCGGCATCGCGACCCAGATGGTCGTCGAGCGCAAGCTGGCCGCCGAAAAGCTGCCCGGCCGGCGTGAGATGGGCCGCGAGGCCTTCATCGAGAAGGTCTGGGAGTGGAAGGCGGAATCGGGCGGTCTGATCTTCAACCAGTTGAAGCGCCTTGGCGCCTCCTGCGACTGGTCGCGCGAACGCTTCACCATGGACGAGGGGCTTTCCGAGGCCGTTCTCGAAGTCTTCGTATCGCTCTACAAGGAAGGCCTGATCTACAAGGACATGCGCCTCGTCAACTGGGATCCGAAGCTGTTGACGGCGATCTCGGACCTTGAAGTCGAGCAGATCGAGACGAACGGCAACCTCTGGCACCTGCGCTATCCGCTGGAGCCAGGCGTCACCTACCAGCATCCCGTCGCCTTCGACGAGGATGGTACGCCGACCGAGTTCGAGACCCGCGACTATCTCGTCGTTGCGACGACCCGTCCGGAAACCATGCTCGGCGATACCGGCATTGCCGTGAGCCCGGAGGACGAACGCTATACGTCGATCGTCGGCAAACACGTTATCCTGCCGATCGTTGGCCGCAGGATCCCGATCGTCGCGGACGAGTACCCGGACCCGACGGCCGGCACCGGCGCGGTCAAGATGACGCCGGCGCACGACTTCAACGATTTCGACGTCGGCAAGCGCCATGGGCTGCGTCAGGTCAACGTGCTGACGATCGACGCCAAGATCACGATCAAGGAAAACGAGGACTTTCTGGAGGGGCTCGATCATCCCGCCGCGCTGCACGGCGCCTGGGACGAACTCGAGGGCAAGGACCGTTTTGAGGCCCGCAAGATCATCGTCACCATCTTCGAAGAGGCCGGCCTGCTCGACAAGGTCGAACCGCACAAGCACACCGTACCGCATGGCGACCGCGGTGGCGTACCCATTGAGCCGCGTCTGACGGAGCAATGGTATGTCGATGCCAAGACGCTGGCGAAGCCGGCGATTGCCTCCGTTCGCGAAGGCCGCACCAAGTTCGTGCCGAAAAACTGGGAAAAGACCTATTACGAGTGGATGGAAAACATCCAGCCGTGGTGCGTCTCGCGCCAGCTCTGGTGGGGACACCAGATTCCGGCCTGGTACGGGCCGGATGGCCAGGTCTTTGTCGAGAAGACCGAGGAAGAGGCGCTGCACGCCGCAATCCAGCACTACATCGCCCATGAAGGCCCCTGGAAGGCCTGGGTCGAGGAAAAGCTGGAAAACTTCGCGCCGGGCGAAATCCTGACGCGCGACGAGGACGTTCTCGACACGTGGTTCTCCTCTGCGCTCTGGCCGTTCTCGACGCTCGGCTGGCCGGAAAAGACGCCGGAGCTGGAAAAGTACTACCAGACCGACGTCCTGGTCACCGGTTTCGACATCATCTTCTTCTGGGTCGCCCGCATGATGATGATGGGCATGCACCTCATGAAGGACGAGTTCGGCAACTCGATCGAGCCGTTCCACACCGTCTATGTCCACGCCCTGGTGCGCGACAAGAACGGGCAGAAGATGTCGAAGTCGAAGGGCAACGTCATCGATCCGCTCGAACTGATCGACGAATACGGTGCGGACGCGCTGCGTTTCACGCTGGCCATCATGGCCGCGCAGGGCCGTGACGTGAAGCTCGACCCGTCCCGCATCGCCGGCTACCGGAATTTCGGCACCAAGCTGTGGAACGCCACGCGCTTTGCCGAGATGAACGGGGTGAAGACCGATCCGAAGTTCGTGCCGGAAGCGGCCTCGCTGACGATCAACCGTTGGATCCTGACGGAACTCGCCCGCACGGCGCGCGACGTCACCGAGGCAATCGAGACCTACCGCTTCAACGATGCGGCGAGCACTCTTTACCGCTTCGTCTGGAACCAGTTCTGCGACTGGTATCTCGAATTGCTGAAGCCGGTCTTCATCGGCGAGGACGAGGCAGCCAAGGCGGAATCGCAGGCTTGCGCGGCCTATGTTCTGGAGGAGATCTACAAACTTCTCCACCCGTTCATGCCGTTCATGACGGAAGAACTCTGGGCGCATACGGCTGGCGAGGGCAAGTCGCGCGACAACCTGATCTGCCATGCCGAATGGCCGTCGCCGGCCTATGCCGACGACGCGGCCGCCGACGAAATCAACTGGCTGATCGATCTCGTTTCCGGCATCCGCTCGGTTCGTTCCGAAATGAACGTTCCGCCAAGCGCGACGGCGCCGCTCGTCATGGTCGGCGCCAATGCGCTGACGAAGGCGCGCCTCGAAACGCACGATTCGGCTATCCGCCGTCTCGCCCGCGTGTCGGAAATCAGCCTTGAGGAAACAGCTCCGAAGGGGGCCGCGCAGATTGTCGTCGGCGAAGCGACCGCCTGCTTGCCGCTCGGCAGCCTGATCGATCTTGCCGCAGAAAAGGCCCGCCTCGAGAAAGCGGTCGACAAGGCAAAGGTGGAGGCCGCCCGCATCGAGAGCAAGCTGTCGAACGAAAAGTTCGTGGCCAATGCGAAGCCCGAGGTTGTCGAGGCGGAGCGCGAACGCTTCACAGAACTGGAGCAGCAGCTCGCAAGCCTCGCCGTGGCACTGGCCCGCGTCAGCGAAGCCGGCTGATTCTGAGTCAAACGAACAGTTGCGTCCTGAAAACCGCGCCGGAAGCTCCGGCGCGGTTTTTTATTCGCCGCTTGGTCGGCAAGTTGCTGACTGTGGTCAAAATGTGACACGGCACCCTGTGTGCGAAAAAATGGCCTACCAGATGGCAAAATGCCGCAGTTTGTCGAAAAAATATTCCGAACTGGGCAAGTGTGGGAGGCTTCAGGAAAATCTTACGTAATTTTTTGAATACCCATTGGAAATCAGGGGCTAAAAGTGGGGTTTGCCAAGCTGGCGCTCCTCTTCGATAGTCATAACCGGAGAGGCGCGGGACGGAGGCAGCTGTTGCCGCGCGTAACTTTCGCAGGGGAGGACTGTATGCGTAAGAGAAATATTGGTGCGGGGATTGTGGCGGCGGCTGGTCTGCTGGCTGCGACTTCGGCCTATGCCGGCGGCCTGGAGCGCGGCGGCTACAACATCGATCTGTTGTTCGATCCTTCCGATTATGCCGCAGAGAGCGCGGTGACCTATGTCAATCCGCAGCGCGAACTGAACAATGTCCGCGACAATACGGCGGAAGGCGGCGATCTTTCTCTGCGTCCCAGCAACGGTATTCGAGCCACAGAAGGTTATTGGGTCCCTCGCATTGGTTTCAAGGCGTCGCTCGGTGATGCGGTTGATTGTATGGCGGACTATTCCGAGCCGTGGGGAGCCCATCTGAACCAGGGCGCCAATTGGGCCGGTGCGAACGAGAACATAGAAACGAAGATCGACAGCGAAAACTATGCGGCGACCTGCTCCTACTCCTTTGCTGTAGGGCCTGGTCAGCTGCGCGTGATCGGCGGTGGCTTCTATCAGGAAGTCTCGGGCTTCCAGGAGCGCCTTGTCCAGGACCTTGGTGGTCCGGTGACCTCGAATGCCGGCGTCGGCCGCCTTGATCTTGAGGGCGACGGCTGGGGCTGGCGCGCCGGCCTTGGATACGAAATCGAAGAATATGCGTTGCGCACGAGCTTGGTTTATAACAGTGCGGTCGATCTCGATAATATCAGCGGTACCCTTGACCTGACCGGGCTTCCTGTAGGCCTTGGCGGCAATCCCTACGCCGGCAAGAAGACGTCTATTTACGGCTCCGCAAGCATGCCGGATTCCCTGGAGTTCAAATTCCAGACAGGCGTGGCCCCCAATTGGCTCGTTTTTGGTTCGGTGAAGTGGACGGATTGGAGCCAACTCCAGAGCGTGCCGTTCTGCGATACCGCAACACGGGGGCTTGCTTCCTGCAAGACCAGGAATCCCGCCAATCCGGTGTCCGGAGAAATCACCTCGATCGATCTGCTTTATCGGGACGGCTGGACGGTTTCCGGTGGCGTGGGGCACAAATTCAATGACAAGTGGAGCGGCGCAGCCAGCCTCACATGGGACCGCGGCGTGAGCACCGGCATCGGTACGCATACGGACACCTGGACGCTTGGCGCCGGTGTGTCCTATGCCGCAAGCGAGAACGTCGAGTTCCGCGTCGGCGGCGCTCTCGGTCTGTTGACCAGCGGCTCTTCAGCGATGGTGGTTCGGGATGGCAGGCCCTTCGGCCAGCGTGCATCCTACGACTTCGACACTGATTTTGTGACTGCAATCTCGACGTCGCTCAAGGTCAAATTCTGACCGGCGGACCAGCGCACAACGAGAATCAGGCCCGGTGTCACCACCGGGCCTTTTTTCTTGGTTAACGTTTCCTTGCTGCGCGGCGTGTCCGGTGTGGAAATCACAGCGGCGCGCGAAAACATGTGACGGAATCGCAACACATTTTTTTCCAGAGTTTGCTACACCCATGGGCAAGCGACGAAATGTCCATTTCCCGCCACAAACGGGGCGCAGCGATAAGGACATGTAGACGCGTGAAACCGCGCCCAAGGAAACGATGAGCCAGCCGATGTCATTGCCGCCGGAGTTGCCGGAAATCTGCACGAGTGCCGTGCATTCCCGGTTTGGCGCAGCGACCAAAGCGCGGCGCGGAATTGTTGAAGTGATGCCCAAGTCCGAGTTGATGCCGATGAAAATACTGGTAATGGGCCTTTGCCTCTCGCTCTCCTTCGGAGCGTCCCAGGCCCTCGCATTCGATCCTCAATCCGGCGTCAGCAAGGAAAGCGGACCCTTCGATCTCTTCAAGTTCGGCTTCTTCTCCTACAAGGAGGGGCGCAAGACCGAAGCCGTCGAGGCCTATCGCTACGCGGCGGAAAAGGGCCATACGGGCTCGCGCTGGGCGCTTGCCAACATGTATGCCGATGGCGACGGCGTGACGGAAAACGACCTCGAGGCCTTCAAGATGTATAGCGAGATCGCCCAGGCCGGCGTGGAGCCGGGTTCGGAAGACACCGGCTATTTCGCCAACGCGCTGATTGCGTTGGCCAGCTACTACCGTCGCGGCATTCCGGACAGCCCCGTCAAGATCGACATGACGCAGGCCCGGCAACTTTATTTCCAGGCGGCGTCCGCCTTCGGTATTCCCGAAGCGCAGTTCCAGCTCGGCCGCATGATGCTGTCGGGCGAGGGCGGCTCGGTCAGCGTCCACCAGGCCAAGAAATGGCTGAACCGCGCCCGCAACAAGGGCCATGCCGGCGCCATGGGGCTTTTCGGCAATATCCTCTTTCAGGAAGGCCAGACCAGCCGCGGTCTCGCTTTCATGACCGCAGCGCTCGACCATTGCCCGCCGAAGGACTGTGGCTGGCTTCAGGCTACGCAGGAAGAAGCGTTTTCCGTTGCAAGCGAAGAAGACCGCCGCAAGGGCATGGCACTTGCGGAGAGCATCCGGTTCAATCCGGAAGAGTAGTTCTCAGAAAAGTCGAGCCGATTTCGCCGCGCGTCAGGCGGCGTAGTCGAATATCGCCACCACCGGCACGTGGTCGGATGGCTTTTCCCAGTTGCGCACGTGCTTTTCGACGGCCGTCGAGACGAGCCGGTCGGACGCTTCGGCCGAGAGCATGAGGTGGTCGATGCGGATGCCGAAATTCTTCGGCCAGCAGCCGGCCTGATAATCCCAGAACGTATAATGCGGCACGGCGTCGGTCGAGGCCCGGACAGCGTCCAGCAGGCCGAGGTTTTCGAGACGGCGAAAAGCCTGGCGGGTGGGCGGCAGGTAGAGCGCGTCCCTTTGCCAGGCCTTGACGTCCCAGCAGTCGTGTGGCTCCGGAATGACGTTGTAGTCGCCGGCAAGCACCAGCGGCTCCTCAAGTGCCAGCCGGTCCTCGGCAAAGGCAATGAGGCGATCCATCCAGGAAAGCTTGTAGGGGTATTTGACCGGGTCGTCCGCCGGATTGCCATTCGGCAGGTAGATCGAGCAGACGCGCACCACGCCGCCCTCGACGGAAAAAACACCCTCGATGAAACGCGCCTGTTCGTCGCCGTCGCCGCCGGGCAGGCCACGGTTCACTTCATCCGGCCGGATTTTCGAGAGGAGGGCGACGCCGTTGAAGCCTTTCTGGCCATGCGTCTCGACATGGTAGCCAAGCGCCTCGATATCCGCGCGCGGAAAGGCTTCGTCGACCGACTTGATTTCCTGCAAGGCGACGATGTCAGGATTGGACTCCTTGAGCCACGCCACGAGATTTTCGATGCGCGCCCGCACGCCGTTGATATTCCAGGTGGCAATCTTGATCGGCATGCGGGTCTCGTTTCGGTTGGGTATTGTCAGATCGAGAAGCTGGTGCCGCAGCCGCAGCTGGCGACGGCATTCGGGTTCCTGATCTGGAACGACTGGCCAAGCAGGTTGTCAATGAAGTCGATCTCGGACCCGTCCATATAAACGAGGGAGAGCTGGTCGATCAGCACCTTGGCGCTGTCGCGTTGAAGCACCAGATCGTCATCCTGCTGGTCCTCGACGAGGTCGAATTTGTAGGAAAAGCCGGAACAGCCGCCGCCTTCCACGGAGACGCGCAAAGCCTGCTTTTCGGGTGAGGAATTGAGGATCGACGCGATGCGCCTTGCGGCGGCGTCGGAGATGGTTACGGATTTATCGGTCATGTCTGCCTCCTGCCGGGGTCAAGATCCGGAGAGAATCGCCTGTCTTCCACAGCCGGCAAGTGTGTCGCCGAAAGCCGCTTCCCTTGCGAGGTGTTGAAAACAAATCCCTGAAAAGACTGGTGTTTCAAGCATACCTTGCAGTCGGACTTGCCGCTGTGCACACTATAGGTATGAAGGCATTGAGGCCGCGTCAATGGGCGGCGTGAATGCAGGTGACGAATGACACTGGACAGACATGCGCTGGGTTTTGGCGCAGGACAACGCGCCATCTATGCTTGCGACCCCTGGGCGACCCGTGGCCGGCTCCATCCGGAACCGGAAAGTCCCACGCGATCGGACTTCCAGCGCGACCGCGACCGCATCGTGCACACGACTGCCTTCCGGCGCCTCAAGCACAAGACCCAGGTCTTCATCGCCGCCGACGGCGATCACTACCGCACGCGGCTGACCCACACGATCGAGGTGGCGCAGATCGCCCGCGCTTTGGCGCGCGCGCTGAAGCTTGACGAGGACCTCGCCGAGGGGGTCGCGCTGGTGCACGATTTCGGCCACACGCCGTTCGGCCATACCGGCGAGGACGCGCTACACGAGGTTCTGGAGCCCTTCGGTGGTTTCGACCACAATGCCCAGTCGCTGCGCATCGTCACCAAGCTGGAGCGGCGCTATGCCGAGTTCGACGGGCTGAACCTCACCTGGGAGAGCCTGGAAGGGCTCGTCAAGCACAATGGTCCGCTGATCGGGCCGACGGGCGAATGCACGCATGGCGACGACGTGCCGCGTCCCATCCTGGAATACTGCGCCCTGCATGACCTGGAGCTGGCAAGTTTTGCCAGTCTCGAAGCGCAGGTGGCGGCGATTGCCGACGATATTGCCTATAACACCCACGACATTGATGACGGCCTGCGCTCCGGCTATCTGACTTTCGAGATGCTGGAGGAGGTGCCGTTCCTCGCAAAGCTCATGAAAGACGTGCGCGACAAGTATCCCGGCCTCGAAGCCTCGCGCTTTACCCACGAGATCATGCGCCGCCAGATCACCGCCATGGTGGAGGACGTGATCGGCTATGCGCAGCAGGCGATCCGCGAGGAGCGACCGGAGAGCGCCGAGGACGTGCGCAAGGCACGCCGATGCCTCGCGACCTTCTCGCAAGAGATGTCTGTCACCGACAAGCAGATCAAGAGGCTGCTTTTCTCGCGCATCTACCGGCATCCGGACGTCATGCGCGTGCGTGCCAACGCCGCCTCGATCCTGACGGACCTTTTCCATGCCTATATGGACGACCCGCAGCTCATGCAGGGTCACTACTGGGTCGACCGCATCGCGACGATGCCGGAATCGGCGAGAGCCCGCCATGTCGGCGACTATCTGGCGGGGATGACCGACAACTACGCGATCAACACCCATCGCCGTCTGTTTGACGATACCCCGGATTTGCGGTAGTCAGCCGCCACCTGAACTTCTTCGCAGAAATGGCCCGAAACGGGCCCCTGCGTGCGGATGGACGAGATGAACCTTTTTACAGACTTCGATAACAGAATCAAAAGCGTACTCGAAGGACTTGATATTGTCCGTGAGAAGCGCGCTGAACTCGATTTCGGCCGCATCAGCGTTGAGCCGCCGCGCGATGCCAGCCATGGCGACGTCGCAACCAATGCCGCGATGGTGCTTGCCAAGCCCCTTGGCCTCAATCCGCGCTCGCTCGCAGACCGCATCGTCACGGAATTGAAAAACGACCCGGAAGTGGCGGATGTCAGCGTTGCCGGCCCCGGCTTCATCAACGTGCGCCTGTCCGTCGCCTACTGGCAGAAGCTGCTCGCCGGCATGATCAAGGCTGGCACGGACTACGGCCGCAGTCCCCTCGGCGCCGGCCGCAAGGTCAATGTCGAATATGTCTCCGCCAATCCGACCGGCCCGATGCATGTCGGCCATTGCCGCGGCGCCGTGGTGGGCGACGCGCTCGCCAACCTGCTCGCCTTCGCCGGCTATGTGGTGACCAAGGAATATTACATCAACGACGCCGGCTCGCAGATCGACGTGCTGGCACGCTCTGCCTTCCTGCGTTACCGCGAGGCGTTGGGCGAGGCGATCGGCGACATCCCGGAGGGCCTCTATCCCGGCGACTACCTGGTTGCCGTCGGTGAGGCGCTGGCTGCCGAACATGGCACGACCCTGCGCGCCATGCCGGAGCATCAGTGGATGCCAATCGTCAAGGAGAAGACGATCGAGATGATGATGGCGATGATCCGGGAGGATCTTGCCGCCCTCAACGTCAATCACGACGTCTTCTTCTCCGAGCGCTCGCTGCATGCCGGCAACGGTGCGGCCATCCGCTCCGCGATCAATGACCTTACTTTCAAGGGGCATGTCTACAAGGGCGTGCTGTCGCCGCCGAAGGGTCAGTCGCCGGAAGATTGGGAAGACCGTGAGCAGACGCTCTTCCGTTCAACGGAAGTGGGCGACGATATCGATCGTCCGCTGATCAAGTCGGACGGTTCCTACACCTATTTCGCGGCCGACGTCGCTTACTTCAAGGATAAGTACGACCGCGGTTTCGATGAGATGATCTATGTGCTCGGCGCCGACCACGTTGGCTACGTCAAGCGTCTGGAGGCCGTTGCGCGTGCGGTCTCGGAGGGGAAGGCGAAGCTGACCGTCCTGCTCTGCCAGTTGGTAAAGCTGTTCCGCGATGGCGAGCCGGTGAAGATGTCGAAGCGCAAGGGGGACTTCATCACGCTGCGGGAAGTCGTGGATGAAGTCGGCCGTGATTCGGTTCGTTTCATGATGCTGTATCGCAAGAACAGCGAGCCGCTCGACTTCGACTTTGCCAAGGTGACGGAACAGTCCAAGGACAATCCGGTCTTCTACGTGCAATACGCCCATGCGCGCTGCATGTCGGTGTTCCGCCAGGCGGCGGAGGCCTTCCCGGGCCTCGACATTGCCTCGCTCGACCTTGCCGGCGCGATTGCCGGGAATATCGCTGATCCGAGCGAATTGCAGCTTCTTGCGAAACTGGCAGAATTTCCCCGTGTCATCGAGGGTGCAGCCGCGGCGCAGGAGCCTCATCGCATCGCGTTTTATCTCTATGATCTTGCCGGCGCGTTCCACGGACACTGGAACAAAGGTAAAGAACAACCGGAATTACGGTTTGTTAACGATAAAAATAGAGAATTGAGTATCGCCAGACTTGGGCTGGTGCACGCTGTCGCGTCTGTTCTTAAATCGGGCCTGTCCATTACAGGCACCGCTGCACCGGACGAAATGCGATAACGTCACCATTTACCCACAATAAGCTGGCAGACGCGTTTTGGTAGCTTTTGAGTGGGAAGCAGTATGGCAGACAAGAACTTCGCACGAAGCGGAACCGCTGATACGGATCTCTTGGCAGATGATGATCCGTTGAGCGAGCTTGCCCGTCTCGTCAATTTCGAGCCGCGCCCGGTCCAGGGCGTCAGCAAGTCCCACTCCGATGCTGCCCAGGCGGTACCGCGCTATGAGAACCCCGTCCTCGCCCTCGAGGACGAACTCATGCGCGCTTTCGAGCAGTTCGACATGCCGACCCGCGGCGCAGTCGAGCCGGTCGTGGCTGAGAAAGCGACGCCCCGCCATATCGAGCCGGTTTTTGAAGAGCCGGCTCCGGTTGCCGAAGATCACCACGCCCTGGTGAAAGAAGCGCCCTCGCGCGACCTTCCGGTCCATCATGGCGTTCGCCAGGAACCTGTCTTCGAAGAGCGTCCTGAGCCCGTTTTCGCGGATGACGTTGCCTCCTCACCTCAATCCGAAGAGGTTGTCGTCGAGGCTCGGCCAAACGAAACAGAGCTGGACGCCGATCCGGCCCTGTTGCTTGCCGACGAGCTGGAAGCGGTTCTGCACGATGTGCCTTCCGTCGATGCCAAGTCGACGCCCCATGCCGGTCAGGTATTCGCCGAACGGTTCGAGCCGCGCTTTGAAGAGCCGGCCCGCAATGAGCCGGTGCTGGAGACCTACACACCTGCGCGGCCCGATGCCATTCAGCCGGCTTTCCTTGGGCTTCAGCCGGTATCCGCGGACGAGAGCCTGCTCGATGATGTCGGTCTAGCACTTGAGCGCGAACTCGAGCTGTCGATCGGTGACGGTTTTGCCGATGAACTTTTCGCTGTTGAGCCTGACCAGGGCGACACGCAGGGTGCAAACGCGTCCTTCGCCGAGCCGATGGCTGTCGAGGTGGTGGAAAGCGATGTGGAGGCGCGGTTCGACGGTTTGACGGCGGACTACGCTGTTGCCGAGGACGCGCAGCCGTTCCGGGCCGAATCTGTCTACGAACGCGAAGATCCGCACTTCGTCGAGGCGATGCCCTATCAGACGCGGGAAGACCATGCCCGCGTCGTGGCCGAGGCTGAGACCCAGTGGCAGGCGGAAGAGCCTGCTTTTGTGCCGGAACCCGACTACCAGGTCGAGTCCGTGGCCAAGGGGCAGGACTATGATCACGACGCGCTGCTCGCGGACATCGAGCGTTATCCCGTACCGGAAAGCCGTTCACAGGCTACCAGCGCGGCTGCTGCGGCCGTCGCGATATCGTCGCGCAATCCGCCCGCCAATATTTCCGCCATCTTCGGCCGCGCGACGCCCGTCGCACAGCGCGGGTCTGTCGTCGAAAAGGCGATCACTGCCCCCGTCGTCGAAAAGACGGTCACTGCCATTGTCGAGCCGGTCAGCAAGCCGGTCGTCGAAACAGTTCAGGCGCCTGTTGTCGAAGCGCGTCGCGAGCCGGTCGCGTTGCCGGTTGCTGCTGCCGAGCCAGAGATCGATCTCGACGCTATCGAGTTCGATCTCTCCGACATCGACCTGGACCTGACCGATTTCTCGCTCGATGACGAGCCGGTGAAGCAGGAGATCAAGCCCGCCGTGGTCGTGGCCGAGGTCAAGGTCCCGGAGAAGAAGGCAGAGGTCGTAAAACCCGTCGAAGTGCAGGCGGCCGTTCGCCGCGAGCCTGCTGTCGCCGTGCCAGTCTCGACCTATACGAGACCGCAGCCGCTTGCCGTGGAGACGAATGACGGCGCGCTGCCCTTCGATCCCTCCATGATCGCCGACACCGACGAAGGTGTTTCGCCGGTTGCGGAAGTTGATGTGCCGCAGTTGCCGGTCATCGAGAAGGAGAAGCCGCCGGTCTATCAGCCGGATTACGACTTCGACATCGATGCGGAAATGGCGCAGCTCTTTAGCGAGCCGACCGCCAAGGCGAAGGGCGAAACCCGCCAGGTTGCTGCCGCGGCAGCCGCTGTTTCCGAGAGCCAGCCGACGGCGCAGATCAACGACGTCGACGACTTTGAACGCGCGCTGGAAGAGGATTTCCGCCGTTCGTTGAACCAGCCGGAGCGCATGGCTATTCCGGTCGATCCGGGTCAGGCCAGCCCGCTCTATTCGGGCGATGGCTATGATGATGAGCCTGCTCGCCCGCGCCGCGGCCTGTTGATCGCCGCCTCGATTGCCGGCCTTGTTCTCATCGGTGGCGGTGGCGTCTATGCCTGGTCCGCCTTTACCGGCGGTTCGGCCGGCTCCGGTGAGCCGCGCGTCATTCTCGCCGACAAAGAACCGGTCAAGGTCGTGCCCGAGGAGAAGGGCGGCAAGACCGTTCCGAACCAGGACAAGGCGGTTTACGATCGTGTCGCCGGGGACAATGCCAGCACGCCGCAGCAGGAGCAGCTCGTCACCTCGACGGAAGAACCGGTCGACGTGGTGCAGCGCACGCTGACGCCGGAAACTCTGCCGTTCGACGGACCGGAAGACGGCGTTGAAGCAGTTATCGCGGCAGAGGAAGAAAACCGCGTGCTGCCGGGCGTCGACGAGCCCGCTACGGCGACGGCCGACGGTGGCAACAAGCCGCTCGTCTCGCCGCGCAAGGTCAAGACCATGATCGTCAAGCCGGACGGCACCCTTGTCGCCCGCGAGGAGATCGTGACCGAGCCGGCAACGGAGACCGCACAGATCGACGCTAAGGCGACGGGAACCACCGGCACGGCTTCGGGTGAAGCCGCAACGAACGCGACACTCGATGCCAATGCCTCCTTGCGCGACGAACAAAATGCAACGGAAGGCCAGCCCCGCTCGGCGCTTGCTGAAGCCGCGGATGCCGAGGTTGAGGGCACCGCGCCCGTGCGCACCGTGAAGACGACGACCATCGGTGCCACCAGCACATCGACCGATGGCAACACGCCGGTTCCGGCAACCCGCCCGATCGACCAGCCGGTTACCGTCGTCGGCACCGTTACCGAAAACGGCAATGTCAGGGATACGCAGACTGCCGAGGCAACGCCGACCCAGACGCAGCAGACGGCGGAGCAGACGCAGGTTGCCGCTGTCGCGCCGGGCAGCTACGTGATCCAGATCGCCTCGCTGCCCTCGGAAGCCGAAGCGCAGAAGAGCTACAATTCGCTCTCCTCGAAGTTCGGCAGCGTCATTGGCGGCCGCGGCGTGGATATCAAGAAGGCGGAAATCCCGAACAAGGGCACCTTCTTCCGCGTTCGCATCCCAGCCGGCTCGCGTGACGAAGCCAATTCGCTCTGCAGCCGCTACAAGAGCGCGGGCGGCAGCTGCCTCGTCACCCGCTGAGGCTGACAGCTTGATTTCGGAGGCGCGGGACCTGTTCCGCGCCTCTTTGATTCCAACGGGGCGTTTCGCAGAAACTCGTCAATGACACGCCCTTCGTCTTTCCCCACCGAACCTCTAAGATTGCTGACATGAGCGAATCGAAATCCTTCCTTTCGGGCTGCAAGGGCCTGAGCCTCACTGCCGACGAAAAAGCCTTCTTCCGCAGCGAGCGGCCCTGGGGCTTCATCCTGTTCGGCCGCAATATCGGCGAACCGGCGCAGGTCGCTGACCTGACGGCGGAAATGCGCGACTGCATCGGTGGCAACGCCAACATTCCGGTGCTGATCGACCAGGAGGGCGGGCGCGTCCAGCGCATCAAGCCGCCGCATGTCCAGCAGTACCCGAACGCGGCGGCCCTTGGCGCCATCTACCGCGCCAACAAAGAGAAGGGGCTGCGCGCCGCCTGGCTGATGTCGCGCCTGCACGCCTTCGATCTCTATCGCCTCGGCATCAATGTCGATTGCCTGCCGGTGCTCGATGTCGCCGTGCCGGGTGTGCACGACGTCATCGGCAATCGCGCCTACGGGCAGGAACCCGAGATCGTTTCCACCATGGGCAAGGCGGCCGGCGAGGGCCTCAAGGCCGGTGGCCTTCTGCCGATCATGAAGCACATACCGGGCCACGGCCGCACCATGGTCGATTCCCATCATGACCTGCCGGTCGTGCATGCGAGCCGGGAAGAGCTTGAGGCGTGCGACTTCGTTCCCTTCCGACACATGAAGGATGAACTGATGGCGATGTCGGCCCATATCGTCTTCACCGCCATCGATGCCGACAATCCGGCGACGACGTCGGCCAAGGTCGTTCGTGAAATTGTCCGCGACCATATCGGCTTCGACGGGCTTCTGATGTCCGATGACGTGTCGATGAATGCCCTCAAGGGCGATATTGCCGCAAGAAGCCGGGGAATCATCGCCGCCGGCCTCGACATGGTGTTGCATTGCCATGGCATCATGGACGAAATGATTGCGGTGACCGAAAACGTTCCTCCGCTTGCCGGCGACAGCCTGCGACGGGCGAACGCGGTACGCGCAGGCTTTCCGACGCCGGACGGGGCGGACGAACAGGCACTGCGCGAAGAGTTCAACGCCATGATCGCGGTTGCCTGACGGGCTCCGCAAAAGGAGCGACGTGCAGGTGACGGGCGGCAAGCCACCGAAGAAGGGTCGCGGTGCGGATGCGCCGATGGATGACCTGTGGCAGGACGACGCCGAGGGGCGGGGTCTTTCCGAGGAAAGCCTTGTCGTCGATCTTGCCGGCTTCGAAGGCCCGCTCGACCTTCTCCTGCACCTTGCCCGCACGCAAAAGGTCGACCTGACCCGCATCTCGGTGCTGGCGCTGACCGAGCAGTATCTGGCCTTCATCGACCGGGCGCGAAAAATCCGCATTGAGCTTGCGGCCGACTACCTCGTCATGGCCGCATGGCTTGCCTACCTCAAGTCCCGCCTGCTGCTTCCAAAGCAGGCGAAGGACGACGGGCCGACCGGCGAGGAAATGGCGGCGAGCCTGGCTTTCCGCCTCAAACGCCTGGAGGCGATGCGCGACGCCGCCAGCAAGCTCGTCAACCGCAACCGGCTCGGCCGCGACATCTTTGCCCGGGGCATGCCGGAGCATATCCCGACCGAGCGGCGTTCGGGCTTCGAGGCCTCGCTCTACGATCTCCTGAGCGCCTACGCGTCGATGCGCCAACGGCATGCGGTCACGCAGGTTACGATCGAAAGGCGCAGTGTTTGGTCGCTTGCCGATGCGCGCGAGATCCTTCAGTTGCTCTTCGGCGAATTCGATGGCGACTGGACGGCGCTCGATCATTTCATGATGCGCTATCTGAGAGACCCGGCCGAACGCACGACGGCGATCGCCAGCGCCTTTGCGGCAACGCTGGAGCTCGTCAGGGAAGGGCGGCTGGAACTGCGACAGGATGGCGCCTTCCAGCCGATCTACCTGCGCAAGGGTCCGAAACCGCACGGCGAAGACGACGGGGGCACCGAGCGTGGCTGAACAAGAAGATGACGAAGCGGCGAGTGGGACGATCGTCGATCCGCGCCGGCTGCATGAGGCGGCGCGTATTGCGGAAGCGCTTATCTTTGCCTCTGCCGGGCTTGTCTCGCAGACCTATATTGCCGAGCGCCTGCCACGCGGTGTGGATGTGCTGCATGTGATGCGCGAGCTCAGGGGTCTCTATGCCGGGCGCGGCGTCAATCTCATCCAGATCAACGATAGCTGGGCATTCCGAACAGCACCGGATTTGTCCTTTGTCATTCGGACCGACGAGACGGAGGTGCGCAAATTGTCGCGTGCCGCGCTCGAAGTGCTGTCGATCATCGCCTATCACCAGCCCGTAACCCGCGCCGAGATCGAAGATATCAGAGGCGTGCAGACCTCCAAGGGGACGCTGGACGTTTTGATGGAGGCGGGGTGGGTGCGCTTCCGCGGCCGCCGGCGTTCGCCCGGCCGCCCCGTAACCTTCGGTACCACGCAGGATTTCCTCGATCATTTCGGCCTTGAGGAACTGCGCGACCTGCCGGGTATCGAGGAATTGAAGGGCGCTGGCCTGCTTTCCGGCCGCATCCCCTCCAACTTCCAGGTGCCGCTGCCGCTCGGCGAGGATGAGATTGCCGAGGACGAAGACCCGATCACCGCACTCGATCTTGAAGAACTCGGTCTCTTGACACCGGGCGGAAAAGCAGACGAATAGGCGAAGCTTTATGACAGGACTGTAGGGTCGGCCCATGTGCCGGCGGCAGGGAAAGACTTCGGGAAATGGCTTCGGACCCGTCAAACGGTATCGAGACGAGACGGGCATCGGCGGTCACGTTCGCGGCGCGCCTGACCTTCGAGGATATCCACCATAGCTATCACGGCAAGGAAACCATCCGCGGCATTTCGCTGACGGCGGAGCCGGGGCAAGTGCTCTGCCTGCTCGGTCCCTCCGGCTCCGGCAAGACCACGCTTCTGCGTATTGCCGCTGGCATCGAGGCGCAGACGGCCGGCCGCGTTCTCCTGAACGACCGCGAGATTGCTGGTCCCAGTATGTTCCTGCCGCCGGAGCGACGCGGCGTTGGTCTGATGTTTCAGGATTTTGCGCTCTTTCCGCACATGTCGGTGCTCGACAATGTGCGCTTCGGCCTGACGGCTTTGCCGCGCGCGGAGGCGGAGGCGGAAGCGCAGGCCGCGCTGGAACGTGTCGGCTTGGCGCACTATGCCCAAAAGTTTCCGCACGTGCTTTCCGGCGGCGAACAGCAGCGCGTCGCGCTTGCCCGGGCGCTGGCGCCGCGCCCGTCCGTTCTTCTGATGGATGAGCCGTTTTCCGGTCTCGATTCACGCCTCAAGGATTCGATCCGCGCCGATACGCTGGCGATCCTGCGCCAGTCACGCGCGAGCGCCATCGTCGTCACGCACGACGCCGAGGAAGCGATGCGCATGGGCGATCGCATTGCGCTTCTGAAGGATGGCCGGCTTGTGCAGGTCGGCACAGCGGAGGAGTTGTACCTCAACCCCAGGGATATTTTTGCTGCCGCCTTCTTTTCGGAAATCAACGAGTTTCCCGGGTACGTGCGCGGCGGCCTGGTGGAGACGCCACTCGGCAATGTTGACGGCAAGCATTTCAACGACGGGCAGAAGGTTCGGGTTGCCGTGCGTCTTTCCGGTCTGCATGTCAGCGAGAGCGGCGGTGACGTGCCGGCCCGCATTCTGTCGCGGCGGTTCCTCGGTGTGGTCGAATTGCTGGAACTTGCGGTCTCCGGCACCGACCGGCCGGTCCGGGCACGTGTTCGGGCGGACCAATTGGCGGCCGGATTGCGCGACGTCACGCTTTCGGCTAACCAGCGCGACATACTAGTGTTTGTAAAAGACGGCTGAACGTCTTACATCGGGTTTCGAATTCGAAAGGGAGTTACGGGAATGGGTTCTTTCAGCATCTGGCATTGGCTGATCGTTCTGGTGGTTGTGCTGCTGCTGTTCGGCCGCGGCAAAATTCCGGAACTGATGGGGGATGTCGCCAAGGGCATCAAGAATTTCAAAAAGGGCATGTCCGACGAGGAAGCCGCCGCCGCCGACAAGGCGAAAACCGTCGACCACAAGGCCGACGAGGTCAAGTAACCGGGATTACAGCGCCGTGCGTCATTCGTGACGCGCAAAGGATGCTGTAGAATTTGGATTGGCCAGGTCAGGATTGACCTGGCAGGCCGCGAGCGGTGGTTCGCGGTCCATGAGGACAAGACCCTATGCTTGATGTCGGCTGGACCGAAATACTCGTCATTGCCATCGTTTTGATCATCGTGGTCGGTCCCAAGGATCTGCCGCAGATGCTGCGCACGTTCGGCCGCATGATGTCGAAGATGCGTGGCATGGCGAGTGATTTCCGCCAGCAGTTCGATGAGGCGTTGCGCGAAGCCGACCTCGAAGACGTCAAGAAGACGATCGGCGAGGCGCAAAAGCTCAACCCGCTGAACACCATCCGCGACGCGGTCAATCCGCTGCGCCAGATGGGCAACGACATCAAGGCCGATCTGCAGAAGACGACCAGCTCGGTTTCATCAACGAGTTCGGCGACCAATGCGGTCGATAGCGTTTCGACTGCGCCAGTCGCCGTGCCATCGGAAGCGCAGAAGCCTGCTTCCAGCGAGCCGGTGGCCGCTGTCCCGCTCAAGGCGGGGCCGACCAGGAAGACCGCGACGAAGAAGTCTACCGACAGCGTCGCGAAGACAGCAAAGCCGCGCAAGGCGCCTGCCAAGGTTGAGGCCGAGACGAAACCTGCCGCGAAGGCTGCGTCCGGCAAGAAGGCGGCATCCGCCAAGTCCAAGACAGTGAAGACCAAGAAGGACGAGGCATGAGCGGCAACATCGAAGACAAGCCCCAGCCGCTGATCGAACACCTGATCGAGCTGCGCCAGCGCCTGCTCTGGGCGGTCGGTGCGTTCTTTGTCGCGTTCCTGGTCTGCTTTTATTTCGCCAAGCAGCTCTTCAACCTGCTCGTCCTGCCCTTCAAGTGGGCGGTGGAATGGGCGGGGCTGACGCACCGCAATGTCGAGCTGATTTACACGGCGCCGCAGGAATTCTTCTTCACGCAGATCAAGGTCGCGATGTTCGGCGCGTTTGTCATCGCCTTTCCGGTAATCGCACAGCAGGTCTACAAGTTTGTCGCACCCGGCCTCTACAAGAACGAGCGTTCCGCCTTCCTGCCGTTCCTGATCGCTTCGCCCATCCTCTTTCTCATCGGCGCGGCACTCGTCTATTTCTTCTTCACGCCCATGGTCATGTGGTTCTTCCTCGCCATGGAGCAGGGCGGTGGCGAGGGGCAGGTGTCGATCCAGCTTCTGCCGAAAGTGTCCGAATATCTCAGCCTGATCATGTCGCTGATCTTCGCCTTCGGTCTCGTTTTCCAGCTGCCGGTCATCTCGTCGCTGCTGGTGCGCGCCGGTTTCATCGATTCGAAGGTGCTTGCCGAAAAGCGCAAATATGCGATCGTTATCGCCTTCGTCGTAGCCGCTGTGTTGACGCCGCCGGATCCGGTTTCCCAGATCGGCCTTGCACTGCCGGCCATCCTTCTCTACGAGATTTCCATCTATACGGCCCGACTCATCGAACGGCAGCGGGCGCGCGCCTCGAACGCACAGGATGCGGAAAACGAGGCCGCTGCAACGCCGGACGAGGCTGACTGAGCCTCGTCGGCAGGTCGCTGCCGGGCGCGGATGGGCCTCAATCCACGGAACGCCTGGAACGACAATGCTTGATATCAAATGGATCCGCGACAATGCCGACGCCTTCGACGCCGCCCTGGCGAAGAGAGGTGCTAGCCCCCTTGCTCAGGCCCTGATCGATCTCGACGAGAAGCGCCGCAGCGTCATCCAGAAGGCGCAGGACATGCAGTCGCGCCGCAACGCCGCCTCCAAGGAGATCGGTGCGGCCATGGCGAGCAAGAACAGTGAGCTTGCCGAAAAGCTGAAGGCCGAGGTTACGGCGATCAAGGATCTGCTTCCGGCTGCGGAAGACGAAGAACGCCAGGTCACGGCCGAGCTTACCGATCAGCTCTCGCGCCTCCCGAATATCCCATTCGACGACGTACCGGTGGGCAGTGACGAAACGGGCAATGTCGAGAAGCTGACATGGGGCCGCAAGCCAAGCTGGAACCACAAGGCGCTGGAGCATTACGAAATCGGCGAAGCGCTCGGCGGGATGGATTTCGAAGCCGCAGCGAAGATCGCCGGTTCGCGTTTCACCGTGCTGAAGGGCCAGCTTGCCCGTCTCGAACGCGCGCTCGGCCAGTTCATGATCGACGTGCATACGGGCGAACACGGCTATACGGAAGTCCATGCGCCGTTGCTGGTGCGTGACGACGCCATGTTCGGCACCGGCCAGCTGCCCAAATTTTCCGAGGACCTGTTCCGCACCACGGATGGCCGCTGGCTGATCCCAACGGCGGAAGTCTCGCTCACCAATCTGGTGCGCGAGGAAATCCTCGACCAGGAGAAACTGCCGCTGCGCTTCACCGCGCTGACGCCATGCTTCCGTTCGGAAGCCGGTTCGTCGGGTCGCGACACACGCGGCATGCTGCGCCAGCACCAGTTCATGAAGTGCGAGCTCGTCTCGATCACCGATGCGGACAGCTCGATCGACGAACACGAGCGTATGACCGCCTGTGCTGAAGAGATCCTGAAGCGCCTCGGCCTGCACTACCGTGTCATGACGCTCTGCACGGGCGACATGGGTTTTGGCGCCCGCAAGACCTATGACCTCGAGGTCTGGCTGCCGGGGCAGGATACGTTCCGCGAAATCTCGTCCTGCTCGGTCTGCGGCGATTTCCAGGGGCGACGCATGAACGCGCGCTATCGCGGCAAGGACGACAAGGCGACGAAGTTCGTGCACACGCTGAACGGCTCGGGCACCGCCGTCGGCCGCGCGCTGATCGCCGTCATGGAGAACTACCTCAACGAGGACGGCACGATTACCGTGCCGGACGTCCTGCTGCCCTATATGGGCGGACTGAAGAAGATCGAGAAGGCCGCCTGAGGCGGGAAACGACATGCGCATCCTGCTGACCAATGACGATGGTATCCACGCCGAGGGCCTCGCGGCCCTCGAGCGTATTGCCCGTGAACTGACGGACGACGTCTGGGTTGTCGCGCCCGAGACCGACCAGAGCGGTCTGGCCCACTCGCTGACGCTCTCCGAGCCGCTGCGCCTGCGCAAGATCGGTGACAAGCGCTATGCGTTGCGTGGCACGCCGACCGATTGCGTCATCATGGGTGTTCGCGAAGTGCTGGACGTCAAGCCGGACCTCGTTCTCTCCGGCGTCAATGTCGGCGCCAACATGGCGGACGACGTCACCTATTCTGGCACGGTCGCCGGTGCCATTGAGGGTACCCTGCAGGGTATCAAGTCCATGGCGCTCAGCCAGGCCTACAGCCATGCCAGCGGCCACGCCGTGCCGTGGGAGGTCGCCGAAACCTTCGCGCCCAAGCTCATCCGCCAGCTCATGGATGTGGACTTGCCGGACTGGACCTTCTTCAACATCAACTTCCCGAACTGCGCGCCCTCCGACCTTCAGGGTGTCGAGGTGACGAGCCAGGGCAAACTCGATTTTGGCCTGACGATCGATGAGCGCGCCGATGGCCGCGGCCTCCCGTATTATTGGCTGCGCTTCGGCGAGAGGAAGGGCGATTTCCGCGCCGGGACCGACATCCATGCCGTGAAGAACCACAAGATTTCGGTCACGCCGCTCAAGCTCGACCTCACGGACTACACCGTGCTCGACCGCGTGCAGCGTGCACTCAATGGCGAGGACGCGGATTGAACACGGGACGGGTGATCGAGAAGGAAGGTTTGGCCGCGCTGGCAATGCGCCTGCGCGCGCAGGGCATCAACAATCTCGACCTCCTGACGGCCGTGGAGCAGACGCCGCGCACGTTGTTCGTGCCGCCGCAGTTTACCGGTGAAGCCTATTCGCGCCGTGTCCTGCCGCTGGAGTGCGGGTCCTTCATGGAAGGCATCGACACCGCGGTGCGCATCCTGCATTTCCTCAATCTCAAGGCCGGCCAGCGCATTCTTGAAGTCGGCACCGGCAGCGGCTTCACCGCCGCTGTCATGGGGCGTCTGACGGAGCGCGTGCTGACGGTTGATCGCTACAAGACGCTTGCTACCAATGCGCAGCAGTCCATAGAAAAGGCCGGCATCCGCAACGTCATTGTGCGGCAGGCGGATGGCAGCAATGGTATGCCGGGCGAGGGCACCTTCGACCGTATTCTGGTAACGGCAGCCTTCCCGGCCTTGCCGCGCTCCTTCGCCGAGCAACTTGTTTCTGGCGGCATGCTGATCGCACCCGTTATGGTCAGCGATACCGAATGCCGCATGCTGAAGCTGGTGAAGACCGGCAGCCGTTTCGACCGCGAAGACCTCTTCGACGTGCCTTACCTGCCGATCGTACCGCAGATGGCGCAGGCGCTTTAATCACCCTCTCATGATCCGTGTTTGTCGCTCTGTAGGCAGTCGCCTGCTGAGTCTGTGGGCGTTTTTGCTGGAAATCCGGGGTCTCCGGCACCGCCACTTGCACGCGACGCGAGAATTCCCCTCGCAAATACAGCGCGTTAACCTTTTGTTAACCAGCGTAAGCTTCGCGCAAGTTTCGGGGCGTAGGCCGATGACGAAGCAGAAATTTCCACGAAGGACGCCGGTTTTTTAACGATGCGGCCGTTCCGATGGAGAGAGAAATGTACGTCTCGAACAGGATCACCAGCAGTTCTACCAGTGACAGCCTCGCATATCTTGCGACCAAGGCTGCAGGTAAGGCTGTGGAGGAGAATGCAGAGGCCGGTTCGACCGCGCATCTCGCCGGCGGCAGCTATGACCCCTCCGCCCATGTCGGCCTGACGGTTGATGCTCTCCTCGTCCTCAGCGTCGCCAGGGAAGAGATGGCATCCAGTCAGCCGGCGCTTACCGAGGCCGAGCGCAACAACCTCGATACGACGAGCCTTGAAAAGCGCGAAAACGATGCCTTCGGCCACTTCCTCGATGAAGGTGACCGCAAAGGCTACTATCGCGCCTATATCGAATATTTCGACAGCATGCCGATGCAGGATCAGCGTAGCACCCGTTACGCCGGTACCCGCGAGCCGGCCGTCGCGGCTTTGCGTGCCATCGCGTACAACGAGAGCGCTCTCGACATGACGGCACCCGATACTGCACTCGAAAATGCCGCAGTCGCCGGCGAACAAGCGGTACGTCGTGCTACCCCGATTTCGGCGATCTTCCAGCCGAGCCAGGGAGATTTCGAGAACGCCGCGCGCGTCAACGGCCGCATCTCGCGCGCCGACAGCATGTATGCGACCGGCTTCTGAGGCGTTTCGACCTTGGTTTTGCCATGGTGCGGGAACACCATGGTTATCAATTCATCAAAAACCTGTTGCGGATAGCCCGGCTTTAACCGGGCGGTAACTCTAACGCGCTTTAATCGGTCTACATCAAGTAGCGTACCGATTGGGTTAGTCTCATGCGTAAGAGTGTATCGCCGAGTTTTGGTAGGACTGCGACCCGCCTGATGGCGGCCGCCCTGCTGGCCAGCGTCGCGACCGGGTGCAGCTCGGACGTTTCTCGTTTTGGCGGCCTCTTTTCCTCCTCCGGTCAGGATAACATCACCACAAGCTCGGTTCCGCGCCGCACGCTCTTCGGCGGCGGTGGAACCAATCCGGTTCCGCGCGGCACGGTCGGCAACGGCCAGCAGTTCGCGACGGCCGACCAGATGGGGACGCGCAACGAAGCGCTCAACCAGCCGTTCCCGGATCAGGGCACGGTTTCCTACGATCCCATCAATACGGCGACGACCAGCGGCTCCGGTACGCGGCTGGCCACGACACCGATGCGCGTGCAGCGTGGCGATCTCACCGATCCGACGGCCGGCGTTCGCCAGGATGCCGAGCGCGAAGTGGCCGTCGCCCGGGATGCGACCGAGCGTAAGGCGAAGGCTATTGTGTCGGACGCTGACACCTTGACCACGGCAACCGTCAATAGGGGTAAGGCCGGCTGGTCGACGAACAACGCACCGGTCGTCATGCTGCGCCAGGGTGAAAGCGTGAAGACGCTCGCCAACCGCTACGGTGTGCCGGAAAAGGAAATTCTTGCGGCCAACGGTCTGAAGCGCGCTTCCGATGCCGAGCCTGGCCAGAAGATCGTCATCCCGACCTTCAGCACCACCTCCAGCGCTGCCAAGGCCTCGACGGACCATACGCTCAAGGTCGACAACAAGCTTCCGACACCGGAGCGCAAGGGTGAGCAGAACGTCGCCATCCTGCCCGGGACCTCCACCCGCGAGAAGCAGAAGTCGGAAAGCGGCCAGACGAATTCCAACGTCGCCGATGCTGCCGAAGGCAAGGGCAAGGCCGGCTACGAAGTGCAGCCTGGCGATTCGCTTGCCAAGATCGCGCGCAGCAACGGCGTTTCCGTCGATGCGCTGAAAAAGGCGAACGGCCTTGAAACCGCATCGATCCGCATTGGCCAGAAGCTGACGATCCCGGCTGGCGGCGCCGTCGAAACGGCGACTGACAAGATCGTGACCGCGTCTGTTCCGGTCAGCAAGGAAAAGAAGGTCGAGACGACGGAGAAGAAGCCGGAATCCTACAAGGCGCCGGTGAAGACCGTTTCTGTCACGGAAGCGACGGAAAAGTCGGACGTAACGGATGAAGCACCGGAATCGACGGGTATCGGCAAGTATCGTTGGCCGGTTCGCGGCGCGGTCATCGCTGGCTACGGCGCCAATGTCGAAGGCAACCGCAATGACGGTATCGACATCTCGGTTCCGGAAGGAACGCCGATCAAGGCGGCTGAAAACGGCGTGGTCATCTATTCCGGCAGCAGCCTGAAGGAACTCGGCAACGCGGTTCTCGTGCGCCACGACGACGGCACCGTCACGGTCTATGGCCATGCCGGCGAATTGAACGTCCAGCGCGGCCAGAAGATCCAGCGCGGCCAGACCGTCGCCACCTCCGGCATGAGCGGTAATGCCAGCCGCCCGAAGGTTCACTTCGAGGTGCGCAAGAACGCTACCCCGGTCAACCCGATGACCTTCCTGGAATAGGACCGGTCGACGGACAGCATTGATATGACGACGGGCGGTTCCCTAGGAGCCGCCCGTTTGCGTTTGCCTGTTGTTATGCGACCCGTCGACCGAAGGCTTCGCGATAGGCGGCGGGCGTCGTTGCCAGGTGAAGGCGGAAGTGGTGGCGAAGCGTTCCGGTCGTGCCGAATCCGGACAATGCCGCAACCTCTTCGACCGACGCGTTGGTTTCCTCGAGCAGGTCGCGTGCTTTTCCAAGCCGCTGGGCCAGCAGCCAGCGCGCGGGCGTCATGCCGGTCGCCGCTTCGAAGCGGCGCAGGAAGGTACGGGCACTCATGCCGGCGCGTCGAGCGAGCGCCGCTACGGAATGATCGGCGCCGAGATTTTCCCGCATATGATCGAGAAGTGCGCCGAGGCGGCTGCTTTCATGGGGCCGTGGCACCACCTGCTTGATGAACTGCGCCTGGCCGCCATCCCGGTGGGCCGGCAGGACCAGGCGGCGCGCCACGCGGTTTGCCGCTTCCGGCCCGAAGTCCCGGCGTATCAGATGAAGGCAAAGGTCGAGCCCGGCTGCCGTGCCGGCGGACGTCAACACAGAACCGGCATCGACATAGAGCACGTCTGCGCTGACGTTGATTTCCGGGTGCTGCGCCATCAACGTGTCGGTGTAGCGCCAGTGGGTCGTGGCGCGCCGACCGTCGAGCAGCCCGGCGGCCGCCAGCACGAAGGCGCCGGAGCAGAAGGACAGGACGCGTGCACCACGCGCATGCGCTGCCTTCAGAGCATCGATCAGAGCCTGCGGCACGGGTGCGTCCGTGCCGCGCCAACCCGGAATGATGATCGTTCCCGCGTCAGCCAGCAGGTCCAGGCCGCCATCGACGGAGAATGTCAGGCCGCCGGCTGCGCGCATGCTGCCCTCATCCACGCCGGCCACGGCGAAGCGATACCAGTTCGTGCCCATTTCCGGCCGTGTCAGGGCAAAGATCTCGGTCGCAATGCCGAATTCGAAGGTGCAGAGCTGGTCGTAGGCGATCGCGACGACGAGCGGATTGGGCAATGGGCGGAGCGATAGCGTGTTTGGCATGATTTTGATCATATATGTCGTTCATGCCATCTGCAATCCCGGCGCGGAACCCGCTACCCTTCTGTCGTCCAACAAGGAGCAGAGATCATGAGCTACGTCACCGATTACGCACCGGCATCCTCCGCCATCGCGATCGAACATTTCCTGAAGCGCCTTTCCGTCGAGACCGATTGCGCCGATGTCTCCGCAGCCCTCAAGGCCGGTGATCAGGATTTCGTTCTGCTGCACGTCGTCGGCTCACCGGAGGCCTATGCGCGGCGGCATGTGCCGGGCGCGCTGCACCTGCCGCACCGCGAGATTTCTGCCGCGCGCATGGCGGAGTGGCCTGAGGACACGCTCTTCGTGGCCTACTGTGCGGGTCCGCACTGCAACGGGGCCGACCAGGCGGCGCTGAAGCTGGCGCGTCTCGGCCGGCCGGTGAAAATCATGATCGGCGGCATTACCGGCTGGGCGGATGAAGGGCTTCCCTTCGCCACGGGGGCTGAGCCAGGCAACCTGCTGGCGGTCGCCGCCGAATGAGTGCTGACACAATCGTCGTCCGTCCCTTCGAGCAGCGGGATATCGGTGCGGTCTGGCAGCTGATGCGGGATTTGGCGGTTTTCGAGGGATATGTGGACGCCTTCGCGGTCACACCGGCCGACCTCCTGGCCCATGGTTTTGGTCCGGCACCCGCCTTCGGTGTATTCGTTGCCGTGAAGGGAGATACGATCGCCGGCATAGCTGTGCATTACCGCATTCCGTGGACGTTCGATCTGCGGCCTGTCGTGGTGCTGAAAGAATTGTTCGTGGCGGAGGCGTTTCGCGGGCAGTGCGTGGGCAACATGCTTTTTGCGCGTCTCGAGGCCTATGCAGTCGAGATCGGCGCGTCGGCGCTACGATGGACGGTGCTCCCGGACAATGAGGCAGCCAAGCGGTTCTATGCGGGGCAGGGTGCTGCGCCGGATGCGGCCTGGGAACATTGGACCCTGCCTATCGCGCGCCGAATCTGAAACGGTCGGCGCGGTCACGAATCACAGGAGAGACCCTTGATCACCTGCTATCTCAGATATGTCATCGATCCGCACAAGCTGGAGGCTTTCGAAGCCTATGCCCGTGCCTGGATCCCCATCGTCAACCGCATGGGGGGCACGCATCACGGTTATTTTCTGCCGAGCGAGGGGGCGAACAACATTGCGCTCGCACTCTTCAGCTTCCCGAGCCTCGCCACCTATGAAGATTATCGTACCCGCATGCTGAGCGATCCGGAATGCATAGCGGCTTACGAGATGGACAAGCAAAACCGCAGCATCATCAGCTACGAGCGCAGCTTCATGCGGCCGGTCCTTCCGTAGGAAGACGAAAGCCGGCTCGTTTGGAGCCGGCTTATCGGGGTCACCTGTTGGTCGGCTTGCCCAACCGGCCGGCGAGATCCTGCACATATTGCCAGGCGACGCGGCCGGAGCGGGAGCCGCGGGTGGTGGCCCATTCGAGCGCTTCGGCGTGGAGTTGTTCCGTCGCAATGCTGAGATCGAAATGGCTGGCATAGCCGTCGATCATTTCGAGATACTCAACCTGGCTGCACTTGTAGAAGCCGAGCCACAGGCCGAAACGGTCGGACAGCGACACCTTCTCTTCCACGGCTTCGGACGGGTTGATCGCCGTCGACTGCTCGTTCTCCATCATGTCGCGCGGCAGGAGGTGCCGGCGGTTGGAGGTGGCGTAGAGCAGCACATTGTCCGGCCGGCCTTCCACGCCGCCATCGAGCGCCGCCTTCAGCGACTTGTAGGACGTGTCGTCATGGTCGAAGGAGAGGTCGTCGCAGAAGATGATGACCGGGCAGGGCGCGTCCTTCAGAATCTCCATCAGCGCCGGTAGCGTGGCAATGTCTTCACGGTGCACCTCGACAAGCTTCAGGCCGCGTTCCGCATCCCTGGCTGCGAGCGCATGCACCGATTTCACCAGCGACGACTTGCCCATGCCGCGTGCACCCCAGAGCAGCACATTGTTGGCCGGCAATCCGCGCGCAAAGCGCAGTGTGTTGTCGACCAGGATGTCACGTACATGGTCCACGCCGCGGATGAGATCGATGTCGATGCGGTTCGGGCGCTTCACCGGCTGGAGATGTTGGCGCGCCGGCGACCAGACGAAAACGTCGGCCACAGTCCAGTCGTTGATGGCGGGCGCCGGACCGGCGAGGCGCTCGAGCGCGGCATTGATACGGCCGATTTCGGCGAGCAAAAGCTTGATGGTATCGTCCTGCAATTTCTCTCTCCTCATGCGTTCTTGCCGGGTAGCATACGGCGCCACATCGCGAAAAGAGGGAAAGCGCTTGAAAACAGGCGGCTTCTCAAGGTCGTGTGTTGCATTCGAGACCTCTTTGCCTATATTCCGGCAACCGAAATGGGCCGTCAGGCTCCATAAATTCAAGATTTCAAGGAGTAGCTGATGTTCATTACCGAGGCCTTCGCCCAGACGGCGGCACCCGGCGGGGCAGCTGGTGGTGCAGACATTCTCATGTCGGTCCTGCCGTTTCTGCTGATCTTCGTGGTGATGTATTTTCTCATCATCCGTCCGCAGCGCGCCAACATGAAACGTCGCGAAGAGCTTCTGAAGAACATCCGCCGTGGCGACCAGGTCGTCACCGGTGGTGGCATTGTCGGCAAGGTCTCCAAGGTCCTCGACGGCAATGAACTTGAAGTCGAAGTCGCCGAAGGCATCAAGGTGCGCGTCGTACGCAGCGGCATCAGCGAAGTCCGCGTCAAGGGCGAACCGGTCAAGGAATAACATGGCCTGCCGCCTGGCCGGGTGAAAATCCGGCCGGACGGCCAGACTGGTTTTCGGCCGGCGTCGGCGCCGGGTTGTTTTTGTTTTTACGCAATTCCTGCAAAATCGCATCGCGCACTTTTGTTTGAATGGCCGTAGGCGAGACCGCGATGCAACAATCCGCCCGCTTGAAGACCCTTTCTCTCTGGCTCGTCCTTGCGGCGAGCCTTCTTGTCATTCTGCCGAGCCTCCTCCCGGCCCGCATGAGTGCCAGCCTTCCCGGCTGGCTGACAGCGCACCGCCTCGTGCCCGGCCTCGACCTCACCGGCGGCTCCCGCCTGGTGCTGGAAGTGTCGCGCAGCGACATCGCGGCCGACCGGCTGCGTGCCGCCGTGGAAACGATTGGCAACACGCTGCGCGCCGCACGCATTCCCTATAGCGACCTCAATGGCGCGGAAGAGACGATCGACATCACCGTCACGGCGGCCGATCGGCTTGAGGCTGCGCGCGAAGCGCTCGTCGGCCTCGATCTCGGCACAATCAGCGAGCCGGAAAGCGGTCAACTCCGCCTTGTCCTGTCGCCTGCTGCCATAAACGATGCCGTGAGCGCCGCCTCGCTTGGCGCGGTCGATGCGGTACGCCGCCGTGTCGAGAGCCTCGACATTCCGTCGCTTGTCGTCGGGCGCGGCGAGCGCGACCGCATCGTCGTGTCGATGCCGGGCCTGACCGATCCGCAGCGCGTCAAGGATATGCTCGCGCAGGTCGGTCGGCTTTCCGCCCGCCTCGTCGATAACAGCATGCCGGTCAACACGGCCATGGAGGATGGCGCACCGGCCGGCTCCGAAGTGCTCTATTCCATCGGCGAGCCGCCGGTCGGCTACCTGGTCCGGCAGGACGATCTCTTCACCACGACGGATGTGGCATCAGCGCAGCCGGCGGCCAACGAAGAGCCCTTCATCGAATTCGTGCTGAAGGGCGAGGCCGCAGACCGGCTCGCTGCTTTCACGCGCGACAATAGCGGCCGCACCATCGCCATCCTGCTCGACGGCCAGATCATCTCGACGTCGCAGATTCAGGGCGCCATCACCGACGGCGTCGGCCGGCTCTCCGGCGATTTCGATGCCGAGGGCGCTGCAAACCTCGCCCGCATCATCGCCAGTGGGCCGCTTCCGGCACCGCTCACCATCATCGAGGAACGCTCGATCGAGCCGGCACTCGGCGCGACGTCCAGCAGAACGGTGGTGATCGCGCTCGCTATCGCCGTCGCCGCGGTCGTCGCCTTCATGACCTTCTTCTACGGCGTGCTCGGCGTCGTCGCTTCGGTGGCGCTGTTCTTCAATGTGCTGCTGACCTTTGCCGTGCTTGCCCTCATCGGCGCGCCGCTCTCGCTCTCCATGATCGCCGGTATCGTGCTGACCGTCGGTATCGCGGTCGATGCGAGCGTGCTGATCTTCGAGCGTATCCGCGAGGAGGTGAAGGCAGGCCAGGCGCTCTCGGATGCCGTCGATACCGGCTTCGCCCGCGCCCGCGCAACGGTGCTCGATGCGTCCGCGACGATGCTGATCGCCATTGCCGTGCTCTTCCTGCTGTCCGCCGCCCCCGTACGCGCCTTTGCGCTCGCCGTCGGCATCGGCCTGCTGGCGACGCTCTTCACCACCTTCACGCTGACGCAGCGCCTCGTGCGCGCCTGGCTCGGCCGCAGCCACGCGACACACCTGCCGAAGGGCGTGCGCTCCGGCTTCTTCGACCGCCTGAACCTGCGCTTCATGGCGGTGCGCAATGGCGTGTTCCTGCTGACTGCTGTGCTGTCGCTTGCGATCGCCGGCCTGCTGGTCGCCGGAAAGCTCCAGCTCGGGATCGATTTTACCGGTGGTGCTGCGCTGGAAGTGCAGGCGAAATCGGGTAACGCCGATCCAACCGATATTTTCGCACGCCTCAGCGATACCGGTGTCGATGTGCAGAGCGTCACCAGGCACGGTGATGCGCGGCATGCGCTCATTCGACTGACCTCGGCGGGCGAGGGCGAGAACGCCGAGCAGACCTCGGTGCTCGTCGCGCGCGGTGAACTGGAAGACGACTATGATTTCCGTCGCGTCGAGGCGGTTGGCCCGGCTATTTCCGGGGAACTGATCGATACGGCGACACTCGGTTTCGTCGTCGGCCTTCTGGCGCTCGTCGCCTATATCTGGATCCGTTTCGAGTGGCATTTCGCCATCGGCGCGATCATCGCGCTGGCGCATGACGTTTTCTTCACGCTCGGTTTCCTGGCGCTCGCCAAGATCGAGTTCAACATCACCGCCGTCGCGGCCCTCCTGACCGTTGCCGGCTATTCGCTGAACGACACGATGGTCGTTTATGACCGCATTCGCGAGAACCTGCGCCATTTCAAGCAGATGCCGCTGCCGATCCTCATCGACGATGCGATCAACCGCACGCTGTCGCGCACCGTGCTGACCTCGGCGACGACGCTGATCGCGCTGGCAGCACTTGCGCTCTTCGGCGGCGAGGCGATCCGCACCTTCGCGCTGACGTTGCTCTTCGGGGTGGCGATCGGCACCATATCCTCTATCTACATTGCCGGACCGATCCTCATCCTGTTCCGCCTGCAGCCGGAACGTTACCGCCCGGGCAAGGGCGGCAAGGGACCGGTCACGGAGGCGACGGGAGCCAATGGCTAAAGGCATCGAAATCCGGGAGGCGCATTTCCCCGGGCGTGCGCCGATCGACGCATATGGCAATGGCGGTTTCCGCTTCGCCGACATGTCGCATCGCGGCTCCATCCTCTGCATGCCGTCCGGCATTCACGGCTGGGACAAGGACGAGAGCACGCCGCTGATGCTTGCCGACCTCCAGCGCGTGCTGGACGAGGCAGGCGATATCGAGGTGCTGCTCGTCGGTACGGGCAAGGAGATCCGTCCACTGTCGGCGGACATCAAGGCGGCCTTGCGCGAGCGGAACATCCGTTCCGACCCAATGAGCACGGGTGCGGCCGTGCGGACGTTCAATGTCATGCTGGCCGAGAGCCGGGCGGTCGCCGCGGCCCTGATTGCCGTGTGACGCGGAAGGCGGTTTTCTCGACGTGACCGATATGCAAGCCAATTACGCGCACTGTCTGACGGTGCTCCGCGAGACCGATCGCGACCGTTATCTCGCCTGCCTGCTGGCACCGGCGGAAAAGCAGGGCGCTCTCGCCGCACTTTATGCCTTCCACGCAGAGATCGCCCGCGTGCGCGACATGGTGCGCGAGGCGCTTCCCGGCGAAATCCGCCTGCAATGGTGGCGTGATTTGCTGGAAGGTGAGGCGGATGGCGACGCTTCCGCCAATCCTCTCGCTGCCGCCCTGCTGGCCACGGTCAAGGAATACGGGCTGCCCATCGCCGTCCTGACGGACATGATCGAGGCCCGCATCTTCGATGTCTACAACGACCCGATGGAAAGCCGTGCGTCCTTCGAAGGCTATGCCGGCGAGACCGCGTCTGCGCTGATCCAGCTCGCGAGCCTCATTCTCGACCCCGCGGCTGCGCCGAAATCCGCCAACGCAGCCGGTCACGCTGGCGTTGCGCAGGCGGTGGCGGGCGCACTGCTGATGCTGCCGATCCATCGTCGGCGCGGACAAGTCTACCTGCCGGCCGATCTCCTGGCCGCAACGGGTTTGACGCCTGAGGCTCTGCTCGACGGCAGCGACAGACCTGCCGCAACGCGGGCGGTGGAAGCCTTTGTCGGCCTCGGGCGAGAGCATCTCGCCAAGGCGCGCGCTGCGAACGGCATATCGGCAGCCAATCGCCCGGCCTTTTTGCCAGTTTCCCTGGTTCGGCATATACTGGATGCCGTGGAGAAGGCCGGCGCCGGAGCGCTCGACCGCTCCCCCCAGCCTCCGCAATGGCGGCGGCAATGGTGGATGTGGTGGGCAATGCGTCGCGGTCCGTTCTGAAAATCTGACAAGACGCAAAATTGGCGCAAGCCTTGTCCGCTACAGCGGCAGAACGTTTTTCGTGGAGGAGTCGCGCCAATGCTCTGGACCATCACCGTTGGATGCCTGCTGTTGGCGGGCCTTATCTTCCGCCAGACCTTTCGCCGGGAAGAGGGGCAGGAAATGGCGGGGGAGGATGCGGGCCTTGCGATTCTGGAATTCGGCCGGGCCTTTCCGGGTGAGGCGATCCGCGAGGTGATCACGACCACGAATGGCCGCACCGTGTTCCTTCGGCTGCATGACGGCAAGGCCGGCTGCATGAACGCCCACGGTCACCACTATTCCTGCCACCTGATCGAACCCGGCACGGTGCGCGTCAACAGCGCCGGTCCCAAGCGCCTTACCGTACAGTTCGCCAACGCCGCCTACGAAGGCGGCACCTTCGAATTCCGCGACGAGCGGGAGACGGCGGAAGTCTCGCTCTGGCTGCTCGGCAGCTTCATGCCCGGCCTGGCTGGCCTCGATCAGCAGATCGTCGGCCAGCCGAGCTGAAGATGCATTGCCTCAACGAGCCCAGCTATCAGGCGTTGCTGGCTGGGGCAACCAAGGCCCCTCTGACAGTTCAACATGACCAACGGTGGATTTTATCGCCTTGAGGACTACTTCATCCGAGGTGCTAACCTCATAGAAGGTGCTGTCGATGGCACGGATCGTGAGCCATACGCCGTCGTTTGCACTTGAAAGCGAACCGACGAAACTGCCCCAGATGACTTGTTGTGTTTTTTTAGCCAGAGCGGCCAACTCATAGCCCGGCAGCCGGGCCTTTGAGGGCGCCAGCATTTCGAGCTGCTCGCCCCCGTCGCCGGTCGCTTCGAACCAAGCCCAGTTTGAATTGGTCGAAGCTATGGCGGATATGGTCCAATTTGCCTGGAGTGAGCGGGGCGCAAGGAGTTTAAGCAGACGGCTCAGTACGCACCCATGACGGTCGCTTTCGATCTCATGAATCCTGACCGTTGCCATCCTGCCTCCGATTCAGCTTTCAAGCCACCGCGCACAGTCTTCCAGCGCCCGGGCAGCGGTCGCCTGTTTCTTGGCGATTGCCTTGTCCTTGCCCCGAAAACGCTTCAGGCCTTCCGGTCTGGTCACCGCGCCCGGTTCCAATGGCGGGAACAGGCCGAAATTGACGTTCATTGGCTGGAATGAGCGTTTTCCGGGTTCATCGTCGGAGACGATGTGGCCGCCAGTGATGTGGCCGAGCAAGGAGCCGAAAGCCGTCGTTTCCGGTGGCAGCGACGGGGTTTCGCCACGTCGCTCTGCGGCGGCGAAGCGGCCAGCGAGCAGGCCGATGCTGGCGCTTTCCACATATCCTTCGCAGCCGGTGATTTGGCCTGCGAATCGCAGGCCCGGGCGGCCCTTCAGCGCCAGCGATCGGTCGAGCAGCGTCGGCGAGTTGATGTAGGTGTTGCGGTGCAGGCCGCCGAGGCGGGCGAATTCCGCATTTTGGAGGCCCGGGATAAGGCGGAAGATTTCCGCCTGCGCGCCGTATTTCAGCTTCGTCTGGAAGCCGACCATGTTGTAGAGCGTGCCGAGCGCATTGTCCTGGCGCAGTTGCACGACGGCATAGGCTTTTACGGTCGGGTTATGTGCGTTGGTCAGGCCCATCGGTTTCATCGGGCCGTGGCGCGGCGTTTCGCGGCCGCGTTCGGCCATGACTTCGATCGGCAGGCAGCCGTCGAAATAGGGCGTGCCTTCCCATTCCTTGAAACCCGTCGTGTCGCCGGCAATCAAGGCGTCGATGAAGGCATAGTACTGCGCCTCATCCATCGGGCAGTTGATATAGTCCTTGCCCGTACCGCCGGGGCCGACCTTGTCGTAGCGCGACTGGAACCAGCAGATATCCATGTCGATGCTCGGCGTGTGCACGATCGGCGCGATGGCATCGAAGAAGGCGAGCGAATCGGCGCCGGTGCGTTCCTGGATCGCGGCAGCAAGCGACGGCGCGGTCAGCGGGCCGGTGGCGATGATCGCCTGGTCCCAGTCCTCCGGCGGCAGGCCGGTCACTTCTTCGCGCGTAATGGTGATCAGCGGATGGCTTTCGAGCGCGGCCGTGACGGCGATGGAAAAACCGTCGCGATCCACGGCGAGCGCACCGCCGGCCGGAACCTGATTGGCATCGGCCGCGCGCATGATCAGCGAACCGGCAAGCCGCATTTCGGCATGCAGCACGCCGACCGCATTGCTGGTCGCGTCATCGGAGCGGAAGGAGTTGGAACAGACGAGTTCGGCAAGGCCGTCCGTCTTGTGGGCATCCGTGCCGCGCACGCCGCGCATTTCATGCAGGATGACGGGGATGCCGCTTTCGGCGATCTGCCAGGCGGCTTCGGAGCCGGCAAGGCCACCGCCGATGACGTGAATGGGGGCGAAGGAAGAGGTTTTTGTCATGGCGGTTCGTTACCATGGGGGCCGGAGCAATTCCAAGGAAAAGCGTCTGGCGCGCATGCCGCACCCCGGAATCAAAAACGGCACCAGATGGTGCCGTTTGAAACGTTCCTCGCGCGTCGCCGTTTCCGGCCGCAGCGGCGGAAATCCGGCTGATGTCTTAGCGGAAGGAACGGGAAGCGATGTCGCGGATGTCGTAACGGGTCAGGCCGATGTCGGACAGCGTGTGGTTCGACAGGTTGCCAAGTTCGTTCATCGTGCGGCGGTAGGAAATCCAGTTCTTTGCGATGCGGATCGGGTTCATTGTCTTGCTCCTCAGAAGCGGTTGGCCGGGAGGTCTGCTCGCCGGTTTGTGAGGTCTATATACGCCCGCTCTTTGTTAATGTGCAGTGCAAAGAAAATGCAGCTGCTATGCATTTGTGCAATAAGATGATTAACGAGCGAGCATCTGGTTCCACTGAGGGCAAAAGGCAGAAAGTGCCGATATTCCGGGCAGATAGGGCGATGAGCACCGGATTCATCGATGTTGCGGATGAAAAAACGAGACATTGTGCGCCGCAAAAACGGGCAAACGAAAACGCCCTCCGGTGGGAAGCCGGAGGGCGTTTGAAATGGATCCGTTCAGGATCGTTCGGCTTAGATCGAAGCCTTGCGAGCGATGTACGGGATATCGCTGCGGCCGATGCCGAGGTCGCGGAGTTCACGGTCCGACATACGGCCGAGTTCGTTGACGGTCTGACGGTACTTGCGCCAGTTGTTAAAAGAGCGTGCCAGGTTCATGTCTTTACCCCTTTCATGGGCTTCCTACTGGGCGGCCGCTCGTCTTTGGCGCCGCCCTGATCTGATGGATTGAAATATACGCTGCATCGCCGAAAAGAACAGCGCTGTTACGGCACGGCACCCATGCGTTTTACGCATGTCAAGCGGAAATTTTGGCGAAATTCTGGCCAAAATCAGGGCGATTCGCCACAAAGGTAAATGCGGCCATGCATGCTTGTGTGGGTGCGGCGCAAAAAACAACGCCCGCCGGGGGAGGAGATCCGGCGGGCGTTGCTGATATCGATTGGCAACCTGGGAGGAGGAGGGGCTGCCAATCCTGTCGGGGACGTTGGGAGGAGGAGATCGTCGCCCGACCGATGGCTTTGATATAGCGTGGCAGCACTTCCCACAGAAGTGCCGGATGGGAATGGTACCCATGCGCGGGGCGCATGTTTCTCACGCCGGCCAAAGCGGGCTGCGCAAACTTAAGGCCGACTGGAAAAGGAAGAGGGGTTTTTCGCTCGCGGCGGAGAAATGCCATGCATTCCGCGCAAATAATAACGCCCGCTGGGGGAGGAGGTCCAGCGGGCGTCACTAAAGATGATTGGCAACTGGGAGGAGGAGTGTTGCCAATCGTATCGAAGCGACGCTGGGAGGAGGAGTGCGGCGCTTCGAATTCTATGTCGAACCCCGTTTCCGAGGTGTCGGGTCTCTGGCGTCATGCCGGGCGCTTGACCATTCCGCCCTCCCGTTCTTCTGTCGCCTTACGTTACGCGGCGCCTTGATTTCCGGGCCGGATCGCTTCTGATCCGATGACTGCAATATAGCTCCATTCCCGGATTTTGTGCAGTGCAATATGAGCATGGATGGTATGCGTCAGATGCATGCGGAAAATCGGGAAGCCAATCGATGGCTACAGGCTAGATATGTCATGGGTTTCTTTATTTCTCGTTAATCTTGTTGTTCGTTGTGTCGCATTCAAGGAATAGCCCACGAAGAACTGCCCGTTTTTCGAGTTTTTGCTCCAATTGCGAATTTCTTGGCAACCTATATCGTCCTTGTTGACAGAACCGGGATCGGCTGAATGTCGGCACAATTTTCGAACGGAGCGGGAACGAATGTATAGGGGCAGGTTGGAGCGCGATCTCAAACTCTGGACGGTGCAAGGCCTTCTAGATGAGCCGACCGTAGGGCGCTTGCTGAAGGAGTACGATTCCCGCCCCAGTTCGTTCAGCCTCGGTCGCGTGCTGATGATCATCGCAGCGCTCCTCGTCTCTGCCGCGCTTCTGCTGCTGGTTGCCGCCAATTGGGAAGCCATTCCACGCCTCGTCCGGCTCGTCGGTATCGTCGGGGTGATCTGGGGCGCCTATCTTGCCGGCGGGGTGCTCATCACGCGCGGTGCAGAGCGGCTTGCCGCCGCCTTTCTCGTGCTCGGCACGCTCGCCTTCGGTGGCGCGATCGCACTGGTGGGGCAGATGTACCACCTCTCCGGCGATGCGCTCCAGGCGATGCTTGTCTGGTTCGCTGGCGCGGTCGTGACGGCTTTACTCTTCCGCTCGGGCGCCGTTGCGGCCATTGCGGGCTTTCTTGCCTTTGTCGTTTGCGGTGCGGATTGGACCGCATCCTATAGTGCCAATGATATGGTGCTGCTCTGGCTGATGCCGGTCATGGCCGTCATCATTATCCTGCTCGTGCGCTATACGGGTGCCGACCGGGTCCGGCATCTGGCCTATCTGCTGCTCGTGACCTGGCTTGCCTTTATCTATAGCGAGTACGAGACGCCGACGACTGCAATCGCAATCGCCGCCTTCGGTGCGGTCGCCTACCTGCTTGCCGCCGTGCCGCAATCGCCGCTTCATGCGGTTGCCCGCAGTGCCGGTGCATCCCCGGCCTTCTACTCCTACCTTGTTCTGATCGTCGGCCTTCTCGTGCTGCATGCGGAATTCGATGGTATCGGGGATCGGCTGCTCCTCGGCATCATCACCCTTGTAGCCGCTATCGCCGGCATCGCGCTGTCCGGTAAGGAAAACGGCGCGGTACGCTATCTAGGCTATGCCACCTTCGCGGCCGAGACGCTCTATCTCGCCTCGGAAACGATCGGCTCGATCATTGGCACATCCGGCTTCTTCCTCGTTTCCGGTCTGGTGGTGGCGCTGATCGCCTGGGGCGTGATCACGCTGGAGCGGCGTTTTTCCCAGGCTGAAACGAAGGCGGAGGTTTGATCATGACGATATCCCGGTTTTTCAGCATGCCTCCGCTTGTTGCTGCGATCATCGCCGCCGCGCTGCAGACGGCCGTGCTCGGCTACATGGTCGAAAGCCGCGCCTCCATCCTGCGCAACGGCGTGGATGTCAAACTGAAGACGCTGCCCGTCGATCCGCGCGACCTCCTGCGTGGCGACTATGTGATCCTGTCCTATCCGATCTCGACGATCTCGAAATCGATCATCACTGGCGATGAGCCGAAGGCCGGCGAACGGGCGCGGATGTCGGTCCGCCTGAAGCCCGGCGCCGACGGCCTGTGGACGGCGAGCGAAGCGAGTTTCGGTGACCTTGCGCCGGCCGAAGGCAGCGTCGTGCTACGCACGTTGCCTTTCGACTATTATGCCGGTGTGGACGGTCTGCCGGAAACGCTGTTCGTCAACTATGGCATCGAGCGCTATTATGTGCCGGAAGGCGAGGGCAAGGTTCTGGAGGAGGCGCGCAATCAGGAAGAGCTGGAAGTCGAGGCGCGGGTCTCGAAAGATGGCACGCCGCAGATTGCCCGTCTGGTCCTGCGCGGTGCACCAATCTATGAAGAACCGCTCTATTGACGGTGAACGCGCGGATCGCGCATTTTTCCTTTGATCCGCTGAAAACGGGTGATATAGAGACGCCGCGCTCGGAAGGCGCCATGATGAGCGGCCGCAAGCCGCCGTGGCAACGAGGTTTCTGAGACGCGGGTATGGTGAAATTGGTAGACACGCCAGATTTAGGTTCTGGTGCCGAAAGGCGTGGGAGTTCAAGTCTCTCTACCCGCACCAGAGCCACCAAACGCGGAAACAGCAGGTTTCAGCGGTTTGTGGACACTGCTGCATAATCCCTTAATTCGAAGGCGATTTAAGGGATTATGCAGCAGATTCTAAAGTACGATAGCGTTCTTTGTGCGCCATGAATGGCGCACAGCGCTGTCGAGAGCGCCATTTTGCTTGCCAAAAGGCCACCGAATTCAGTAAAGCCACTGCCGGCACATGGACCGGCGGGGTGTTCGCCATAACCGGCAGGCCGGTTTGAGCACCGCCAACTCGAAATAAAGGTTTGAACATGCAGGTTATCGAAACGCTCGCTGAAGGGCTGAAGCGCGAAATCAAGGTCGTTATCCCGGCCAAGGACATGGAAACTCAGCTGAATGAGCGTCTTCAAGACGCCAAGGGCCGTGTTCGTATCAACGGTTTCCGTCCGGGCAAGGTGCCGTTCGCGCATCTCAAGAAGATGTACGGCAAGTCGATCATGGCTGAACTCGTCAACGAGATCATCCGCGACCGTCCGTCGACGATTCTCTCCGAGCGCGGCGAAAAGTCCGCTACGCAGCCGGAAGTCGCGATGACCGAAGACCAGGCCGAAGCCGAGAAGATTCTCGCCGCTGAAGCCGATTTCGAGTTCACGCTCTCCTACGAAGTCATCCCGGCAATCGAGCTGAAGGACGCTTCCGGCATCGCCGTCACGCGCGAAGTCGTTGAAATCGATGCTTCGGAAGTTGACGAGCAGATCCTGAAGATCGCCGAAAGCGCGCGTTCCTACGAAACCAAGAAGGGCAAGGCCGCCGACGGCGACCGCGTCACGATCGACTACCTCGGCAAGGTCGACGGCGAGCCCTTCGACGGCGGCAAGGACGAAGACGCAGAACTCGTCATCGGCTCCAACCGCTTCATCCCGGGCTTCGAAGAACAGCTCATCGGCCTGAAGGCTGGCGACGAGAAGGTCATCACCGTGACCTTCCCGACCGAATACCCGGCCGCAAACCTCGCCGGCAAGGAAGCCACCTTCGACATCAACGTCAAGGACGTCGCTGCTCCGGCTGAAGTCGAGATCAACGACGACCTGGCCAAGAAGCTCGGCCTCGAATCGGCTGACAAGCTGCGCGAAATCGTCCGCGGCCAGATCGAAAGCCAGTACGGCTCGGTCACCCGCCAGAAGGTCAAGCGTCAGATCCTCGACCAGCTCGACGAGATGTACAAGTTCGACACGCCGGAACGCCTGGTCGACGCCGAGTTCGAAAACATCTGGCGCCAGATCAACACCGACCTCCAGCAGTCCGGCAAGACCTTTGCTGACGAAGACACCACGGAAGAGGCAGCCCGCGAAGAATATCGCAAGCTCGCTGAACGCCGCGTCCGTCTCGGCCTCGTTCTCTCGGAAATCGGCGAAAAGGCCGGCGTTCAGGTGAGCGACGATGAAATGCAGCGCTCGCTCTATGAGCAGCTCCGCCAGTTCCCGGGCCAGGAAAAGCAGATCCTCGAATACTTCCAGAAGACCCCGGGTGCCGCCGCATCGCTGCGCGCCCCGATCTTCGAAGAAAAGGTCGTCGATCACCTGCTCAGCGAAATCAAGGTAACGGACAAGACCGTTTCCAAGGATGAGCTGATGGCTGAAGACGAAGAGGGTTCCGACACGGAAGCCAAGAAGGCCGCGCCGAAGAAGAAGGCTGCTGCCAAGGCCGAAGCTGCGGAAGGCGAAGACGCCGCTCCGAAGAAGAAGGCCCCGGCCAAGAAGAAGGCCGCTGAAGGCGACGCCGAGTAATCGGTTCGAGCCCTTATCGAATACGGAAAGGCCGCCCACGGGGCGGCCTTTTTTGTTTGGCGGCGCCGGCCAAGGCTGGTCTGAATTCCTTTCACGGCTTTGCGGGCCATCCGTGGCAATGACCGCCCGGTTAACGGATATGGTGAACCAATCTTAAACACTTTGTCGATAGCGTGTTTCGTACAGTTGTAGTGCAGGCGTTTGGGGCGTCCATTGATCGTTCATGCTTTTCTCCGATGGGTCGAGACCGCGAGGGCAGCCGACAGGGCGAAGGCCGCCAGTGTGTTGGCGCGAGCTTACGCACGCGCCCGCATAGCCGTCGAAGACCGGCACGCCGCCGAAATGGCGATGATCTTCCTGCTCGACGATCCGGCGCCGAAAGTGCGTCTGGCACTCGCTGAAGCGCTGGCCGAGTGCGGGGATGCCCCGCGCGCCGTCATCCTGCCGCTTGCCGAAGACCAGCCGGAAATCGCCGCGCATATCATTCTTTGTTCGTCTCTGCTTACGGATGCGGATCTTGTCGATCTCGCTGCCAGGGGAAGTGACGTGACGCGCATGCTGGTGGCAAACCGCGTCTATGTCTCCCGGCCGGTGTGTGCCGCGCTTGCCGAAATCGGCGAGGTGCCGGACGTGCTGGCATTGCTGGAGAACGAAGGGGCGGTGCTGTCGCGCCGCAGCCTGGCGCGCATTGCCGACCGTCTCGGGCACGACGCGGACATCCGTGCGCTGCTGCTTGACCGTGAAGACCTGCCAAGCGATGCGCGCCATGCGCTTGTCGAGAAGGTCGGCACGGCCCTTGCCGGCTTCGGGCTTATCCAGGCTGCGGTTGGAACGAGCCGCGTCGAGCGTATCACACGCGAAGCCTGCGACATCGCGACGATCGGCATGGTGGCGGAGGTAACACCGACCGAAATGCCGGCCCTTGTCGAGCATCTGCGCCTCACCGCACGGCTGACGCCGGTCTTTCTCATGCACGCGCTGTGCACGGGACGGGTGGAGTTCTTTGCCGCCGCGATTACCAATCTATCCGGGCAGGCGGAACGGCGCGTACGTTCCATTCTCTCCGACGGTCGCGAGGCTGCGGTGCGCGCACTTTACGAGGCCGCAGGCCTTGGCCGGGATATCAGCGTGCTGTTTTCCGAGGCGACAATGCTGTGGCGGTGCGAGGCCAAGGGCGGCGATGGCCTGCTTTCGGTCTCCGAGCGGCTGCTGTCCAGCGCCCGCGTGGCGGGCAATACATCCTGCCAGTCGATGTTGGAGCTGGTCGAGCGCCTGGCGATTGCCGAGCAACGCCAGACAGCGCGCAGCTACGCCGTCATCGCCACACGCGAAGCGGCGTAAACCTCATTTTGTGAAGCGTTTTACCACCCAGGAGTAACCATCCTCGGCGTAGCGCACAGGCGTGGTCACGGCGGCTTTCAGAGCCGCTTTGTCGGGAATGGCCTTTTTCACGAAGTTCAGCGTGCGGGCCGCCAGACCTTCTTTGGCTTCGGCAGTTTCGGCCGGTACCGGAACCTCTGTGGCGGCAAGGGTGTCAGCCGGCGTTGCATCGGGCGCGGGCTTAGCGACATCGGCGGTGATACGATCGCCTGAGCTTTCGCACACGGCGACGATCACCGGGTAGTTCTTGTTCTGGTGGCGATTGATATAGGTTTCGGCCTGCGCATCGCAGAGCGATACGGTCTGCCAGCTGCGGTCGACCGTGTCGATGTAATGGCACTGGGTCGCGCTGTCGTCGCAACCCATGATCGTCATGACGATGAGCGCAGCTTTCATGGCCGTCCTTTCCGCCTTCGTTTCTGCCGGTTAGAAGCCGGCTTTGCCGCGAAAATAAGGCGGCAAAACCTCAGATATCAAGGTTGTCGGCGAAGACCGCGCGCTCCTGGATGAAGCGGAAGCGGGCTTCCGGCTTAGTGCCCATCAGGTCGTCCACGGCGGTGCGCGTGCCCTCGAAATCCACGTCATCGATCGCGACCTTGAGCAGCGTGCGCTTCTTCGGGTCCATCGTGGTTTCCTTGAGCTGCGCCGGCAACATCTCGCCGAGGCCCTTGAAACGCCCGATCTCCACCTTGCCGCGACTGTTGAACTCGGTGCGCATCAACTCCTCGCGGTGCCCGTCATCGCGCGCATAGAGCGTCTTGCCACCCTGGCTGAGGCGATAGAGCGGCGGCACGGCGAGGAAGAGGTGACCGCCGCGGATGAGGTCCGGCATCTCCTGATAGAAGAAGGTGATGAGCAGCGAGGCAATATGCGCGCCGTCGACGTCGGCATCGGTCATGACGACGACGCGCTCGTAGCGCAGGTCCTCTTCGCGGTATTTCGAGCGGGTACCGCAGCCGAGCGCCTGTATCAGATCGGAAATCTGCTGGTTGGCGCTGAGCTTTTCGCGGCCGGCGCTGGCGACGTTGAGGATCTTGCCACGCAACGGGAGAATGGCCTGATTGGCGCGGTTGCGCGCCTGTTTTGCCGAACCACCTGCCGAATCACCCTCGACGATGAAGAGTTCGGCGCCTATGGCGGAATTCTGCGAGCAGTCGGCGAGTTTGCCGGGCAGGCGCAGCTTGCGCACCGCCGTCTTGCGGCTGACTTCCTTTTCCTTGCGGCGGCGCAGACGCTCCTCCGCACGCTCGATCACCCATTCGAGCAGCTTTGCCGCTTCGCCCGGGTTGTCGGCGAGATAGTGGTCGAAGGGGTCGCGCAGCGCGTTCTCGACGATGCGCTGGGCCTCGACGGAGGCGAGCTTGTCCTTCGTCTGGCCGACGAATTCCGGCTCGCGGATGAAGACGGAGAGCATGCCGACGGCCGAGATCATCACGTCGTCGGTGGTGATCCCCGCCGCCCGCTTGTTCTGGGTCAGTTCGGCGTAGTTTTTCAGGCCCTTGGTGAGCGCGATCCGGAGGCCGGCCTCATGCGTGCCGCCGTCGGCCGTCGGAATGGTGTTGCAATAGGAATGGATTAGCGAATCGCCGCCATACCAGGTGACGGCCCATTCCAGCGAACCGTGACCGCCCGACTTCTCGCTCTTGCCGGCAAAAATCTCGCGGGTGACGGTGTAGTCCTTGCCAAGCGTTGCCTGAAGATAGTCCTTCAGGCCGCCGGGGAAATGGAAGACGGCCTTTTCCGGTGTTTCAGAGCCTTCAGGCAGTAATGACGGATCGCAGCTCCAGCGGATTTCGACACCGCCGAAGAGATAGGCCTTGGAGCGGGCCATGCGGAAGACGCGGCCGGGATCGAAACGGGCATGCGCGCCGAAGATGTCCGGGTCTGGATGGAAGCGCACTTTCGTGCCGCGACGGTTGTGCACGTCGCCAAGCTCTTCCAGGCCGCCGACCGGCTTGCCGCGCGAAAAACGCTGGCGGTAGAGTTTTTTGTTGCGGGCGACTTCGACCTCAAGATGGTCGGACAGCGCGTTGACGACCGAGACGCCGACGCCGTGCAGGCCGCCCGAGGTCTCGTAGGCCTTGCCGTCGAACTTGCCGCCGGCATGCAGCACGGTGAGGATGACTTCGAGCGTCGACTTGCCCGGCATCTGCGGATGGTTCTCGACCGGGATGCCGCGGCCGTTGTCGGTGACCGTCAAAAAGCCTTCAGCGTCGAGGTACACATCGATGAAGTTGGCATGGCCGGCAACCGCTTCGTCCATCGAGTTGTCGATGACTTCGGCGAACAGGTGGTGCAGCGCCTTCTCGTCCGTGCCACCGATATACATGCCGGGGCGCATGCGCACCGGCTCGAGGCCCTCGAGCACGCGGATCGCAGAGGCGTCGTAGCCGCCCGAGCCTTCGCTGATGGGCTGCCGTGGTTCGCGGGCCGGCGTGGCGACTGTCGGCGTCGGCTTTTCGGCCGGAGCGGCAGGCTGCTTGGCGGGCTTGGAGGGCATATTGGCGAAAAGGTCGTTGTCGTCTTGCATGGGCTGTTCAGAGTTTGTTCCGTTTGCCAGTTCTCCCGTCGATCCGGGTGGATCGGGGTTTGGCGAAAATAAATTCATCGGCGAATCACCAGCGACTCTGCCAGATTCCGTGGGGTTTCGCGATGACAGACTGGCGAACGCCCGGCGGAACCCGGTCTGCCACTCTGTCTGCCGCATTGTGCGACACCGAGTGATTCCACTCGGCTGCACACGCGCGAAGCCGCGCCAACCGCTGGCCGAGGATTGCGTTGCGCGTGGGCGGATGGCAAGTATCGCCACCGCAAGGGAGCGCCAGTTCATGCCTCAGTCCACAGTTCATTGCTTCCGCCGGCTGGTTCTGGCCGCGCTGTTCGCCGGAATAGCCGTGCAGGACGCGGCCGCGCTGACGCTCGATGCCTGGAAGGACGCGCTGTTTGGCTATGGTGCCGTGGTCGAAAGCTCGGATGACGGCGCGCTTCGCGTTATCGACTACCAGGAACTGCGCGACATCAACGGGCGCGACCAGGTGCCGGAGCGTCGTGTAAAGGCCGCCTATGTCTCGACGGCGGTGAAGAAGGCGCAGCAGAATGCAACGATCGACACGCCTGCGGGGCCGATCGACGTGACGATGACCGGCAAGGGCGAGGGGGCGGCTTTCAGCGTCATCTTCATCCATGGCCGCGGCGGCGATCGGCGGCTCGGCAGCAACGACTGGAATTTCGGCGGCAATTTCAACCGGCTGAAGAACCTCGCGGTGCGCGGCGGTGGCGTCTACTACGCGCCGAGCGTGCCGTCCTTCGATGATGCGGGTGCGGCGCGCGTTTCGGGCCTCATTCTCACCGCCAAGGCGCTCTCGCCGAATGCGCCGGTCGTTCTCGCCTGCGCCTCGATGGGCAGTTTCATCTGCGCGCGCGTCGCGCGCGATCCGGTGGCGGTCAAAAGCCTTGCCGGCATGGTGCTGATGGGTGGCGCGGCGGATGGCGACTATGCGAAGACGCCGGCCTTCAAGGCGAAACTGCCCGTCTATTTCACCCACGGCGACAGCGACAGTGTCTATGCCGCCAATGACCAGATCACCGTGTTCCGCAAGCTGCGCAAGGCCGGCGTGCCGGCGCGCTTCGTGCTGTTCCAGACCGGCGGTCACGGCACACCCGTGCGCATGACGGACTGGCGGGAAACGCTCAACTGGCTGTTTGCGCAATAGGCTTCGATTTGCTACGCCGCAAGCGACCGATTTTATGGATAGGGAGGCCTCATGACACCGGACGTAACCCCGCTTGTTGCCGGGAACTGGAAGATGAACGGCACGCGTGCATCGCTCGACCAGATCAAGGCGATGGCCGAAGGCGTGAAGGGGCCGCTCTCTGAAAAGGTCGAAGCGCTGATCTGCCCGCCAGCGACGCTGCTCTATGTGGCGACCGCACTCTGCGACGACAGCCCGCTTCTGATCGGCGCACAGGACTGCCATGAAAAGGCATCGGGCGCCCACACGGGTGACGTTTCGGCGGAAATGATCGCCGACTGCTTCGGTACCCACGTCATCGTGGGACATTCCGAGCGTCGCACCGACCACAAGGAAAGCGACGCACTGATCCGTGCCAAGGCCGAGATCACCCATCAAAACGACCTCGTCGCCATCGTCTGCATCGGCGAGACCGGGGACGAGCGCAAGGGCGGCAAGACGCTGGACGTGCTGAAGACCCAGCTTGACGGCTCCGTGCCGGACGCCGCAACGGCGGAAAACACCGTCATCGCCTATGAACCGGTCTGGGCGATCGGCACGGGTCTGACTCCGACGGCGGCAGACGTGGAAGAGGCGCACGCCTTCATGCGCGCCGAACTCACGGCCCGTTTTGCCGGCGAGGGCGCCAAGATGCGCATTCTCTATGGTGGCTCGGTAAAGCCCGGCAACGCCAAGGAGCTGATGGGGGTCGCCAATGTCGATGGCGCGCTGATCGGCGGTGCAAGCTTGAAATCGGACGACTTCCTTGCCATCTACCGGGCATACGAAGAACTCACAGCCTGAAGCTTGTTTCGCCTGCCTGCAAAAGGGCAGGCGGATTGGTCGGAAGGGCTTGGAATGGCGCGCGGCTTGGTATATTGAGCCGCAAACCTGAAATTTGGGCCGTCTGGCCGGGATCCTGAAACATGCAGACCATTTTGCTCGTCATCTATCTCATGGTCGTCGTCGCGTTGATCGGCGTCGTGCTGATCCAGCGCTCTGAAGGCGGCGGCCTCGGCATCGGGGGCGGCTCCGGCTTCATGTCGGCGCGCGGCACGGCCAATGCCCTGACGCGCACCACGGCCATCCTTGCCACGCTGTTCTTCGTTCTCGCGCTCGGCATGGGCATCATCGCCCGCTACGAGACGCAGCCGACCGACATTCTCGACCGTATCCCGGGCACGACCGGCACGGGCGGCGTTCTCGACGCGCTCGGCGGCGGTGAACAGAATCAGGGCACGCAGAACAACCAGACGCCTGCGACGACCGGCACCGACGCCGTTCCGACCGAAGGTGGAGCAGCAACCGGCACCGGCACTGGCAATACGCCCACCACGACGGGCAACGGTACGACGGGCACGGAGCAAAACTCCGGCGTCCCGAGCGGTCAGTAAACCGCAACGACGAAAAAGACAAATCGGCCGGTTGGCGAAACCCAACCGGCCTTCTTCTTGTGTAAAACGCCGATTGTGACTTCCGAAATCACGCCCAAGGTGATTTTTCGGTGGCGCAATCGATTTTGAAAAGGTATTCGGTGACTCCCATGGCGCGATATGTATTCATCACAGGCGGCGTGGTTTCTTCCCTCGGAAAAGGCATCGCTGCCGCTGCACTCGGAGCTCTCCTTCAGGCTCGCGGTTACCGCGTTCGCCTCAGGAAGCTAGACCCCTATCTCAATGTCGATCCGGGCACCATGAGCCCGACGCAGCACGGCGAGGTGTTCGTTACCGACGACGGCGCGGAAACCGACCTCGACCTCGGCCACTATGAGCGCTTTACCGGGCGTTCGGCCACCAAGACCGACAACATCACCACCGGTCGCATCTACAAAAACATCATCGACAAGGAACGCCGCGGTGACTACCTCGGCGCGACCGTGCAGGTCATCCCGCACGTTACCAACGAGATCAAGAACTTCGTCACCGACGGCAACGAAGACTACGATTTCGTCATCTGCGAGATCGGCGGCACGGTGGGCGACATCGAGGCCATGCCCTTCATCGAGGCGATCCGCCAGCTCGGCAACGATCTGCCGCGCGGCACGGCCGTCTATGTCCACTTGACGCTGATGCCCTATATTCCGGCTGCCGGCGAACTCAAGACCAAGCCGACGCAGCACTCCGTCAAGGAGTTGCAGGCCATGGGTATTCACCCCGATATCCTGCTGGTGCGTGCCGACCGGGAAATCCCGGAAGCCGAGCGCAAAAAACTCTCGCTGTTCTGCAACGTGCGCCAGACTGCCGTTATCCAGGCGCTCGACGTTGCGTCGATCTACGATGTGCCGCTCGCCTACCACAAGGAAGGCCTGGACGACGAAGTGCTGGCCGCCTTCGGCATCGAGCCGGCGCCGAAGCCGCGTCTCGAGGCCTGGCAGACGGTTTCCGATCGCATCAAGACGCCGGAAGGCGAGGTTACGATCGCCATCGTCGGCAAGTATACCGGCCTCAAGGATGCCTACAAGTCGCTGATCGAGGCGCTGTACCACGGTGGCATCGCCAACCATGTCAAGGTCAAGCTTGAATGGATCGAGTCGGAGGTCTTCGAGAAGGAAGATCCGGCGCCGTATCTGGAAAAGGTGCACGGCATTCTCGTTCCCGGCGGTTTTGGTGAGCGCGGCTCCGAGGGCAAGATCAACGCGGCGCGCTTCGCCCGCGAGCGCAAGGTGCCGTATTTCGGCATCTGCTTCGGCATGCAGATGGCCGTCGTGGAAGCGGCGCGCAATCTCGCCGGCCTTGAAAAGGCGTCGTCCACGGAGTTCGGCAAGACGGCCGAGCCGGTCGTCGGCCTGATGACGGAATGGGTGAAGGGTAATGATCTGGAGAAGCGTTCCGCCTCGGGCAATCTCGGCGGCACGATGCGTCTCGGCGCCTATCGCGCGACGCTGAAGGGCGGCACCAAGATCGCCGACATTTACGGCTCGACGGACATTTCCGAACGTCACCGTCACCGCTACGAGGTGAACGTCGATTACAAGGACCGGCTGGAAGGCTGTGGCCTCGTCTTCTCCGGCATGTCGCCGGACGGCGTTCTGCCGGAGACGGTGGAATATCCGGATCACCCGTGGTTCATCGGCGTCCAGTACCACCCGGAACTGAAGAGCCGCCCACTCGATCCACACCCGCTCTTTGCGAGCTTCGTGGAAGCGGCGCTGGAACAGAGCCGCCTCGTCTGAGGCAATCAATTCAAAATGAAAAAGCCCGGCATCTCTGCCGGGCTTTTTTTGTTTATTCAGCGGCCTGCACCAGCGGGCAGACCCCGTCATCGCAATCCTCGCCGGCAAGTACGCGCTGGCCAAGCCCGATGGTGAGGACGGCGCCGAGGCCGGCGGCGATGGAGACCCAGAAGCCGTTCTGTGCGCCGAAATTGTCGACCGCCCAGCCGGCGACGAAGGCGCCGAGGGCCATGCCGATGCCGATGCCCGTGGTGACCCAGGTGACGCCCTCGGTCAGCATGCTTTCCGGCACGCGACGCTCGACGATGCCGAAGGCGGTGATGAAGGTCGGCGAGATGGCGACACCGCTGAGGAAGACGGCGATTGCGAGCATAGGAACCGTGCCTGCGAAGGGCAGCGGCAGCGCAGTCAGCGCCAGGATGGCGACGGCGATCATCAATTGCTTCTGGAGCGCCATCTTCGGGTTCAGGGCGCCCAGGATGAGGCCGACGACGAAGGAGCCGACGGCGTAGACGCCGATGACGAGGCTGGCGGCGTTCGGCTGGCCGAGTTCCTTGGTGATGGCGACCGCGCTGACTTCTGCCGTTGCAAAGGTGGAGCCGACGAAAATGAGGGCGAGCGTAATGATCTGTACGGGGCGGAGACGGATTGCCGATTTCTGTGGCGTGCTGCCGGCGACATGGCGGACCGCCGGCTGGGTGGAGCGCTGCAGCACGAAGGCGAGCGTGCCTATGGCGAGGAAGGTGGTGCTGATCAGCATGCCGGCTTCGGGGAAGAGCGCCACGGCGAGACCGACCGAAAGCGAGGCCCCGGCAATGTAGACCAGCTCATCGGCCGCCGATTCGAAGGCGAAGGCGGTGTTGAGTTCCGGGCGGTCGCGGAAAATGTCGCTCCAGCGGGCGCGCAGCATGGCGGGCATGCTGGGCATGGCAGCGGCGAGGAAGGCGGAAACGAAGAGCGTCCAGACGGGCCAACCCTGGTTGGTGCCGATAATCAGCGCCAGGAAGGCGATGACGGCGATGATGGTCGCCGGTGTCAGCACGGCCGCCTGGCCGTAGCGATCGACGAGGCGGGAGACCTGCGGCGAGATCAGCGCATTGGTCAGCGCGAAGGTGGCGGACACGGCGCCGGCGAGCCAGTATTCACCGTGGGTCTGCGACAGCATGGCGACAATGCCGATCGGCGCCATGGCGATGGGAAGGCGCGCGAGGAAACCGGCGGCGGAAAAGCCTTTCGTTCCAGGCACGCTGAAAATCTCTTTGTACGGGTTGGCCATGGCCTGCTCCTGAAAATGAACCGTCCTGCCACTTACATACGTGGCGTATGTCGAAGAGATAGTTGCATACGTGGCGTATGTCAAATAAAATACGCGGCGTATGTGAAAGGAAAATGCCATGCGCAAACCGCGCGAGGAAATGATTGCAGAAACGAAGGCCAAGCTGATTGCTGCCGGGCGGCTGGCTTTCGGAACCGTGGGCTATGCAGATGCGTCGATGGACGACTTCACGGCGGGCGCTGGGCTGACGCGCGGCGCGCTGTACCACCACTTCGGCGACAAGAAGGGGCTTCTCCAGGCGGTCATCCGGGAAATCGACGCGGAAATGACGACGCGGCTGCACCAGGTTTCGGCGGCGGCTCCGAATCGCTGGCAAGGGTTCGTCGCAGAATGCGTCGCCTATATCGAGATGGCGCTGGAGCCGGAAATCCAGCGCATCATGTTTCGCGATGGGCCGGCGGTGCTCGGCGACGTGTCGCAATGGCAGACCACAAGCGGCTGCATTGCAGCACTCAGCCGCAGCATCGAGCAGTTGAAGGCCGATGGTGTGATGGCGGATATCGATACGGAGGCGGCGGCCCGCCTGATCAACGGCGCCAGCAGCCACGCCGCCCTGTGGATTGCCAAGTCGGAGGCGCCGGAAGAAACCTCCCGGCGCGCGGTGCGCGGTTTTCGAACGCTGTTGGAGGGGCTCTGTGTGAAGAGCTGACCGGGTTTTTACGACCCGGCCGGCGCTTCCTTCAGTTCGCAGGCAGTGGTGCCAATGGTCATCGTGTTGCCGCGCCAGTCGATATTGCCGCCGACCCAGCTGCGTAGCCAGATGGCCGGCATCATGATATCGCGGACGATCATGGCCGGGACGGACCAGAGGGAGAGCCGCCAGCCCTTGGCAAGTGCAAGCGCCACCTCCGGCAGGTAGATGGCCGCGAGCACCAGAAGTGCGGCCGGCGCAAGCGTTGCGTCGGAGATCATGGCCGCGACAAGCGCCAGTAACAGCGGCGGGATGGCGCCGAGCAAGATTTCCGGCGTGAAGAAGCTCGGGAAGGTGACGCGACGCAGGCGCGACCAGCGGCACTGGCGCGACCAGATGTCGTGCCCCGTGCGGCGGCCCAGCGGCTGCTCGAAGGGCGAGGAGACGAGGTGAACCTTCAGGCCGAGCCGGCTAACGAGCTTGGTGGAGGCCGCATCCTCGGCGATTTCCGCGCTCAATGCATGGATGCCGCCATTCGCATCGAGCATGGGCTTGTACCAGAGCATGCTCTTGCCCTGCGCAAAGCCGAGCCCCAGCGCTTCGCCGGCATATTGCCAGCGTGCCTGCTGGGTGTTGAGGAACATGCATTCCACCTCCGCCCAGAAACCATCCGGCCGCGAGCCGAGCGGCGTCGAGCAGACCAGGCCCGAATCGGTCCGCCAACCGCCCATCAGGTGCTGGATGTAATCCGGCGGCATCAGCACGTTGGAATCGGCGAGGATCACCCAATCATGGCGTGCCGCCTGCCAGCCCTTGACGCAGTTGTTGAGTTTTGGATTGGCGCTGATGCGGTCGTCGCCGACGAGGATGCGCGCAGCGACATGGGCATGCCGCGCTGCGGTCTTCTCGATTTCGGGGATGATGGGGTCGCCGGCATGGGCGACGCAGAACAGCAGCTCATAGTCCGGCCAGGTCAGGCGAAAGGCACGATCCAGCGTTTCGGCTGTAAAATTCTCGATGCCGCGGACGGGAACGACGATCGAGACCGGCGGCTTTTCGTCGATTGTCGGCGGTGCGGCGTCGGCCGGTTTCAGCCGCTTGCCGGCGATCACGATGCTGGCGAGGTTGGTCGCGACAAGAGCGCCCGAGGCAAGGGCGAAGGCCTGAGCCATGTCCATTCAACGCGTACTCCGCTTGGCGCCGGTCCTGGCGGCTGCCGGGTGCATTCACGCGGGAAGAGACATCATTGTCACATGACAGGCGAATGACGCGCCGCAATACGCGCGTCCGAAGGACGGTGATTTCCGGAGGCTTTCGTCTTCGGCTTGCCATCCCCGCCGGAGCGGAGATGGCCATTTTTCAGGTTTTTTCAGATGCTTCCCGGATTCAAGCCAGGAAGTCGGCCGTCGTCGTGACCTTGCCGTAGCCGAATTCGAGCGCCGACATGATCGTGGCGTGAACCTGCGCGGCGGGCACGACCGAATCACCAAACGCCTTGTCGCGCGTGGCGCAGGCATCGTGCACGACGGTGAGCCCGTAGCCGAGATCGGCGGCGGCGCGCGCGGTCGCGTCGATGCAGACGTCGCTCATCGCGCCGACCACCACGACCTCTTCGATGCCGCCGTCCTGCAAGGTCTGCTGGAGCGTCGTTTCGCGGAAAGAGTTCGGAAAATTCTTGACCACGACCGTGTCGCCGGCCTGCGGCGCTACCGCCGGGATCGGATGGATGCCGTCGGTATTTGGGGCAAAGAGCGGTGAATCGGCCTCCTTCGACACGTGATGGACGTGGATGATCCGGTCACCTTTGCCGCGTGCGGCGTCGACGACGCGGGCGGCGTTGGCGGCGGCGGCATCGATGCCGGTCAGCGCGAAGCTGCCGGAGGCGAGATAGTCCTTCTGGAGATCGACGATGATGACGGCGCGTTTGCTCATGGGAGATCCTTTCTGCACATGATTGATGTCATGGACATTCTGCCTCGGGCCTGCCATCTCTTGCCATTGGCGATATCGACATAATACAGGGTGAAAGTGACATGACAGTCGCGGCCGAGATTGGACTGGTGCTTTATCCGGGGGTGCAGATGGCGGCCGTGCTCGGCATGACCGATCTCTTCAATTCGGCGATGGAGCTGGCCGGCCGGAAGGGCGCGGCCGGGCCGGTGCTCGGGGTCAGCCATTGGCGGCTGGAGGACGGGCAGCCGGTGCGCATCGAAGCGAGTGCTCTCCCGACCGGGGCGTCGCGGCCCTGCGTTCTCGTGCTGCCGCCGGCGCTTGGCGATCCCATCCGCCGGGAGGACGCGGCGCCCTTCGCCGCCTGGCTGCGCGAATGCCATGCCAATGGCATCCAGCTCGCTTCGATTTGCGCCGGGGCCTTTTTGCTTGGCGAGACGGGGCTTTTGACCGGCCGGACGATCACCACCAACTGGGTGATTGCCGAGACCTTTGAAGTGCGCTTTCCCGATGTTCACGTCGATACGGATCGGCTGCTCAGCGACGATGGCGACATCGTCACGGCCGGCGGCGTCATGGCCTGGGTCGATCTTGGGCTGAAACTGATCGACCGTTTTCTCGGGCCCACGATCATGCTGGAGATCGCGCGGCAATTCGTCATCGATCCACCGGGGCGGGAGCAGCGCTACTACAGCACCTTCTCGCCGCGCCTGCTGCATGGCGATGCGGCGATCCTGAAGGTGCAGCATTTTCTGCAGGCTACGGAGGCGAAGGAGATCGGCCTTGAGGGGCTCGCTGCGCAGGCGGGGCTGGAAGAGCGCACCTTCCTTCGGCGTTTTCGCAAGGCGACAGGACTGACGACGACGGACTATTGCCAGCGGTTGCGGGTGGCGAAGGCCCAGGAACTGCTGCAGTTCACCACGCGCTCGGTCGACAACGTGGCGGTAGACGTCGGCTATAATGATCCCGGCGCGTTCCGGAAAGTTTTTGCCCGCATCGTCGGGTTGACGCCGGGAGACTATCGCAAACGCTTCCGCTCCTGAGCGCCCATCGCGATCCGGGCGATATGGGTTTCCAATACCATAGCGGCCTTCCGAAGGGTGTTTCGTCAGGTGGTGCCTGGACTGAAGGCGAAAAGGTCCGCGTCGGCATCGCCATGGCCGGCGATCGCCGACGAGACGATCTCGGCGGCGATCTGGCTGAAGGTGATGCCGTTGCCGCCAAAGCCCATGACGGCGATGACGTTGTCCATGCCTGGAACGCAGCCAATCAGCGGCAGGCCTGTGCGGGTCGTGCCAAAGGGGGCGGCCCAGGTATATTCCGGCGCCGGCAGGGAGAGGCCGAGCAGGGTTTCTACCTTTCTGCGGATGATCGTCGCCTTGTTCTTCAGCTTTTGCGGCGAGGAAAAGGCGTTCTCGCTCTCCTCGTCCTCGCCGCCGGCAATCAGCCGGCCGTCGCGCGAGCGGCGCAGATAGAGATAGGGATCAGCGCCTTCCCAGACGATGCAGTCCTTCAGCCAGTCCGGCAGGGCAATGCCGGGTGGCGTGGCGAGCGCCCAGGTGGAGACGATGGCGTGGTCCTTGTGCGCAAGCGTCTCCAGGAATTCGTAACCGGAACAGAAGACAGCGTGGCGGGCGGAGAGAATCTTGCCGTCGGCCGTGGCGAGGAAGACACCTTGCGTCATCGAGCGCACATCGGTGATTTCAAGCGGGCTGACGAGTTCCATCCCACGCCTTGCCGCCGCGCGCAGAATGCCGGCGGTCATCTGGGCCGGATTTGCGGAGGCGGAAATGTCGCTCAGGATCGCCCCGGTGCGATCGAGGGAAAAGCGCCCGGCTAGACTGGAGGCATCGATAAAATCGGCCTCGATGTTGGCTGCTTGGCGTGCATCGACTTCGGTGCGCAGGGCGCGGCTGCCATATTCGCCGCCGGCGAGGAACAGTGTCTTCTTGCGCTCGAAGCCGCAGGAGAGGCCAAGATCGGCGACGATACGGGTCAACTGCTCGACAGCGAGGGCCGAGCGCTGCCAGGCGCGACCGGCCTTTTCCGGGCCGATCATGCCGGCGAGTTTATGGAGCGGGATATCGATTTCGTGCTGGATCATCGCGGTGCTGGCAAGCGTGCTGCCATGCACGGGCGCACGGCGGTCGACCACGAGCACGGAGCGTTTTCCATCCGCCAGCGCATGCGCCATCAGGGCGCCCGAAATGCCGGCGCCGACGATGATGACGTCGTAGTCATCCTTCGATGGCTTTTGCCTCGTACGAAGCGCGATGCGGGGCGAGTCGGCCCAGAGGGGCCGGGATTCGTGCAGGTCGCGCTGGCGGGTAATGTCTTCGGACTTTGGAATGGGGATGCTCCGGTGCGGACGGTGGACTGGAATGGCTGTCGGATGGAAAAGTTCCGAGCACCCCTGCCTCTCGTGCTGGTGCTTGCATTGCGGGCCGAAAGCATGCAAAGCACGGGGCGCCTGAAACACGACCGGATTTTAGCCATGACCGTGAGTTCCAGAACGCCCCGCCCGATAGACCATCTGGTGCTGCCGGTGTCCGAGCTTGGAGCTGCCCGCGAGCGCCTGACGCAGCTCGGTTTCACCGTCGCCAAGGACGCGCGCCATCCCTTCGGGACGGAAAACTGTTGTGTCTTCCTCTCTGACGGCACCTATCTGGAGCCGCTCGGCATCGCCAATCGCGAGGAGTGCGAGGAGGCAGCCCGCAAGGGCAATGTCTTTGTCGCGCACGACCAGGCCTTTCGTTTTCGCCGCGGCATCGAAGGCTTTTCCGGCATCGCCATGGCGAGCAACGACGCATGGGAGGACGACCAGCGCTACACGACGGCCGGCCTTTCGGGCGGCGAGGTGCTGGAATTCTCCCGCGACATGCTGTTGCCCGATGGCACATCGGCGACCGGCAGTTTTCGCCTGGCCTTTGCCGCCGACCAGCGCAGCCCGGATTTCTTCTTCTTCGCCTCGCAACGCATCCTGCCGCTGCCCTCCGACCGCAAGGCGCTGGAAACGCATGAGAATGGTGTCTTGGCGCTCTCCGAGGTCGTGCTGTCCGAGCAGAACCCGACCGACTTCCAGTACCTCGTGCAGGAAGCGGCCGATGAGCGCGAGGTCGAGGCCCTGTCTTTCGGCATGTCCGTCGATACGCCGCGCGGCCGCATCACCGTGCTGAACGATGCCGGCCTTGAGGGCTTCTATGGCATTCCCCCGGTGGTGGGCACGGACCGTGGCCTCAAGGGGCGGGCGGTCGTGTTCAAGATTTCCAGCCTGTCCGATTGTCGCCGCCTGCTGACGGAGCGCGGCGTCGCCTTTAAGGAGCGGGACGGCCGCCTGATGGTGCCACCGGCGCCGGGGCAGGGTGTCCTCTTCGTCTTTGGAGAATGAGATGAAAACCAATTCCACCGTTGTCGTCGGCGAAGGCCAAAAGAAGGTCACTTTCTCGCAGACCGCACGCTTTTCGCTGATCGCCGGCCCCTGCCAGATGGAGAGCCGCGAGCACGCCTATATGATGGCCGAGGCGCTCGTCGAAATGACCGACAAGCTGGGCATCGGCCTTGTTTACAAGTCCTCGTACGACAAGGCGAACCGGACCTCGCTGTCCGGCAAGCGCGGCATCGGGCTTGAGAAGGCGATGGAAATCTTTGCCGACCTCAAGAAGGATTTCGGCTTTCCGGTGCTGACGGACATTCACACGGAAGAGCAGTGCGCAATCGTCGCCGAGACGGTCGACGTGCTGCAGATCCCGGCATTCCTGTCGCGCCAGACGGACCTGCTCGTTGCCGCCGCCAAGACCGGCCGCACGATCAACGTCAAGAAGGGCCAGTTTCTGGCACCCTGGGACATGAAGAACGTGCTCACCAAGTTTACCGAGAGTGGCAATCCGAACGTCATGCTCTGCGAACGCGGCGCCTCCTTCGGCTACAACACGCTCGTCTCCGACATGCGCTCGCTGCCGATCATGGCCTCGCTCGGCGCGCCGGTCGTGTTCGATGCGACCCATTCCGTGCAGCAGCCGGGCGGGCAGGGCGGTTCGACCGGTGGCCAGCGCGAGTTCGTCGAGACCTTGTCGCGCGCCGCCGTCGCGGTTGGCATTGCCGGCCTCTTCGTCGAAACGCATGAAGACCCGGACAATGCGCCGTCGGATGGCCCGAACATGGTGCACCTGAAGGACATGCCACGGCTTCTCGAAAAGCTCGTCGCCTTCGACGACATCACCAAGAGCTGACGCTTCAAACGGATGACATGGAGACGTGTCATCCGTTTTTTACAACGGCTGCCTGCGCCATTGTAATTTCCGCATCGTCGATTAAAAGTGGATTTTAATCGATTTACTAACCCCGAAACAGGACGATATCCATGACTGCTATCATCGACATCATCGGCCGCGAGATTCTCGACAGCCGCGGCAATCCCACCGTTGAAGTGGACGTGCACCTCGAGGATGGCAGCTTCGGCCGCGCAGCCGTTCCGTCGGGTGCCTCGACCGGTGCGCATGAAGCCGTAGAACTGCGTGACGGTGGCAAGCGCTACCTCGGCAAGGGTGTCGAAAATGCCGTCGCCGCCGTCAACGGCGAAATTTTCGAAGCGATCGGCGGTCTTGAAGCCGAAGACCAGATCCTGATCGACGAGGCGATGAACGAGCTTGACGGCACGCCAAACAAGGCCCGCCTCGGCGCCAACGCCATCCTCGGCGTGTCGCTCGCCGTTGCCAAGGCTGCTGCCGAAGCCGCAAACCTGCCGCTCTATCGTTACATCGGCGGCCCGAACGCCCGCGTCCTGCCGGTGCCGATGATGAACATCATCAATGGCGGCGCGCATGCCGACAACCCGATCGACTTCCAGGAGTTCATGATCGTTCCGGTCGGCGCCGACAACATCCGCGACGCCGTGCGCATGGGGTCGGAAGTCTTCCACACGCTGAAGAAGCAGCTCGCTGCCGATGGCCACAACACCAATGTCGGTGACGAAGGTGGCTTTGCGCCGGGTCTCGCTTCGGCGCCCGCCGCCCTCGACTTCATCACGAAGTCGATCGAGAAGGCCGGCTACAAGCCGGGCGAAGACATGTACATCGCGCTCGATTGCGCCTCGACCGAATTCTTCAAGGACGGCAAGTACGTGCTCGAAGGCGAAGGCCGCACGCTGGAGCCGGAGGCCATGGCCGACTACCTGGCGGAACTTGCCGGCAAGTACCCGATCTTCTCGATCGAAGACGGCATGGCCGAGGACGACTGGGAGGGCTGGAAGTCGCTGACCGACAAGATCGGCAAAAAGGTCCAGCTCGTCGGCGACGACCTGTTCGTCACCAACTCCGCGCGCCTGCGCGACGGCATCAAGATGGGCGTCGCCAACTCGATCCTCGTCAAGGTCAACCAGATCGGTTCGCTCTCCGAAACGCTCGACGCCGTCGAGACCGCGCACAAGGCGAGCTATACCGCCGTCATGTCGCACCGTTCGGGCGAGACGGAAGATTCCACGATTGCCGACCTCGCAGTCGCCACCAACTGCGGCCAGATCAAGACCGGCTCGCTCGCTCGCTCCGACCGTACCGCCAAGTACAACCAGCTGATCCGCATCGAAGAGCAGCTTGGTCCGCAGGCAAAGTATGCCGGCCGCGGCATCCTGCGCGGCTGATCGGAAAAACAGTTTCTCCGAAATGACGAAGCCCGCATCTCCGGATGCGGGCTTTTTTTGTTGCCCGCCCATCATGGTCAATAGTCGGTTAACCGCTTGGCGCTAGTGTCAAATCCGTATTGCGTAGCGGGGCACCTGCATGTGGACCAAGCATCATAAAAAGCGGAAATTCGGCCGGCTGACACTACCGGTGATTACAGTCGCATTCCTTTCCTACTTCGGCTATCATTCCGTGCATGGCGAATTCGGCCTCAGGGGGATGGAGGAGTTCGAACGGCAGCGGGTGGAGCGCCAAGCACGCGTCGATGTGCTCGTGCGGCAGCGCCAGATCCTGGAAAAAGAAGTGGCCTTGATGAGTGACGGCTCGCTTGAGCGCGACATGCTGGATGAGAAGGCGCGATCCTATCTCAACATGTCCCGGGCCGATGAAATCGTCATTTTCCACTGAAAAGCTGGATTAACTGAAATCTAGTTAATCGTAAATCTCCCTTACTAATCAGCGACTTACGAAGAATATAAGCCATGCATTTATGGCATTGCTGAGGCGGACTTTCTCCCCTATGGTTTTCTCCAAGAGGCAAACATAGGGAGGAACGCATGGCTCCGCGTAAAACCGCGTCCACGTCCAGCCGCAAGACCGCGGCAAGGCCTGTCAAAAAAGACTTCACCGGCGGCACGATCGCCGAATTCTCCAAGGAAGACGACCTGAAGGTCTATCGCGAAATGCTGTTGATCCGGCGTTTCGAGGAGAAGGCCGGCCAGCTTTACGGCATGGGTTTCATCGGCGGCTTCTGTCACCTTTATATCGGCCAGGAAGCTGTCGTCGTCGGCATGCAACTGGCGCTGAAGGAAGGTGATCAGGTCATCACCGGTTATCGCGATCACGGCCACATGCTCGCTTGCGGCATGAGCGCTCGCGGCGTGATGGCAGAACTGACCGGACGTCGCGGCGGCCTTTCCAAGGGCAAGGGCGGCTCCATGCACATGTTCTCCAAGGAAAAGAATTTTTACGGCGGCCACGGCATCGTCGGCGGGCAGGTTTCGCTCGGCACCGGGCTTGCCTTCGCCAACCGCTACCGTGGCAACGACAATGTCTCGCTCGCCTATTTCGGCGACGGCGCGGCCAACCAGGGCCAGGTCTACGAGAGCTTCAACATGGCGGCTCTGTGGAAATTGCCGGTGGTCTACGTGATAGAGAACAATCGCTACGCCATGGGCACGTCCGTTTCGCGCGCCTCTGCCCAGACCGACTTCTCGCATCGCGGCGCGTCCTTCAATATCCCGGGCTTCCAGGTGGATGGCATGGATGTGCGTGCGGTGAAGGCTGCTGCGGACGAGGCTGTCGAGCACTGCCGTGCGGGCAAGGGTCCGGTCATCCTCGAGATGCAGACCTACCGCTACCGCGGCCACTCCATGTCCGACCCGGCGAAGTATCGCTCGAAGGACGAAGTGCAGAAGATGCGTTCCGAGCACGACCCGATCGAGCAGGTGCGCGCCCGCCTTCTGGAAAACAAGTGGGCAAGCGAGGACGATCTCAAGCAGATCGACAAGGACGTCCGTGACATCGTCGCCGACAGTGCCGATTTCGCGCAGGCCGATCCGGAGCCGGATGCATCCGAACTCTACACCGACATCCTGCTGTAATCCGGGGAGGGACGAAAAATGCCTATCGAAATTCTCATGCCCGCCCTGTCTCCGACCATGGAAGAGGGCACGCTCTCCAAGTGGATCAAGAACGAGGGTGACACCGTCAAGTCCGGCGACGTGATCGCCGAAATCGAAACCGACAAGGCGACGATGGAAGTCGAAGCCGTCGATGAAGGCGTGATCGGCAAGATCCTGATCGCCGCCGGCACCGAAGGCGTCAAGGTCAACACGGCGATCGCCGTGCTGCTGCAGGATGGCGAAAGCGCCGATGCTGTCGTAGCACCCAAGGCGGCCGCAAAGCCGGCCGAAGCCGAAGCACCGAAGGCCGCCGAGCCGGCGCCTGCCGCCGCATCCGTTCCGGCCCAGCCGAAGGGCGAAGTCGCCGCCGATCCGGATATCCCGGCCGGCACCGAAATGGTGATGACGACGGTGCGTGAAGCGCTGCGTGACGCCATGGCGGAGGAAATGCGCCGTGATGAGGACGTCTTCGTCATGGGCGAAGAAGTTGCCGAATATCAGGGCGCCTACAAGATTACCCAGGGCCTGCTTCAGGAATTCGGTGACCGCCGCGTCATCGACACGCCGATCACCGAGCACGGCTTTGCCGGCGTCGGCGTCGGCGCGGCCATGACAGGCCTGAAGCCGATCGTCGAGTTCATGACCTTCAACTTCGCCATGCAGGCGATCGACCAGATCATCAACTCCGCTGCCAAGACGCTCTACATGTCGGGTGGCCAGATGGGCGCGCCGATCGTCTTCCGCGGCCCGAATGGTGCGGCTGCCCGCGTCGGGGCGCAGCACTCGCAGTGCTATGCCGCCTGGTACAGCCACATTCCGGGCCTCAAGGTCGTCATGCCCTATACGGCTGCCGATGCGAAGGGCCTGCTGAAGGCCGCCATCCGCGATCCGAACCCGGTCATCTTCTTGGAAAACGAAATCCTCTACGGCCAGAGCTTCGAAGTGCCGAAGATGGATGATTTCGTGCTGCCGATCGGCAAGGCGCGCATCCACAAGAAGGGCAATGACGTCACCGTCGTCTCCTTCGGTATCGGCATGACCTATGCGCTGAAGGCGATTGCGGAACTCGAAAAGGACGGCATTGACGTCGAACTGATCGATCTGCGCACCATCCGCCCAATGGACCTGCCGACCGTCATCGAATCGGTCAAGAAGACCGGTCGCCTCGTCGTCGTCGAGGAAGGCTACCCGCAGTCCTCCGTCGGCACCGAGATCGCGACCCGCGTCATGCAGCAGGCCTTCGACTATCTCGATGCGCCGATCCTGACGATCGCCGGCAAGGACGTTCCGATGCCCTACGCCGCAAACCTCGAAAAGCTGGCGCTGCCGAATGTCGGCGAAGTCGTCCAGGCGGTCAAAACCGTCTGCTACAAATAAGGGGAGGGTTGAGACATGCCGATCAACATCACGATGCCCGCCCTGTCACCCACCATGGAAGAGGGCAACCTCGCCAAGTGGCTCGTCAAGGAAGGCGACACCGTGAAATCCGGTGACGTCATCGCCGAGATCGAGACCGACAAGGCGACGATGGAAGTCGAAGCCGTCGACGAGGGCGTTGTCGCCAAGATCGTCGTGCCGGCCGGTACGGAAGGCGTGAAGGTCAACAGCCTCATCGCCATCCTCGCCGCCGATGGCGAAGATGTTGGCGCTGCCGCCGCTGGCGGCGGTGCTGCTGCTGCCCCGAAGGCGGACGCAAAGCCCGCCGAAGCGCCGAAGGAAGCGGAAAAGCCGGCTGCTGCTGCAGCGGCTCCCGTTGCGACCGCCTCCGCCGGTCCGGCTCCGGCCAAGGACGGCAACCGCGTGTTCTCTTCACCGCTGGCTCGCCGCATCGCCAAGGAAGCCGGTGTCGATATTTCGGCGGTTTCCGGTTCAGGCCCGCATGGTCGCGTGGTGAAGAGCGACGTCGAAAAGGCTGTCGCCTCCGGTGGAGCCAAGCCTGCCGCTGCCGCAGCCCCGGCTGCTGCGGCCTCGGCCGTTCCGTCTGCTGCCCCCAAGGGCATGTCGGAAGAAGCCGTGCTCAAGCTGTTCGAGCAGGGCTCCTACGACCTCGTGCCGCATGACGGCATGCGCAAGACCATTGCCAAGCGCCTGCAGGAATCCAAGCAGACGATCCCGCACTTCTACGTCTCGGTCGATGTCGAGCTCGATGCGCTTCTGGCGCTGCGCGCCCAGGTCAACGGTTCCGCACCGGAGAAGGACGGCAAGCCGGCCTACAAGCTCTCGGTCAACGACATGGTGATCAAGGCCATGGCACTTGCCCTGCGGGATGTGCCGGATGCCAACGTCTCCTGGACCGATACCAACATGGTGAAACACAAGCATGCCGATGTCGGTGTTGCCGTGTCGATCCCGGGCGGTCTGATCACCCCGATCATCCGCAAGGCGGAGCTGAAGAGCCTGTCGGCCATCTCCAACGAGATGAAGGACCTCGGCAAGCGCGCCAAGGAACGCAAGCTGAAGCCGGAAGAGTACCAGGGCGGCACGACTGCGGTCTCCAACATGGGCATGATGGGCGTCTCGAACTTCGCCGCCGTCGTCAACCCGCCGCATGCGACGATCCTGGCGGTTGGTGCCGGCACGGAGCGGGTCGTGGTCAAGAAGGGCCAGATGGTCATCGTCAATGCGATGACGGTCACGCTCTCCACCGACCACCGCGCCGTCGACGGAGCGCTCGGTGCCGAACTGCTCGGAGCCTTCAAGCGCTACATCGAAAGCCCGATGGGGATGCTCGTCTGACACGCGGGGTGCGGCCATGAAGACGGTTCTCTGCTACGGCGACAGCCTGACCTGGGGTTATAGTGCGGAAACGCTCGACCGGCATTCCTTCGAGGATCGCTGGCCGAGCGTGCTCGCCAACGCTCTGGGACCGGATGTCACCGTCATCGCAGAGGGCCTGAACGGCCGCACCACCGCCTATGACGATCATCTGGCGGATTGCGACCGCAACGGTGCGCGCATCCTGCCGACGATCCTGCACAGCCACGATCCGATCGACCTCGTCATCCTTCTGCTCGGCGCCAACGACATGAAGCCGACGATCTGCGGAACGGCATTTGGCGCTGTGCGCGGCGTGGAACGGCTGGTGGAGCTGGTGCGTCACCACGCCTGGTCGTTCAACGGCGAGGGCGGGCCGGAGATCCTCATCGTTTCGCCGCCGCCGATCTGCGAGACGGCGAACGTTGCCTTTTCGGCGATGTATACGGGCGGCGTCGAACAGTCGGCGATGCTGGCGACACTTTACGCGGACCTCGCGGACGAGACCGGTTGCGGCTTCTTCGATGCCGGATCGGTCGCCAGGACAACGCCGCTCGACGGCGTACACCTCGATGCTGAAAACACACGGGCGATTGGCCGCGGGCTCGAGCCCGTCGTGCGCATGATGCTCGGATTGTAAAAAGACAACAGGCGGCAGCAGCAACCCGCGCGCGGCCCAGAAAAAAGGCAGGAAACGACATGGCTCAGACTTACGACGTCATCGTTATCGGTTCGGGTCCGGGCGGCTACATTGCCGCCATCCGCGCCGCCCAGTTGGGCCTGAAGACGGCCATCGTCGAGCGCGAGCACCTCGCCGGTATCTGCTCCAACTGGGGCTGCATCCCGACCAAGGCACTGCTGCGCTCGGCGGAAATCTTCCACTATGCAAAGCATCCGGGTGACTACGGCATCAAGATCGAAGGCTCGGTGACGCCTGACCTGAAGGCCATCGTCGCCCGTTCGCGCGGCATCGCGCAGCGCATGAACGGCGGCGTCGGTTTCCTGATGAAGAAGAACAAGGTCGACATCATCTGGGGTGAGGCGAAGATCACCAAGCCGGGCGAGATCGTCGTGTCCAAGACGGCGAAGGCCATCCAGCAGCCGCAGGCGCCGCTGCCGAAGACCGTGCTGCCGGAAGGCACCTATACGGCCAAGAACATCGTGATCGCGACCGGTGCGCGCCCGCGTGCGCTGCCCGGCATCGAGCCGGATGGCAAGCTGATCTGGACCTACTTTGAAGCGATGAAGCCGGAAGAAATGCCGAAGTCGCTGCTCGTCATGGGCTCAGGCGCCATCGGCATCGAATTTGCCTCCTTCTACCGCACGCTCGGCGTCGATGTGACGGTGGTCGAGGTGATGAAGACGGTCATGCCGGTCGAGGATGCGGAGATTTCCGCGCTCGCCAAGAAGCAGTTCGAGAAGCAGGGCATGAAGATCCATCTGGAGGCCAAGGTCACCAAGGTGGAGAAGGGCGCCAATTCGATCACCGCCCATGTCGAGATGAAGGACGGCAAGGTCGAAAAGATCACGGCCGACCGTATGATCTCCGCCGTCGGCGTGCAGGCGAACGTGGAAAATATCGGCCTTGAGGCGCTCGGCGTGAAGACCGACCGCGGCTTCATCGCCATCGACGGTTACGGCAAGACGAACGTGCCCGGCATCTACGCCATCGGCGACGTCGCAGGCCCGCCGATGCTCGCCCACAAGGCCGAGCACGAGGCCGTCATCTGCATCGAGAAGATCGCCGGCCTGCCGAACGTCCACCCGATGGACAGGTCCAAGATCCCGGGCTGCACTTATTGCCACCCGCAGGTCGCCTCCGTCGGCCTCACGGAAGCCAAGGCCAAGGAACAGGGCCGCGACATCCGCGTCGGCCGCTTCCCCTTCGTCGCCAATGGCAAGGCGATCGCGCTTGGCGAAGACCAGGGCCTCGTCAAGACGATCTTCGACAAGAAGACCGGCGAACTGCTCGGTGCGCACCTCGTCGGCGCGGAAGTCACCGAACTCATCCAGGGCTTCGTCATCGCCATGAACCTCGAGACGACCGAGGAAGAGCTGATGCACACGATCTTCCCGCATCCGACGATTTCCGAAACGCTGAAGGAAAGCGTGCTGGATGCCTATGGGCGTGCGTTGAACGCTTGAACGTGCTAAAGCCCGCTTCCACATGAGGCGGGCTCCCGATTTTCGGTCCGCAGGATGAACGCGAAGGCGTTCGCCAGAAAAGTGGAAACGACATGGTCACCATTCTCGACCGCACCAACCCTTCACCCGATGCCAAGCGGGTGCGCCACCCGGAAAAGGCCAACCGGCCGGACACCGAAGTGCTGCGCAAGCCGGAATGGATCCGCGTACGCGCGCCGACCTCCAAGGGCTACCAGGAAACGCGCGATCTCGTGCGCTCCCACAAGCTTGTGACGGTGTGCGAGGAAGCGGGCTGCCCGAATATCGGCGAGTGCTGGGACAAGAAGCACGCGACCTTCATGATCATGGGCGAGATCTGTACCCGCGCCTGCGCCTTCTGCAACGTGGCGACGGGCAAGCCGAATGCACTCGACATGGCGGAGCCTGAAAACGTCGCCAAGGCCGTCAAGCAGATGGGCCTGTCGCACGTCGTCATCACCTCAGTCGACCGTGATGACCTGGCCGATGGCGGCGCAGAGCACTTCGAGAAGGTGATCTGGGCGATCCGCGCGGCTTCACCGCTGACGACGATCGAAATCCTGACACCCGACTTCCTAAAGAAGCCCGGTGCACTGGAGCGCGTGGTCGCCGCCAAGCCCGACGTCTTCAACCACAACATGGAAACCGTGCCAGGCAATTACCTGACGGTCCGCCCGGGTGCGCGCTACTTCCACTCCGTCCGCCTGCTGCAGCGCGTGAAGGAACTCGACCCGACCATGTTCACCAAGTCGGGTATCATGGTGGGCCTTGGCGAGGAGCGCAACGAAGTGCTCCAGTTGATGGACGACCTGCGCACCGCCGACGTCGACTTCCTGACGATCGGCCAATACCTCCAGCCGACCCGCAAGCACCACGCTGTCATGAGTTTCGTGACGCCGGACGAGTTCAAGTCCTACGAGACCGTCGCCTACAGCAAGGGTTTCCTGATGGTCTCGTCGAGCCCGCTGACGCGCTCCTCGCACCATGCCGGCGACGATTTCGCCCGGCTTCGCGCCGCTCGCGAGCGCAAGCTTCTCGCCGCCGCGGAATAGACATTTCCGAGACCTTCCTCTAAACCCCGCCGTCCCGACTGACGGCGGGGTTTTGCATTTGGGGGATGGCCATGACGGTTTCGATCACCATAGACGAGGCAGCCGAACTGTTGAGGACGGCCGAGCGTGTGCTGGTAATCGGCGGCTCGGGGAGCGGCAAGAGTACGCTGGCGCAGGGGCTCTCGACGCGTCTTGCTGTGCCCTACGTCTCCATGGATCGCGAGATTTTCTGGCTGCCGGGCTGGCACACGCGGCCAAGGGCGGAGGCTTTGGCGCGCTTGCAGACGATCGTTGCGCAAGAGCGCTGGATCCTTGACGGTACGAGCCCCGGCACGCTGCCGCTGCGTCTGCCGCGCAGCCACTTGGTACTCTGGCTGCGCCCGCCGCGCTGGATGTCGCTTTATGGGGTGCTCTCGCGCTGGCTAAAGCTTCGCGGCCAGTCGCGGCCGGAAATGGCGGATGGATGCCCAGAACGGATCAGCCGGGATTTTCTCAGCTATGTATGGAATTTCGAGCGGACGGAAAGCCCGGAAATCGCGGAAAATATTGCGGCATATGGCCCTTATGTGCCGGTTTGCGTGTTGAAATCGCGACACCAGAACCAACAGCTACTTGCGATTCTGGGGCCAAAATATTAGCTCTCGGCCATGCCCCAATACGAAACCCGCCGTCCGGTTCCCCACACGCCTGAACAGATGTACGATCTCGTTGCCGATGTGGAGCGGTATCCGGAATTCCTGCCGCTCTGCGAGGGGCTGACGGTTCGCTCGCGCAAGGAGCGCGATGGCAAGGAATTGCTGGTTGCCGACATGACGGTCGGCTACAAGGCGATCCGCGAGACCTTTACCACGCAGGTGTTGCTCAATCGGGCGGAACGGGCAATCGACGTCAAGTATATCGACGGGCCATTCCGATATCTCGACAATCGCTGGCGGTTCGAGGCGCTGCCGGACGGCGGGTGTTCTGTGCATTTCTTCATCGACTACGAGTTCAAGAGCCGCATTCTCGGTGCGCTGATGGGCTCGATGTTCGACCGCGCCTTTCGTATGTTCACCGAGGCGTTCGAGAAGCGCGCCGACGCGATCTATCCGACCACCTGAATTTTTCCGCCCGCTCACCCGTTACCGGGGCATGATCACCCGGTTTGCGCCCTTCGCCCTGATCGCCTTGTTCTGCACGTCTGTGGCCGCGCAAGAAGTGCCGGGAGACTACATCCTGCTTCTCGACGAACAGAACCGGCCGCTCGCTGGTAGTTATCGCATCGGGCCGGATGTGAAGATGACGATCCGGGGCACCGATGGCGGCTTGCCACGAAATCCCGTTTATCTGGATCGCGCCTTCTTCCCAACACGCGAAGCGGAGATGCTGGCCTTCTACAATGCGCGCCACGCCTATTCCTCCGATCCGGCGGCGATCGACGTCGGCGGTGAGATGCGCATCGTGGACAAGGAGACGTTGCAGCCCCCGCTCTTCAAGGATCAGAAGCCGGAGCACGAGAAGGCGTTGATAGTAAAGATCTCGGCGCGTTTGGCCTTCGAGGTGAGCGGCTACAAGCTCGTCGGCAAGGCCTATACCGTCGAGGGGCCCGAACTTGGCGATGAGGACCGGCGCCTCGGTGATTTTTTCCATGTCGAGACGTTCGATATCGTGCTGCCCGCACCGGCGGCCCGCAAGATCGCTGCCGTCGAGACCGGTAAGGCATTGAGTTCCAGCGACTTCGAGGCGCTCTTTGTGGAGCGGACAAGCCCCATCCCGGATTTCACGACATGTGTCAGCGAAAAGCGCAAGACGCCCGATTACAAGGCGCTCGCCGAAAAGCAGAAGGCGAGTGTTGACGCTTTCCTCGCAAATAATTTTTCCGCGGGTCAGGTCTTCTGGAGCGATGCGGCACGCTACGAGGCGAATTTCGCCATGAGCGTCTATTCCCTCTGCCCGAACTAATCCCGCGCGATCTCGATCAGCATTTCCAGCGCGGTGCGCACCGTCGCAAGCCGCACGGCACTGCGGCCGATATCGCCGTAGCGCATCTCGCGGTGAAGCGTTTCGCGGCCCGTGCGGGCTGCGGCGAGGTGGACGAGACCGACCGGCTTTTCATCCGACCCGCCGCCGGGGCCGGCAACACCGGTCACGGCGATAGAGATGTTGGCGCCGGAATTTCCGATGGCGCCTTGCGCCATTTCGAGGGCCGTCGCGCGGGAGACTGCGCCATGGGCCTTCAGCGTCGCATTGGCGACGCCGATCATCTCGCGCTTGGCCTCGTTGGAATAGGTGACGAAACCGCGGTCGAAGACGTTTGAAGAGCCGGCGATCTCGGTGATCGCGCCGGCAATCAGGCCTGCGGTGCAAGATTCGGCGGTGGCGATCAGCAGCTCGCGATCCGTAAAATCGGCAACGATTGCGCGGGCGGCATTTTCGATGTCTTCCGGCCAGATGCTCATGCGTCGGTCCCCCTGTAGACGACGGTCGCGGTTGCGATCGCGGCGATGCCCTCGCGGCGGCCGATGAAGCCGATCTTCTCGTTCGTCGTTGCCTTCACCGAACAGCGGTCGAGCGAAATGCCGAGGAACTCCGAGAGGTTCCGGCGCATCTCGTCGCGATGCGGGCCGATCTTCGGGGCTTCGGCGATCAGCGAGACGTCGGCATTCATGATCGTGCCACCGTTGGCACGCACGATGCCGGCGGCGTGCTCGAGGAAGATTCGCGAGGCCGCACCCTTCCACTGCATATCCGAAGGCGGAAAATGGTCGCCGATATCGCCGGCGCCGCAGGTCGCGAGCAGGGCGTCCGTCAGGGCGTGCAGGGCGACGTCAGCGTCGGAATGGCCGGAAAGCCTCTGGTCGTGCGGGATGAAGAGGCCGCAGAGCGTCACGCCGTCGCCCTCCACGAGCTGGTGCACATCGTAGCCATTGCCGGTGCGAACATCCGGCAAGCCTTGGGAGAGGCGCTGGTCGGCCATGGTGATATCCTTCTGCAATGTAAGCTTGACGTTACCGGCGCTGCCTTCGACGAGATGCACGCGCACGCCGGCCCATTCGGCAATCGAGGCGTCGTCGGTGAAGTCCGTGCGGCCGGAGGCGGCAGCGCGGCGATGCGCTTCGAGGATGGTGGCGAAGTGGAAGGATTGCGGCGTCTGGGCGGCGAACAGGCCTGAGCGGGACACGGTTTCCGCGACATTGCCGTTGGCGTCCGCCCGCTTCAGCGTATCGGCAACGGCGACGGCTGGAAGGACCGCGCGTGCCCCGTGATGGAAGGCAGCGAGCGTGCGCTCGAGGATGGCGGGCTCGACGAAGGGACGCACGGCATCCTGGATGAGGACGTGGCTGATATCGTCATCGGCGAGGACTTCGAGGCCGGAAAGCACGGATTGCTGGCGGGTCGCGCCGCCGTGCACGACGGTGAGGCGATCGCCAGCGGGCAGGGCTGTGGCGCGGGCGGTCTCGAACAGCGCTTCGTCATCGGGATGTATCACGACCACGATACGCCGGGTCGGCTGCCAATTGACAAAGAGATCGAGCGTATGGGAGATGACCGGCCTTCCGCCGATGCGGCGGTATTGCTTGGGGCCTTCGGCATGGCTGCCGGCTCGTTCGCCTCGCCCGGCGGCAACGATCACTACAGCGCAGGATAGCGTGTTTTCCGCCTGCATTTCGGTCTCGGGCCTCCCGTTTCAAAGCGTTTTGAGGTGGTTTAGCCGGAAGGATGACGCAATTCCAGCGTCCCTGGGAAAATTACGGGGCGATGTGATTGCGTCTTGGCAAGAACGATAACAATGGCTAAAAATAGTGCAGAGACATGACCTGCTTGAAAGATGAGCATTTGACGATCCCCGCCTTGTCAGCGCCGCTTGCGGTTGGTGGCCAGACCCTTCGGAACCGCGTGGTTCTTGCGCCGATGTCCGGCGTCACGGACCTGCCGTTTCGCGATCTTGCCTGGCGTTTTGGCGCCGGCCTGGTGGTGACCGAGATGGTGGCGAGCCGGGAACTGGCGCTGAACGCGCGGGAAAGCTGGTCGCGCATCCGCAATTGCGGCATCCAGCCCCATATGGTGCAACTCGCCGGCCGCGAGGCACACTGGATGGCGGAGGCGGCGAAGATCGCCGAGGGCGAGGGCGCCGATATTATCGACATCAATATGGGCTGCCCCGCCAAGAAGGTGATCGGCGGCTATTCGGGCTCGGCGCTGATGCGTGATCCGGATCACGCGCTCGGCCTCATCGAGGCGACCGTCAACGCGGTCAAGGTGCCGGTGACGGTGAAGATGCGGCTCGGCTGGGACCATGATTCGCTCAACGCGCCGCACATTGCTTCGCGCGCCGAGGCTGCTGGTGCTGCGATGATCACCGTGCATGGGCGCACCCGCATGCAGTTCTATGAAGGCCGGGCCGATTGGGATGCGATTCGCGCGGTGCGCGACGTACTTACCATTCCGCTGGTAGCGAACGGCGATGTCGAAACGGCGGAGGATGCGCAGGAGATTCTTCGCCGCTCGGGCGCCGATGCCGTCATGATCGGACGGTCGGCACAGGGGCGGCCCTGGCATCCGGCCGTGCTGGCGGGTGCGTCACCGCATCCTGCGGCGGAAGAGGTCGCCGCGGTTGCGGTCGAGCACTATCGCATGATGCTCGATTTCTACGGTGTTGAGGCGGGCCTGCGCCATGCGCGAAAACATGTCGGCTGGTATCTGGAGCGTTTTGCGCCCGGCCTGACCGGACCGGACAAGGCCGCGATCATGACGGCGCGCGACAGCGCCTTCGTGGCGGATCGGCTCGCTGCCGCCGTTCTGGGCAACGACACCGCCAGGATCGGAGAGGCCGCATGACGGACAAGGCCGTAGACCAGAATGCCGCGAAGGCGCCGGATCTCGCGCTCGCCGTGCTCAACGCCATCCAGAACCCGGTCATCCTCGTGGACGTCAACGGGTTCATCGCTTTTGCCAACTGGGAGGCCGAATCCTTCTTCGGGGCGAGTGCCAACCATCTCGCCAGGCACAAGGTTTCCGCCGTCATCCCCTTCGGCAGCCCGCTCTTGACGCTGATCGACCAGGTGCGCGAGCGCAAGGCGCCGGTCAGCGAATATCGGGTGGATCTCAGCTCGCCGCGGCTCGGCGCGGAAAAGCTTGTCGATATCTACGTGGCGCCGGTGACGACCGAGCCGGGCGCGGTGGTGGTCGTCATCCAGGAGCGCTCGATGGCGGACAAGATCGACCGCCAGCTTACCCATCGCGCGGCCGCGCGTTCGGTGACAGGGCTCGCCTCCATGCTGGCGCACGAGATCAAGAATCCGCTTTCCGGCATTCGCGGCGCAGCGCAGCTGTTGGAAACCTCCGTGCTCGACGAGGACCGGGCACTGACCCGGCTCATATGCGACGAGACCGACCGCATCGTCTCGCTGGTCGACCGGATGGAAGTGTTTTCCGACGAGCGGCCGATCGACCGCGTGCCGCTCAACATTCATTCCGTGCTCGACCATGTGAAGGCCGTCGCCAAGGCGGGGTTCGGGCGGGATATCAAGATTACCGAGCTTTATGATCCCTCGTTGCCGGCGGTCTATGCCAATCGCGACCAGCTCGTTCAGGTTTTTCTCAACCTTATCAAGAATGCAGCCGAGGCTGTCGGCAACCGGCCGGATGGGGAAATCCAGCTGACGACCGCCTACCGGCCCGGCATCCGGCTTTCGGTGGCCGGAACGCGTGAAAAAATCTCGCTGCCGCTCGAATTCTGCGTGCACGACAACGGCCCCGGTGTGCCGGCGGATCTCGTTCCGCACCTCTTCGATCCTTTCATCACCACCAAGACCAACGGCTCCGGCCTCGGCCTCGCGCTGGTCGCAAAGATCATCGGTGGCCATGGCGGCATTGTCGAATGCGACAGCCAGGGTTCCCGCACCACCTTCCGCGTGCTGATGCCGGCCTCCCGCGGCGTCAGTGAAGACGACGACTTTCCCAAGACCAAAGGACGTATCTAATGACAGGCGCCACAGTCCTCGTTGCCGATGACGATGCCGCAATCCGCACGGTGCTCAACCAGGCCCTCAGCCGTGCGGGATATGACGTGCGCATCACCTCCAACGCAGCGACCCTGTGGCGCTGGATTTCTGCCGGCGAGGGCGACATCGTCGTGACCGATGTCGTGATGCCGGACGAGAACGCCTTCGACCTGCTGCCGCGCATCAAGAAGGCCCGCCCGGAGCTGCCGGTGCTCGTGATGAGCGCGCAAAACACCTTCATGACGGCGATCAAGGCCTCGGAGAAGGGCGCCTACGACTATCTTCCGAAGCCCTTCGACCTCACGGAACTCATTGCCATCATCGGCCGGGCGCTTTCGGAGCCTAAGCGCAAGCCCGCCCGCCTTGATGATGACACGCAGGACGGCATGCCGCTCGTCGGCCGCTCGGCCGCGATGCAGGAAATCTACCGCGTGCTCGCCCGCCTGATGCAGACCGACCTGACGCTGATGATCACCGGCGAATCGGGCACGGGCAAGGAACTTGTCGCGCGCGCACTGCATGATTACGGCAAGCGCCGCAACGGCCCCTTCGTCGCCATCAATATGGCGGCGATCCCGCGCGACCTCATCGAATCGGAATTGTTCGGGCATGAGAAGGGCGCCTTTACCGGGGCTCAGAACCGTTCGACCGGCCGCTTTGAGCAGGCAGAAGGCGGCACGCTCTTCCTCGACGAGATCGGCGACATGCCGATGGACGCCCAGACTCGTCTGCTTCGCGTGCTTCAGCAGGGCGAATATACGACGGTCGGCGGTCGCACGCCGATCCGTACGGATGTGCGCATCGTGGCGGCGACCAACAAGGACCTGAAGCAGTCGATCAATCAGGGCCTCTTTCGCGAAGACCTCTATTACCGTCTGAACGTCGTGCCGTTGCGCCTGCCGCCGCTGCGCGACCGGGCGGAGGATATCCCCGATCTGGTGCGCCATTTCGTGCAGCAGGCGGAAAAGGAAGGGCTCGACGCCAAGCGATTCGATCAGGAGGCGCTGGAACTGATGAAGGCGCACCCCTGGCCGGGCAACGTGCGCGAACTGGAAAATGTGGTGCGCCGGCTCACCGCACTCTATCCGCAGGACGTGATCAGCCGCGAAATTATCGAGACGGAGCTGCGTGCAGACATTCCCGACAGCCCGATCGAGAAGACGGTGGCGCGTACCGGCTCGCTGTCGATTTCGCAGGCCGTCGAGGAAAATATGCGGCAGTATTTTGCCGGCTTCGGTGACGGCCTGCCGCCGGTCGGGCTGTATGATCGTGTGTTGGCGGAGGTGGAATATCCGCTGATCCTGGCGGCTCTGACTGCGACGCGCGGCAATCAGATCAAGGCCGCCGATCTGCTCGGCCTCAACCGCAACACGCTGCGCAAGAAAATTCGCGAACTGGGTGTATCCGTGTACAGAAGTTCCCGCTCCGCTTGACTTATCGGTTAGGGGCGTTGCATTTTGGCCACAATCTGTTGCTTGAGGGTAACAGAGGGGTTTGCGGCCGAATAGGTTCGCGTGCCTGATCGTTCTGGATGTGGGTGCAAAATGCAGCCGATCCTTACGCGATCGGCGCTACTCCGGAAAACACGAGAAAAACGTCGGCGCCCTTCGGGTATCCGGTCGGGGAAGCGATGCGGCAGATGAATGAGGGCGTAAGCCTGCTTTCGGCAACGAGCGACGCGGGAACGGGCGGCGACCGCCGCGCGTCCTTTGCCTTGCCTGGCCTGCTGCTGGCCGGCGGGGCACTTGTCGCCGCGACGATCTCTCTTTTCATCCTGCTCGGCCTGACGCCGATCAAGCCTGAAGCCAATGTCGTCATCGCATCGGCGGCGATCAACGCGATCTTCATCGTCGGCCTGATGTTCCTGATCGGTCGCGAAATCCTGCGGCTGTTGCGCGCCCGTCGGCGCGGCCGCGCCGCGGCGCGCCTGCATGTGCGGATCGTCGCCCTTTTCTCCATTGTCGCCATCACGCCAGCCGTGCTGGTCGCGATCTTTGCGTCCATCACGCTGGATGTCGGCCTCGATCGCTGGTTCTCGATCCGGACCCAGTCGATCGTCAGCTCGTCGCTCAATGTGGCGCAGGCCTATATGCTTGAAAATGCGAGCTATCTTCAGGGCCAGACCGTGTCGATGGCAAACGACCTCGATCGCAATCGTCAGCTCTACAGCCTCGACCGCACGGGCTTCATAGAATTGATGACGCGGCAGGCACGCGGCCGCGGCATGCTTGGTGCGTTCCTTCTGCGTGCCGATGGCTCAACCCTCGTTCAAGCCAACATCCACACGGAAAGTCCGTTGCCGGCGGTCCCTGAGGAAGCGTTGCGCGCGTCAGCCGCGGGCCAGCCGACGCTGATTCCGCCGGGGACGACGAACCTCGTCGGTGCCATTATCAAGCTCGACAACATTCCGGATGCTTTCCTCTATACGATCCGCACCGTCGACCCCGAAGTCATGCGCTCGATGCGGCTGATGGAGGAGAACACGGCGGAGTATCGCGCACTTGAGGCCGGCCGCACGACGTTGCAGATCGCTTTCGGCGTGCTTTATCTCGGTTTTGCCCTCATCGTGCTGCTCGCGGCGATCTGGACGGCAATCGCCGTCGCCGACCGGATCGTTCGCCCTATTCGCCAGCTCATCGGCGCGGCCGATAGCGTTGCCTCCGGCAATCTGGATGTGACCGTGCCGGTTCGTGCGGTGGATGGCGACGTCGGTAACCTCTCGCGCACCTTCAACAAGATGATTGCTGAAATCCGCGCGCAGCAGGAGCAGATCCTCGATGCGAAAGACGAGGTCGAGTATCGCCGCCGGTTCATCGAGGCCGTGCTGTCTGGCGTGACCGCTGCCGTTATAGGTGTCGAGGAGGATGGGCGGGTGACGATCGCCAACCTTTCGGCAGAACTGCTCCTGGGACGCAACGTCAGCGATCTCATCGGCAAGCCATTGGCGGAGGTGGCACCCGAAATTGCGGCGGTGCTCACCGAAGGTTCGAACCGCTACCGCAACGACCATCGCAAGCAGCTCAATGTCATGCATGGCGGCAAGGAGCGGACGCTCAACGTGCAGGTCACGCGGGAAGAAGCGAAGGATGCGAAGGAGTCCTATGTCGTCACCATCGACGACATTACCGACCTCGTCATCGCGCAGCGCTCGACGGCCTGGGCGGATGTGGCGCGGCGCATCGCCCACGAGATCAAGAACCCGCTGACGCCGATCCAGCTCTCCGCAGAACGCCTCCGTCGCCGCTATGGCAAGCAGATCGACCCCGAGGACCGGGCGGTCTTTGACCAGTGCACGGATACGATCGTGCGGCAGGTCGAGGACATCGGCCGCATGGTGGACGAGTTTTCATCCTTTGCGCGCATGCCCAAGCCGACCAAGGAGCGTTCGGACCTGCGGAACATCCTGAAGGATGCGGTGTTCCTGCGCGAAATGGGCAACAACCACGTCACGTTCCGCAAGGACCTGGGCGAAGTGCCGCTGGCGGGGCTGTTCGATGCGCGCATGCTGGGCCAGGCCTTTGGCAACCTTATCAAGAACGCGGTGGAAGCAATCGAGGCGCTGCCTCTGGATGGCGCGCGCGACGAACGCAAGATTCTCGTTCGTGCGACGCCCGACGATGCGGGACGGCGGTTCGTCGTCGATGTCATTGACAACGGCAAGGGCCTGCCGACGGAGAACCGTCACCGTATTCTCGAACCCTATATGACGATGCGCGAGAAGGGCACGGGGCTTGGCCTCGCCATCGTGAAGAAGATCATCGAAGACCATGGCGGGCAGCTCGAACTGCACGACGCGCCAACGGACTTCGACAATGGCCATGGGGCGATGATCCGCGTGATCCTGCCCTACGAGGAAACAGTGGCCATCGGTGAGGACAAGAAGAGCAAGGAAATGAGCCATGGCGTCTGATATTCTCGTAGTCGATGACGAAGAGGACATTCGCGAGATTGTCTCGGGTATCCTTTCGGACGAGGGGCACGAAACGCGCACCGCCTATGACAGCGACAGCGCGCTGGCCGCGATCAGCGATCGCGTGCCGCGTCTCGTCTTTCTCGACATCTGGATGCAGGGCAGCAAGCTCGACGGTCTGGCGCTGCTCGACGAAATCAAGAGCCGGTATCCGGACCTGCCGGTCGTGATGATCTCCGGCCACGGCAATATTGAGACGGCCGTTTCGGCGATCCGCCGTGGCGCCTACGATTTCATCGAGAAGCCGTTCAAGGCGGATCGGCTGATTCTCATTGCGGAGCGAGCGCTGGAGAACTCCAAGCTGCGCCGTGAGGTCACGGAACTCAAGAAGCGGTCGGGCGATCCGGCTGAGCTGATCGGCACCTCCGTTGCCGTCTCGCAGCTGCGCCAGAACATCGACAAGGTCTCGCCGACCAACAGCCGCATCATGATCCTCGGCCCCTCCGGTTCCGGCAAGGAACTGGTGGCACGCATGATCCACCGCAAATCGACCCGTTCAACCGGACCGTTCGTCGTGCTCAACGCTGCGGCAATCACGCCGGAACGCATGGAAGTCGCGCTGTTCGGGACGGAAGGCACGCCCGGCCAGTCGCGCAAGACAGGGGCGCTGGAAGAGGCGCATGGCGGTATCCTCTATCTCGACGAGATCGGCGAGATGCCGCGCGAGACGCAGAACAAGATCCTGCGCGTGCTCGTCGACCAGCAGTTCGAGCGGGTTGGTGGCGCGAAGCGGGTGAGGGTGGATGTGCGCATCATCTCCTCCACGGCCTACAATCTCGAAAGCCTGATCGCCGAGGGCGGCTTCCGCGAGGACCTCTATCACCGCCTTGCCGTCGTGCCGGTGCGTGTACCCCCGCTGGCAGAACGCCGCGAAGACATTCCCTTCCTCGTCGACATGTTCATGCGCCAGATCAGCGAGCAGGCGGGCATCCGCGCGCGGAAAATCGGTGACGATGCGCTCGCCGTGCTGCAGGCCCACGACTGGCCGGGCAACATCCGCCAGCTGCGCAACAATATCGAGCGTCTGATGATCCTCGCCCGCAGTGATGGTCCCGATACGCCGATCACCGCCGACATGCTGCCGACGGAAGTGGGTGACATGCTGCCGAAGATTTCGACCCAGGGCGACCAGCACATCATGACGCTGCCGCTGCGCGAAGCGCGTGAAATGTTCGAGCGTGACTATCTCATCGCCCAGATCAACCGTTTCGGCGGCAACATTTCCCGTACCGCCGAATTTGTCGGCATGGAACGCTCCGCGCTCCATCGCAAACTGAAGTCGCTTGGCGTATAAGGCCGTCCGGGGACTGCGGGGTTTTAGGGTATGAAGGTCATTATCTGTGGCGCCGGACGCGTCGGCTACGGTATCGCAGAACGGCTCTCGGAAGAGGGCAACGACGTTTCGGTGATCGACACGCAGCCGTCGCTGATCGCCGCCATCACCGAGACGCTCGATGTCCGCGGTATTGTCGGCCATGGCGCCCATCCGGAAGTGCTGGCCAAGGCCGGTGCCGACCAGGCGGACATGCTGATCGCCGTCACGCTGTTCGACGAGATCAACATGGTCGCCTGCCAGGTGGCGCATTCATTGTTCAACGTGCCGACCAAGATCGCCCGCATTCGCTCGCAGAGCTACCTTGTGCCGGAATACTCCGATCTCTTTTCGCGCGACGACATGCCGATCGACGTCACCATCTCGCCGGAGGTGGAGGTCGGCAAGATGGTGCTGCGGCGCATCTCCTTCCCCGGTGCGACCGATGTCGTGCGCTTTGCCGACGACCGCATCGTCATGGTGGCGATCGAGTGCATGGAGGATTGCCCGGTCGTCGAGACGCCGCTGAAGCAGCTGAGCGAACTGTTCCCGGATTTGAACGCCACCGTCACCGGAATCTTCTCGAACGGCAAGCTCTTCGTGCCGACCTCCACCGACCAGCTGCATTCGGGCGATCTCGCCTATGTGGTCTGCGACAAGGGGCATGTGCGCCGTACGCTTGCGCTCTTCGGCCACGAGGAGCAGGAGGCAGCGCGCATCGTCATCGCCGGCGGGGGCAATATCGGTTACTTTGTCGCCAAGGCGATCGAGGATTATCAGCCGAAGACCCGGCTGAAGATCATCGAGAGCGACCGTGAGCGCGCGGTTTCCGTTGCCGACAAGCTGCGCAATGCCGTCGTGCTGCACGGTTCGGCACTCGACCAGAAGATGCTGCTGCAAGCCGATATCCAGGATGCCGACCTGATCGTGGCGCTGACCAACAACGACCAGATCAACATTCTCGGCAGCGTCATGGCCAAGCGCCTCGGCTGCAAGCAGAACCTCGTTCTGATCAACGACCCGATGTACCAGGATTTCACCAAGACGCTTGGCATTGACGCCCATATCAATCCGCGCGCCGTGACGATCTCGGGCATTCTGCAACACGTGCGCAAGGGCCGCATCCGCTCGGTCTACGCGGTGCAGAAGGGCTCGGCCGAGGTTATCGAGGCGGAAGCCCTGGAAACGTCACCGCTTGTCGGCAAGCCGCTGCGGGACATCGAATTGCCGCCGGGTATCCGCATCGGCGCGATCTATCGGGACAAGACGGTGATTCGGCCGGATGGCGACACGAAGATCAAGGCGAAGGACCGCGTGGTGCTCTTTGCCGCCGCCGCCGCCGTGCGCCATGTCGAGCAACTGTTCCGCGTCAGCATTCAGTATTTTTAAGGTTGTCCATGCCTCGCTTTGCCTATGTCAACGGCCGCTATGTCCGCCATGCCGATGCAGCCGTGCATATCGATGACCGCGGCCTCGTCTTCGCGGATGCGGTCTATGAGGTCTGTCAGGTGCAGCAAGGTTTTATCGTCGACATGACGCGTCACCTCGACCGGCTGGATCGCTCGCTCGGTGAAATCCGTATTCGCCCGCCCATGCCGCGGGCGGCGCTGGCGGGTATCATGCGGGAGGTGCTGCGTCGCAACCGCGTCGTCAACGGCATGGTCTATCTCCAGGTGACACGCGGCCGGGCGAAGCGTGACCACGTTTTCCCCTCACCGGAGGTGCGGCCAACGCTCATCGTGACGGCGAAGGCCCTGAACCCAGCCGTGAACGCCGCGAAATATGCGGCAGGCATCAAGGCGGTCACGGTTGCCGACAATCGCTGGGGCCGGGTGGACATCAAGACCGTCGGGCTCCTGCCGAACGTGCTGGCGCGCCAGCAGGCAAAGGAGGCGGGCGCGCAGGAGGCGATTTTCGTCGATGCTGACGGTAATGTCACCGAGGGCGGTGCGACGAACCTGTGGATCGTCGATCGTGACGGAAAACTTGTGACGCGCCCGGCCGATCACGCCATTCTACGCGGCGTCACGCGTACGACGCTGCTGGACGTGGCGGAAAAAATAGGGATTGATGTCGAGGAGCGGCGCTTTACCGTTGCCGACATGCTGGAGGCGCGTGAAGTTTTCATCACCGGGGCGACGACGATCTGTCTACCGGTCGTTTCCATCGACGGGCAGACGATCGCCAACGGCCATACGGGCATGATGGCGCAGAAAATCCGGGATGCCTTTTTCGCCGTTGCGGAGAAGACCGCGATTTGATACCAAAATCGACGGTCCCGGAATTTCTTGCCGGGCTGGGGATAACTTATTTTTAGTCAACCGGTCTCAAGGGCCGGCAATCAGAAAGAAGCGGCGCGATGGCGGAACGTTCTCAAAACCTGCAGGATCTTTTTCTTAATACCGTTCGCAAGCAAAAGATTTCTCTCACGATCTTTCTCATCAACGGGGTCAAGCTGACCGGAGTTGTCACTTCTTTTGACAACTTCTGCGTGCTTCTCCGTCGCGACGGTCACTCGCAGCTCGTGTACAAACACGCGATCTCGACCATCATGCCGGGCCAGCCGCTGCAGATGTTCGAGACCGAGGAAAGCGGCTCCTGACAGGACCCACGAAAATTAGCAAATCCGATTCAACTAAGGATTCCATCGTCCCGGACGTCGAAAAACGCCGGGACGACATGCGCGCTGTTGTCATCGCTCCAGTCTTGAAGTCGGCGCGCGCTAAATCCAACCCGACCGTTATCACGCGTTCCGACGAGGCACGGCTGGAAGAGGCTGTCGGCCTCGCCCGTGCCATCGACCTCACGATCGTCCATTCTGCCGTCGTGCCCGTCAGCCAGCCGAAACCCGGTACGCTGCTCGGCACCGGCAAGATCGCGGAGATCAAGGCATCGCTCGATGAGCATGATGCGGGCCTCGTCATCGTCGATCATCCGCTGACGCCCGTGCAGCAGCGCAATCTCGAGAAGGAATGGAACGCCAAGGTCATCGACCGGACCGGCCTCATTCTCGAAATTTTTGGCCGGCGCGCCTCCACCAAGGAAGGCACGCTGCAGGTCGAACTGGCGCATCTCAACTATCAGAAGGGCCGTCTCGTGCGCAGCTGGACCCACCTTGAACGCCAGCGCGGTGGCGCGGGCTTCATGGGTGGTCCGGGTGAAACGCAGATCGAAGCCGACCGTCGGCTGTTGCAGGACAAGATCATCAAGCTGGAACGCGAGCTGGAGCAGGTGCGCCGCACCCGCCAGCTGCACCGTTCCAAGCGCAAGAAAGTGCCGCACCCGATCGTGGCACTCGTCGGCTATACCAATGCCGGCAAGTCGACGCTGTTCAACCGGATAACCGGGGCAGGGGTTCTCGCCGAGGACATGCTGTTTGCGACGCTCGACCCGACCTTGCGCCGCATGAAGCTGCCGCAGGGCCGCACCGTCATTCTGTCGGATACCGTAGGCTTCATCTCCGACCTGCCGACCCATCTCGTCGCCGCCTTCCGCGCAACGCTGGAAGAGGTGCTTGAAGCCGACTTGATTCTCCATGTGCGCGATATGTCCGATCCGGACAATGGTGCGCAATCGTCGGACGTGCTGCGCATCCTTACCGATCTCGGCATCGACGAAAAGGACGGCGCGGAGCGTATCCTCGAAGTCTGGAACAAGATCGACCGGCTGGAGCCGGAGGCCCGTGAGGCGCTTGTGCAGAAGTCCGAGAACCAGTCGAACGTGATCGCCGTTTCCGCGATTTCGGGCGAGGGTGTCGATACGCTGCTTGGCGAAATCAACCGGCGGCTTTCCGGCGTGCTCGTCGACCGAGACGTCATCGTGCCGGTGAGGCAGTTGCAGCTTCTGCCGTGGATCTACGATCATTCGATCATCGATCTGCGCGAAGATATGGAAGACGGCAATGTGCGGCTCGAACTGCGGCTGACGGAAACCGAAGCCGCCGAACTCGACCGCCGGCTCGGTATCGGCCAGAAAACTCAGCGCGAGGATTGGGAGCGTTAGAGCATTTCCGCTTTTCTTCGAATAGCGAAAACGCTCTACCTCTTTGTTTTTACGCAATTCGCGGCACGCAAAACCGCTGCGAACTTTTGCTGGAATTACGCTAACGCAACGTCATTCTGCTGACGTTGCGTTAGCCAGGCTGCGCTCGATCTGCTTGGCGGCCTGCCATAGCTCTTCCATGCGCTCTAGCGTTGCCTCTTCGAGGTTTTCGCCATTGGCGGCGAGGCTGTCCTCGATATGGGAGAAGCGATTGCGGAACTTGGTGTTCGTGCCGCGCAGCGCCATTTCCGGATCGGCGCCGACATGGCGGCCGATGTTGACAAGTGCGAAGATCAGGTCGCCGAGTTCGTCGGCGACCGCCTTCTGGTCGTCGCTGCGAAGCGCCTCGCGCAACTCGCCGATTTCCTCCTCGATCTTGTCGAGGATTGGTGCCGGCTCTGACCAGTCGAACCCCACCTTGGCGGCGCGTTCCTGAAGCTTCAGGGCTTCGACAAGGGCGGGGAAGGACCGTTGCACGGAGCCGAGATGGCCGCGCAACGGGTCGTCCGGCAGGCCGCGACGGGTGCGACGCGCCTTGCGCTCGCGTTTCTCCGCTTGCTTGATTTCGTCCCATTGCAGCTTCACCGCTGCCGGTGTGTCGGCATCCGAGCGGGCGAAGACATGCGGGTGGCGGCGGATCATTTTTCGCGTGACGGCCTCGACGACACTGCCGAAATCGAATTCGCCGCGCTCCTCTGCCATGCGGGCATGGAAGACCACTTGCAGGAGAAGGTCACCCAGCTCCTCGCAGAGGTCATCCATGTCGTTCCGCTCGATGGCGTCGGCAACCTCGTAGGCTTCTTCGATCGTGTAGGGCTTGATCGTCTCGAAGGTCTGGACGATGTCCCAGGGGCAGCCGGTTTCCGGCTGGCGCAGGGCGGCCATGATGTCGATCAGGCGCTCGATGTCGCGGCTCGATTCCATGGTGCGTCTCAGTTGAGCGGAATGCTGTTGTCAGCCTTGCCGGACTGGTAGGTCTCGGACAGGGCGTCGTAGGCGGCGCGGATTTCGGCATCCTGCTTTTGGAGGTCTGCTTTCGCAGTCTCGTCGGCGGTGGCAATGAGGTCGGAAATGGCGGCGGAATGCCAGAAGGCGTTGGTCTTCGCGTAGCCGCCCGGATCGAGCCGGAAGACTTCCTTCAGGATGCGCAGGTCGTGCGGAATGGCAAAGCTGTCGCGCGAATCTTCATGGCTGAAGAAATAGTAGAAATTATCGAAGCCGGCCCAGGTGATGGCGGAAAGGCACATGGAGCAGGGCTCATGCGTCGAGAGGAAGACGTAGTCCTTGGTGTCCGGCTTCTCCACGCGCTCGTACAGGCGTTTCAGCGTGTGAATTTCGCCGTGCCAGAGCGGGTTTTCCGTCTCGTTGTTGGTTTCGGCCAGAACGAGCGAGAGGTCGGCCTTGCGGAGAATGGCCGCGCCAAAAATCTTGTTGCCGGCCGCGACGCCGTCGCGTGTCAGCGGCAGGATGTCGAATTCCATGACGTCGAGCAGACGTTTTGCGAGGGCGGCCTGGTCCATGATGGGATCCCCGATTGGCGTATGGTGGCATCCTTAGCGGGTGCCCGGGCGGGCGGGCAAGGGTGCCCGGTGACTTATGCTCAAAATGCCGGACCTCGGAGCAAAACAATACGCCCCTCCTTGGGCATTGGAATTTCTGTTTCTTTTATTTGTGGCCATTTTTCGCGATAGTGCGCACACTTCAACCGGACCAGACCATGACTGTATCGCAGCAGAAGCTTTCGACATTCCCGGCGTTCTTCCGCACCAGCGGCAGAACGGTCGTTGTCGTGGGCGAAGGCGATGAGGCTTTTGCCAAGGCCCGTCTGCTGTTCAACACGGATGCCCGGATCGTCGTTCTGGCAGAAGAGCCGGAGGCGGATTTCGCCCGGTTCATCGCCGACAACGGCCTCGTGCTCGTTCGCGCGCCCTTTTCGGCGCAGGCAATTGTGGATGCGACACTCGTCTTCGCAGCGACGGGTGATGCGGCCGCCGACCGGGCCATCTCCGCGGCCGCCCGCGAGCTGCGCATCCCGGTCAATGCCGTCGACCAGCCGGATCATTGCGATTTCTTCACGCCGGCCCTCGTCAACCGCGCACCGGTCGCCGTTGCCATCGGCACGGAAGGCGCCGGCCCGGTGCTGGCGCAGATGATCCGCGCGCAGGTCGACCAGATCCTGTCGCCGTCGCTCGGTCGTCTTGCAAGTCTGGCCAACGGCTATCGGCAAGCCGTCGATAGCATTCTGCCGCGTGGTGTAACGCGCCGTGTCTTCTGGCGCCGCTTCTTCCAGGGTGCTGTCGCCGACGCCGTCAACAATGGCGATATCGAGCTGGCGCGCCGCTCCGCCACGGCGCTTCTGAATTCGCAGGGCAAGGCCGCAGGCCATGTCTGGCTCGTTGGCGCCGGCCCGGGTGCCGAAGACCTGCTGACGCTGCGCGCCCAGCGCGTGATGATGGAAGCCGATGTGATCGTCTTTGACGCGCTCGTGCCGCAGGCGATCGTCGATATGGGGCGTCGTGATGCCGAGCGTCTTTCCGTCGGCAAGCGCAAGGGCTGTCATTCCAAGTCGCAGGAAGAGATCAACGACCTGCTTGTCGAGCTTGGCAAGGCGGGAAAACGCGTCGTGCGCCTGAAATCCGGCGATCCGCTTGTCTACGGTCGCGCGGGAGAGGAAATGGCGGCGCTGCGCCAGGCGGGCGTGACCTATGAGGTCGTGCCCGGCATCACCTCCGCCTTTGCCGCGGCCGCCGATTTCGAACTGCCGCTGACATTGCGCGGCGTTGCTTCCTCGCTCGTCTTCACGACGGGCCACGATCTCACGGGCGCCGTTTTGCCGGACTGGGCACGGCTTGCGATTTCCGGCGCGACCGTTGCCGTCTATATGGGGCGCACAGTGGCCGCCTCCGTCGCCGCGCGGCTGATGGACGCCGGCTTGCCGGCGGAAACGACGGTCGCCGTCGTGGAGAATGCCAGCCGCCGTGACAAGCGGCTGCTGCACGGCACGCTCAAGGACCTTCCGGGCCTGGAGCATCGCGACGAACTGTCCGGTCCGGTCATGGTGATCATCGGCGAGGCCGTTGCCGGCGCCAATTTCGAACATTCCACGCCGCTTGCCCTGCGCGAGACGGTTCGTGATACAGTAGCATTGGGAGCATGACATGACCGACAAGGTTCTGACAGCCAATCGCCTTTCCGACGGTATCTCCGTCTGGCTGGATGCCGCCGGCACCTGGAACGAGCACCTCCAGTCCGCCTTCGTGGCGCGCCACAAGGAGGCCGTCGATGCGCTGGAAGCGACCGGCAAGCAGGCCTATGCCGACAACAAGGTGGTTGACGTCAACGTTGTCGACGTCGAAGAAGTGGATGGTGTGCTTCGGCCGCTGCGCATGCGTGAACGCATCCGCGCTGAAGGCCCTTCGATTGTTTACGCCGCCGGTTATGCCGGCTTGACTGCGACGGTCAATTCGGCCGCCTGAGGACTTTTCCATGTATCGCTACGACGAATTCGACCACGCCTTTGTCTCCGACCGCGTTGAGCAGTTCCGCGATCAGGTCGGTCGCCGGCTGTCCGGCGAGCTGGCGGAGGATGCCTTCAAGCCGCTGCGCCTGATGAACGGCGTCTATCTGCAGCTTCACGCCTACATGCTGCGCGTCGCCATCCCCTATGGCACGCTGAATGCGCGCCAGATGCGCATGCTGGCCTATATCGCGCGCAAATATGACCGCGGCTATGGCCATTTCACCACGCGCCAGAACATCCAGTACAACTGGCCGAAGCTGAACGAGCTGCCGGATGCGCTTGCCGATCTCGCGACCGTCGAGATGCATGCGCTCCAGACGTCGGGCAACTGCATTCGCAACGTGACGGCTGACCATTTCGCGGGTGCTGCCGCCGATGAGGTCGCCGATCCGCGGCCCTATGCGGAAATCCTGCGCCAGTGGTCGTCCGTGCATCCGGAATTCTCCTTCCTGCCGCGCAAATTCAAGATCGCCGTCACCGGCGCCGAGCGCGACCGCGCGGCCATCCAGGTGCATGACATCGGCCTGCATCTGAAGAAGAACGAAAAGGGCGAGATCGGCTTTGCCGTCTATGTCGGCGGCGGGCAGGGCCGCACGCCGATGATCGCCAAGAAGATCCGCGACTTCCTGCCGGAAGAAGACCTGTTGTCCTACACGACCGCCGTCATGCGCGTGTACAATCTCCATGGCCGTCGCGACAACAAGTACAAGGCGCGCATCAAGATCCTCGTGCACGAGACGGGCGCCGAGGAATTGGCACGGCAGGTGGAAGTGGAGTTCGCTGAACTCAGGGATACCGAACTGAAGCTGCCGGAAAAGGACGTGGCCGCCATCTCCGCCTATTTCGCGCCGCCGGAACTGGCGCCCCGCGCCGAGGGCTGGGCGAGCCTGGCGCAGTGGAAGAAGGCGGATACGGATTTTGCCCGCTGGGTGCAGAACAACGTGCAGCCGCATAAACATCCCGACTACGGCATGGTGACGATTTCGCTGAAGCCGATCGGCGGCATTCCGGGCGACGCTACCGACGTGCAGATGGAGGCGGTTGCCGACATCGCGGAAGAATATGCCTTCGACGAAATCCGCGTCAGCCATGAGCAGAACCTGATCCTGCCGCATGTGGCGCTGGCCGATCTGGAGCCGATCTACCGCGGCCTCGTCGCCGCCGGTCTCGCGACCGCCAATGCCGGCCTCATCACGGATATCATTGCCTGTCCCGGGCTGGACTACTGCGCGCTGGCGAACGCCCGCTCGATCCCGGTTTCGCAGGAAATCTCGAACCGCTTCGGCTCACCGGAACGTCAGGCCGAAATCGGCGAGCTGAAGATCAAGATTTCGGGCTGCATCAATGCCTGCGGCCATCACCATGTCGGCCATATCGGCCTGCTTGGCGTGGAGAAAAAAGGCGAAGAGCTCTACCAGATCACGCTCGGCGGTTCCGGTGACGAGAACACGTCTATCGGCGAGATCATCGGCCGTGGCTTCGAGCCGGAAAAGGTGACGGATGCCATCGAGGTCATCGTCGATACCTATCTGGGTCTTCGTCTCGATCCCTCCGAAATCTTCCTCGCCGCCTATCGTCGCGTCGGACCGCAGCCCTTCAAGGATGCGCTCTACGGTGATAAGGCAGCGGCTGCGGCAGCTTGAGGGGAGTGATCATGACGAAAATCTGGAACGAATCCGGCTTTGTGACCGACGATCCCTGGGTCGTCGAAACAGAAGAGACCAAGGCCGGCTCCAACGAAAAGGTTATCCTCGGGCTCGATGACTTCCTGGCGAAGGTATCCGGGACCGACGAGACGGATCTTGGCGTGCTGATCAATCCGGCGGACGACGTGCGTAAGCTGGAAGGTCATCTCGGCCGGCTGGCGCTCGTGGCCGTCGCGTTCCCGGCCTTCAACGATGGCCGCGCCTTCAGCCATGCGTCGCTGCTGCGCGCGCGCCTAGGTTTTTCGCGTGAGGTTCGGGCGGTTGGCGACGTGCTGATCGACCAGATCCCGCTGATGCTGCGCTGTGGTATCGACAGCTTTGCCGTCACCAATGCAACGGCGCTGAAGCGGCTTGCGGAAAACCGGCTGCCGGGCATCGACAACCATTACCAGCCGACGGCACGCCCCTCGGAAGAGGTCGGTTCCTACAGCTGGCGTCGTCGGGCCTGATTTTCAGGTCCGATTGCCGGGTGGACCGGCGAAAGGCCGCAATCGCGTTGTAGACTTGCGCGAAATCAAAGCCGGGCAGCGCGAAAAAGAGAACTATTGCGCGGCCAATCAGCGCATTGGAACGGGATACCTTCCTTTGCCGCTCAACATGTAATATCTGCCTATCGTCAAGATTTTACGACGCAGCCAGGATCGATCCCGAAATGAACGCACCTGCCAAGACCGAAGATTTCGTGCCCGCCATTCCCGCCGGTGTTTTTGCCGAGACGGTGACGAGCGTGCAGCATTATACGGATCGCCTGTTCAGCTTCCGCATGACGCGCCCGGAAAGTTTTCGTTTCCGCTCCGGCGAATTCGCCATGATCGGCCTGATGGTCGGTGAAAAGCCGGTCTACCGCGCCTATTCGATCGCCAGCCCGTCCTGGGACGAGGAACTCGAATTCTTCTCGATCAAGGTGCCGGACGGCCCGCTGACGTCGCATCTCCAGCAGATCCAGCCGGGCGATACCGTGCTGATGCGCAAGAAGCCGACCGGCACGCTTGTCCTCGATGCGCTGACGCCCGGGAAGCGCCTCTACATGTTCTCGACCGGCACCGGCATTGCGCCTTTCGCAAGCCTGATGCGCGATCCGGAGACCTATGAAAAGTTCGACGAAGTCATCCTGACGCACACCTGCCGCGAAGTCGCCGAACTACAGTACGGTTTCGACCTCGTCGAGGAAATCCGCAACCATGAATTCCTGGCCGAAGTGGTCGGCAACAAGCTGCGCCACTATGCGACCGTGACCCGCGAGGACTATTCGCTCAAGGGCCGCATCACCGATCTCATCCGCAATGGCAAGATGTTCGCCGATCTCGGCGTGCCGCATTTCGATCCGGCGGTCGATCGTGGCATGATCTGCGGCTCTTCCGCGATGCTCAAGGAAACCAAGGCGCTGCTGGAAGAGTCGGGCCTCGTCGAAGGCTCCAACAACAAGCCCGGCGAATTCGTCATCGAACGCGCCTTCGTCGATTAGTCGACGGGCAGAATGAAAAGCGGGGCGGCCTTCGGGTCGCCCTTTTTGTTTGTCCTCAGGCGGAGAGATAGTCGATCAGGTCGGTCATCGCCGTTTCGGCAGCGAGCCTGTCGCCGTTGCGGATGGCGCGAATGACCTTCACATGCCGATCGACCGAGCCATCCATGTGCCGGTTGTCCGCGCGGGTAAACCAGAGACGGCGTGAATGGGTTTGCAGGGGAGCGAGCGCTGCCGTCAGATAGCGGTTGGGGCAGGCTTCCTCCATGATCTCGTCGAAGGTTTTGTCTGCTGCCAGAAAACCCTCCAGATCGGAGTGGATCGAGCACGCCGTCATGGCTTGCGCGCAGGCGATGAGCTGCTCCCGGTGATGGTCTTCGGCATGCTCGGCAACCAGGGCGGCGGCGAGGGGTTCTAGCTGTCGGCGCGTCGTCATGACATGCGCATGGTCGTCCGGCCGGATTGCCGTGATCTGCAAGCCGGCGCGCGGACGCACCGCGATCAATCCCTGCCATTCGAGCTTCTGGATCGCCTCGCGCACCGGCGTGCGCCCATGGCCGGCAAGCTCGATGAGCTGGCGCTCGGTCACCAGCGAGCCCGGCTTCAGCTTGAGCGTGACGATCAGCCCTTCGAGGGCGAGATAGGCGAGGTGGGCTTGCGACGCCGCGTTGTCCACGTTCTGGTGCTCCGCTGATATATCACATACTGGCATGTCGCAATTCGACTGGCAAGTCGACTGATATATCAGTGGCGGTTTGGAAGGGCGAGGTATGCTAACTCCGTAGTGTCGTTCTACTCAATCTTTCGCTCTGAAAGTCGATGCCGCAACCATTCTCTCGACAATAGCATTCACGTTGACGGCGGCAGATGCCGAGCCTTATGCAGGATGACAGGCATTTTGCGGACAGCCCGAGAATGGGCAGCCAACCAACCAACCAGCCCCCAGTCGTCATGAGGAAACGTTTCATGAATCAGAGCCTCGCCCATATCGCCCTCATCGTCCGCGACTATGACGAAGCCATCGACTTCTATGTGAACACGCTGGGCTTCGAACTGGTCGACGACAGTTACCAGGCGGAGCAGGACAAGCGCTGGGTTGTGGTGCGGCCGAGGGGAACGGGTACGTGCTCGATCCTGCTTGCCCGCGCGTCGTCGCCCGATCAGGAACGCTATGTCGGGGACCAGGCGGGTGGGCGGGTTTTTCTCTTCCTGCGCACCGATGATTTCTGGCGCGACTATCATGCTCTTGTCGAAAAGGGCGTGGCCTTCGAGCGGGAACCGCAGACCGCGGAATACGGGATCGTCGCGGTGTTCAAGGACCTCTACGGCAATCTGTGGGACCTCATCGAGTTCACCGACGGCCGGCCCTGATGCGGATGTGAGGAACGGCTACAGTTCCTCCAGCGTGTCGCCGAAGCGCTCGATGCCGCGCAGGCGCGTGCGACCGGCAGCGCCGGCGCGTTCGATGGCGCGCGTTGCGATCAGGTGACAGATGGCCATCACCGAGACATGGTTGAAGAGCGGTCCGGGCGCCAGTGTCTGACAACGGAAATGCCATGTCGCCGTCGCGCGGTGCGCGACCCCTTCGTCCGTTAGATAGAGGAGCTTGGCGCCGCTTTTCTCGATGGCGGATAGGATGGTCTCCATCTGCGCCACGCGCCTACGCAGGCCGAAGACGATCGCGACGTCCTTGTCGGTGACGCTGACGAGATGTTCGCCAAGCGTTTGCCCGGCGCCCGGAATGGCGACGATGTTTTCCACCACCTGCGTCATCTGCCATTGCAGATAGTCGGCGAAGGCGTGGCTGCTGCGAAAACCCAGGACCCAGGTCTTGCGTGCATTGAGGATCGCATCGGCGACCGCGTCCACCTGCGTATCGGTGATCGTCGCGAAGGTGCCCTCCAGATTGGCGATGCCCTGGGCGACATGGGCGGCCACCGACTGGGCCGCTGCCGCATCGGTGGAGGCGGCGAGGAACAGGCGCGAGCCCGTCTGTTTTTCCTCGCGCGCATGGCGGCGCGCTTCCTCGTAGCTTTCATAGCCGAGCCGGCGGACGAAGCGGGTAACCGTGGCGTTCGAGACCTGGGCGAGCTTGGCAAGTTCGGACGCGGAATAGCTCGCAAGCTCTCCTGGAAAGTCGCAGACGAAGTCACCGAGTCGCCGCTCGGCGGGATGCAGTTCGTTGAGCGCGTCGCGCACGCGAAACAGGAACGAACGATCCGTGGAACTCATCTCATTCATCGCCTTCTTTCATTAAATCAAGGTTGTAACGGACTGGCCGGACTTCGCAAGCGTGTGTGGCGAAACTGTCATCAAGTTTGTTGAAAAATGGATTTCATTAATGTATCGTATGAAAATCAATTTTCTTATTGATGCCAGAAGGAGGAGGAGACTATGGCAGCAGAAGGTATGGTGCAGTCCGGCAAATCATCGCCGGCAATCCGTCAATTGGAGGGGGCGCTCACCCGCATCGGGGTCACCGGTGCGCATAAGCAGATCATTGCGCTGGTGCTGATCGGATGCCTGTTCGACAGTTTCGAACAGAACACGATCGGCGTGTCCGGCCCGCTCCTGAAGGAGCATTGGGGTCTGACCGGCACGGATATCGGCTTCCTGAATACAATCACGTTCGGCAGCGCGGCCATCGGGCGCCTGCTTTCGGGCATCCTCGGCGATCGCTACGGCCGCCGCGTCATGCTGACCTTCAATCTCTTGCTGTTTTCGCTCGGCTCGGCAGCCTGCGCGCTGGCACCGGATTTCATGTTCCTCTGCATCGCCCGGGCAATCGTCGGCTTCGGCGTTGGCGGGGAAATCTCGACGGCCGTCACCATGCTGTCGGAATTCTGCTCGCCGAAATTCCGAGGAACGGCGGCCGGCCTCGTCAATGTGGGCGCGGGCGGTTTTGGCAACTTCCTGGCGCCCGTCTACGGACTGATGATCTTCAGCATCTTCCCGGGTGAGGACAGCTGGCGCTGGCTGTTTGCCTCGCTTGCACTGCCGGCCCTGCTGGTGGTGTTCTACCGCCGCTACGTGCCGGAAACGCCACGGTTCCTCGCCTCGCAAGGGCGTATCGACGAGGCGAACAAGGTGCTCTCGGTGCTGGAATCCGGATCGCTCCGGCCGAGCAACCTCGTGGTGAAGGAATATCTGACGAAGGACAAGGAGAGCGAAGCGCCGGCCGCCAAGGGTGCCTGGAAGGAGCTTTTCCGCGCGCCGTTCCTCGGCCGTATCATTCCGGTATCGATCGCCATCCTCATGAGCTATGGCGCACAGCTTTCCGTGCTCACGCTGATGCCGATCATCTTCATCGAGATGGGCTACACGCTGCAGGGCAGCCTGCTCTACAGCATGATCATCCAGAGCGGCAGCGTTCTCGGCGCCATCGCGGCCTCGATGTTCGGCTACTACTTCCCGCGCAAACGGGTGCTGACGACCGGTGCAATCTGCGCCTGCCTTGCCGCACTCGCCATCATGTATCTCGGCACCACCCTCTACCTGGTGCTGTTCTTCGGCGCGCTCTTCCAGTTCTTCGTGCTTCTGCTGAACACCTCTATCTGGATCTATGCGCCGGAACTCTTCCCGACCCGCATCCGCGCCTTCGGCGTCGCCTTCATCCTGGCGACGGGTTCGGCTGCCGGTTCCTTCGTGCCCACCATTTCGGGCGCCCTGTTCGATAGCTACGGCATGGGCGGCGTCTTCGGTCTCGCGGCTGCCATGTATGCGGTCTTCGCCGTCTGCATCCGCCTCGGACCGGAAACCTACGGCATGTCGATGGAAGACCTCACGCAGCCTGCGGATGTCATCGGCAAGAGCGAGGACATCGCAATCGAACCCCTCAAGGCAGGAGCATAATCGCAATGACCCCGCACATACTGTTGATCAATCCCAACAGTTCCGAGACCACCAGCGACATGATGCAGGCCATCGCGCTGAGGTCCGCAGCCGAAAGGCTGGATGTGAAGGCCGTGACGGCCAGCCGCAGCCCGGCCATGATCGTCACGCCCGAGCAGTTGACAGCCTCTGCCGCGCAGGTGGTCGAGTTGGGCACCGCGCACGGCCGGGATTGTGCGGGGATCATCGTCAGCGCCTTCGGCGATCCCGGTCTTGCCGAGCTTCGCCGTAAGGTCGCTGTTCCCGTGGTCGGCATCTGCGAGGCCTCGATGATTGAGGCCTCGCAGGGCGGCAAGAAATTCGGCGTCGCAACCTCGACGCCGGACCTGATCGAAGCCATCGACCAGCGCGCCCATGACCTCGGCCTTGCCCATCTCTACACGGGCGTGCGCTGTACGGAGGGCGATCCGGTCGCACTTTCATCCAATACCGGCCTTCTGACCGAAGCGCTGGCGGGCGCGGTGCGCGCCTGTATCGAACTGGATGGTGCAGAAGCCGTGATCATCGGCGGCGGCCCGCTCGGCCAGGCCGCCGATCAGCTACGGCAGATTTTTGATACGCCGGTGATCGGACCGATCCCCTCGGCCGTGGAGAGGGTCATCGGCCTGATCGGGCAGGACACGAGCGTGCCGCAGGCGGTGTAACGCCAACCCGAGCCTTATGAAAACAAAGAGCAGGGCGATTCCGTGAAAGCGGGGCGCCCTTAGCTGCGATCGGTAGACCCCGTCTTCTCCGCTGCCCAGGCAACGAACACGGCTTTCAAGTGCTCGGCCGCCGGCGAGAGGCTGTGATGGCGCCGTTGCAGCACGGAGACGTCGCGCATGACATGCGGCTCGATGAGGTCAACGGTCAATACGCGCACGGCGGAGGCGAGCTGGCTTGAATTTTCCGGCAATACGGCGACCCCCATGCCGGCAGCGATCATGCTGATCGCGGTGGTCGAGAAGCGCACCTCGTATTTCGGCCGTAAGTTCGGCACCACGCGGATGAGATTGTGCTCGACGATGTTGCGCAGCGGATTGGACGCGGCGAGCGTGATGAGGGTTTCATCCTTCAATTCGGCCCAGCGCACGGATTTGCGCTTGGCGAAGCGGTGATCCTCCCGGCAGACAAGCATCAGCTTGTCGCGCAGCAGCGGCGTTGCGGCTATCTCCGGATCGTCTTCCGAAATCGTGCCGATGGCGATGTCGACCTCGTTGCGCTTGAGGGCGGGACTGATCTGTTCCTCCGGCATATCGCGGATGTTGACGGTGATTTCCGGATACATGCGCAGGAACCGCGCGAGGATCGGCGGCACCACGGTGGCGGCAAGCACGATTGCAGCTGCGATCGTCACCTGGCCGCGCTTCAGCGAGGCATTGTCGCGCACGTCGCCGACGGCCAGCTCCAGGTCCTTCAGGATCTTTCGCGCCTGCGGCAGGAACTCCTGACCGACAAGGGTGAGCGAGACCATCCGGGTGTGCCGGTCGAAGAGGCGCACACCGATCTCCGTTTCCAGATCACGCACGAGGATGCTGACTGCCGACTGGGTGAGGTGGAGGTGCCGGGCGGCGAGATTGAACTGGCCAAGCTCGGCCACCGCGATGAAGGCCCTGAGTTGCCGCAGGGTTATGTTCATGGGCGTGCTGCCCTCCTGTTTATGCGACCGCTATCAAACCCTGCCGCAGCCATCCCTGTCTAGCCCGCAAGCGCCGGTTGTTCCGTTTTGCCCGCCATCAGTAACCCGAGTTCCTCGAGACGGGTGCGGTCCGGTGGCAGTTCGCCGAGAATTTCGCCATGGAACATCACGAGGATGCGGTCGCAGATGGCGAAAAGTTCTTCCAGCTCCGTGGAGATCAGCAGGATGGCGCGGCCATTGTCGCGCTGCTTCAGCATCTCCTCCATGACGAACTCCATCGCACCGATATCGATGCCGCGGGCGAGCTGGTTGACGAGAATGAAATCCGGATTGCGCGCCAGCTCCCGAGCAACCACCAGTTTCTGCTGGTTGCCGCCCGAAAGGTCACCGATACGCTGGTCCTCGTTGCGGGATTTGACGCGGAAACGCTTGATGAGGTCGCGGGTGTGTTCACTGATAACGCTGCGGTTCAGCATGCCACGCGTGGCAAAGGGCGGCTGGTCGTAGCGCTGGAGGATAGTGTTCTCGCTGAGCGACAGCGACATGACGATACCGTGTTTGTGCCGATCTTCCGGGATGTGGGAAAAGCCGCAGGCATTGATGCGGGCGGGATCGAGGCCCGTGATGTCCTTGCCGTTGAGCACGACGCGGCCGGCATCGACCGGCAGCAGGCCGGCCAGCGCCAACGACAGTTCGGTCTGGCCATTGCCGGAAACGCCGGCTATGCCGACAATCTCGCCGGCGCGCACGTGAAGGCTCACGCCGCGCACGGCCGGAAGCCCGGCCTCGCTGCGACAGGTGAGATTTTCGACCGACAGTACGAGCGGGCCGGGGGCGGCGGGGTTGCGGGGCAACTCCATGCCGACATCGCGGCCCACCATCATGCGCGCAAGTCCGCGCGCATCCGTGTCGGCAACATTGACGGTGTTGACCACGCGTCCGTCGCGCATGACGCTGATGCGATCGCTGACGCGCATCACCTCGTCCAGCTTGTGAGAGATGAAGACGACGGTCTTCCCATCCTTGACGAGGTCGCGCATCAGGGCGAGCAGGCGGTCTGTTTCCTGTGGGGTGAGCACGGCCGTCGGCTCGTCGAGGATCAACAGTTCGATGCCGTGGAACAGGGTTTTGAGGATTTCCACGCGCTGCTGTTCGCCGACGGAGAGGTCCTCGATGAGGGCGTCCGGGCGCACGTCGAGCGCATAGCGGTCGCTGAGCATGCGGATTTTTGCGTGCACCTTGTCCATGTCGTTGATGACACGCAGGCCGGACCCCTGTCCGAGGATGTAGTTTTCCGCGACAGTGAGGTTGGGCACGAGCATGAAATGCTGGTGCACCATGCCGATATTCTGGCGGATCGCCTCGCGCGGGCTGTTGAAGCGCACCGTCTCACCCTTGTAGATGATCTCGCCCTCGTCGGGTCGCACCATGCCGCAGATCATGCTCATCAGCACACTCTTGCCGGCGCCGTTCTCGCCGAGCAGCGAGTGGATCTCACCCTCTTGGATTTCCAGGGACACGCCGTCGCTGGCGATGATCGGGCCAAAGCGCTTGCGGATATTGTCGATGCGCAGGAAGGGTTTTTTGGACATATCCGTTACCTCATCTCGTAGGGCTGGCCGAGCTTGCTCGGAGCTGCACCCTTGCCGCGGACCACGACGAGCGTGATGATCGTCATGATGTAGGGAAGCGCCTGCAGGACCTGGTAGGGCACCACGATGGACGCCTGGGCCTGAAGCATGAGCTGCAAGGCATAGAACAGGCCGAAGAGCAGCGAGACGAAGAAGGCGCCGATCGGCGACCACCTAGCGAAGACGACCACGGCCAGCACGATGAAGCCGCGACCGGAGGTGATGCCTTCGACGAACTGGTTGGAGTGGCCGAGCGTCAGGAACGCGCCGCCGAGCCCGGCAAGCCCCGTGCCGACCAGGACCGCGCCGTAGCGATAGGCCGCGACATTGCGGCCGGCGACATCGACGGCTTTCGGATGTTCGCCGACGGCGCGCAACGTCAGGCCGAACGAGGTGCGATAGAGCACGAGGGTGGCGAGGATCGCGACGAGGATCGTCGAATAGACGATAAGGTTCTGCTGGAAAAAGGCCTCACCGAGGAAGGGCAGGTCGCTCAGCCAGGGAATATGGACCGGCTGGGCAATCTCGATGCCCTTGCCGGTCGAGACGTAGTAGGTGCGGAAGAGGAAGGCCGTGAGGCCCATGCCGAGCAGGTTGAGTGCTGCGCCCACCACGATCTGGTCCGCCTTGATGGTGATCGTGAAGAAGGCGAAGATCAGACCGAACAGCATGCCGCCCGCGACCCCGGTGAGCAGGCCGAGAAGAACACTGCCGGTCGCAAAGGCAGCCGCGAAGCCACAGAAGGCGCCGACCAGCATGGTGCCTTCCAGCCCGATATTGAGCACGCCCGCCCGCTCGGAAAAGACCTCACCGATCGAGGCGAAGATGAGGGGTGTCGCAAGCCTCCAGGCGGCGCCGGCGAGCGTCGCGAGGAAGGTGAGAAACATCATGTCGTCCATTAAGAAAACCCTTCAGGAATGTCGCCTAAGTTTTTGTTTTCACGCAAAGTAAATTTCTTTGCGGGAGTTTCCATTCTTTCAGGCCACGATCCTGAGAATGTCTCGCAACTTGGCAAAGGCGACGACAGATAGGATGACGATTCCCTGGATGACCAGCACGAGGACCTGGGGCACCTGCGAGGAAATCTGGAGGACTTCGGAGCCGGAGCGGAGCGTCGCAAACAGCCCGCCCGAGAGGATTGCCGCCAGCGGATTGTTGCTGGCAAGCAGCGCCACGGCGATACCCTCGAAGCCGTAACCGGGCGAAATATTCTGGTAGAGACGGTGCGTGACACCGGCTACCTCGAAGGCGCCTGCAAGGCCTGCCATCGCGCCGCTGATACAGATGGCGATCATGATGTTGCGCCCGACATTCATGCCGGCATAGCGTGCCGCGTGTGGATTGAGGCCGACGACGCGCAGCCCAAATCCCCGGCTGCTTCTTTGCAGGAAGATGTAGAGCGCGACCGCCAGCACCACGGCGACGAGAATGCCGATATGGAGCCGCATGTCCGAGACGATGCGCGGCGTCCAGGCCTCGCGTACGAGGCGGGCGGACTGCGGGTAGGCGGCGCTTGCATCCTTCATCGGTCCGGTGACGAGATAGCTCGTCAGGATGATGGCAATGTAGTTGAGCATGATCGTCGTGACGATCTCGCTCGCCTGGAAGCGCACCTTGAGATAGCCGGCAATGCCGGCCCAGGCGGCACCCGCGATAGCGCCCGCCAGCATGACGAGCGGCGCATGCACCCAGACCGAAAGGCCAGTGACGCTAGTGCCGACCAGCGTCGCGGCAATCGCCCCGACATAGAGCTGGCCCTCTGCGCCGATGTTCCAGATGCTGCATCGGAAGGCGACGCAGAGCCCCGCGCCGATAAGGATGAGCGGGGTTGCCTTCAGGAGAATTTCACCGACCGAGCGCATGTCCTGGAACGACCCGAAAATCATGACCGTGACGACGTCGCTTCCATTGAAGCCGTTGAGCCAGAGCAGGACGGCGCCGCAGGCAAGGGCGACGAGGACGGCGGCGAGGGGTGTCACGAGGCTGATCGCGGCTTGCGAGAGCGTGCGGTAGAGGGCGTTGGCGGTCTGAGGATACACGTTCTCACGCACTCCCTGGTTTATCTGTTCCATGGATTGGTCCGGATGTTGGTGTGGCGCGCAAGGATGCGCTGCGGCCGGATGGTCGGCCGCAGCGCGGGGTCCGGTTACTCGCCGGTCTTGATCTCGCCAGCCACGATCTTGTCGCTGATCGCCTTCACCTCGGCGCGGATGTCTGCCGGCACGGAGACCGGGCCGTCATCGCGGAAGGTGAAGGACATGACCTTCGGGTCCTTGAGGCCGAAGATGACGTTTTCCGTCGGCGGGCTGCCGTCCTTGATCGAGCGCACCACTTCCACCACGCCCTGTGCATAGTCGGCGACGTAGAGGCCGAGAATGTTGTTGGGCGCGACCGGCGTGAAGTCGCTGAAGATCGAGAAGGAGCGTACGTCCGGACCGGATTCGGAGATCGCCTGGTAACCGCCGACCGTGGCGCCAGAGGCGTTCGGCACAACGAAGTCGGCACCCTGAGCGATCATGCTCAGCGCCGCTTCCTTGGCGGCCGTCGTATCGGTGAAGTTGCCGATATAGGCTTCGCTGATCGGGAAGTCCGGGTTGATGCTCTTGGCGCCGTTCTTGAAGCCGGCGAAAGCCTGCTGGATCGGCGGGATTTCCATGCCGCCGACGAGGCCGGCCTTGCGGCCCATCTTCGCGGCGATGACGCCCATCAGGTAGAACGGCTGGCTGGTATCGGTGTTGAGACCGATGACATTGCCTTCATGGATGCTGCTCGACGAGATCAGGAAGTAGGTGTCCGGATAGTCGAGGGCGACTTCAAGTGCTGCGTCCTGGAATTCGAAGCCGTGACCGAGGATGACCTTGTAGCCCTGGCTGGCATAGTCGCGAAAAGCTTTTTCGAACGAAGCCGGGTTCTGTTGCAGCTCGACATAGCTGATCTTGGCGCCGAGCTGGTCCTCCACGCCCTTCAGCGCGTTGTAGCCGATCCGGTTCCACCCCTCTTCCGAAACGCTGCCGGGCACGAGAAGGCCCATTTTCAAGTCTTCGGCATACGCCATTGCCGGAATGGAAAAGGCGATGGACAATGCGGCCACGCCTTCCAGGAATGTTCTTCTTGAAAGTTTCATTGATCTTCCTCCCATTTGATAAGTTCCCATAAACCGCGCTTATTTCGCGCGTGTCTGGATCTCGCCCGCAACGATCTTCGCGCTCACCTCCTCCAGGTGTTTGCGCAGGTCCTGCGGTATCGATCTGGCGGCTTCGTCGTTGAAGGTGAACTTGATGACGTCCTTGTCCTTCAGGCCGAAGTCGACATTGCTTTGCGGCACGGTGCCGTCCCGAATGCCCGAGACGATGCGCACGATGCCTTGACCGTAATCGGCGATGAACGTGCCGAGGATGTTCTTGGGGGCGACCTCCGTGTAGTCGCTGTAGACGCTGAATGTGCCGGATTGCGTGCCCGATTCCTGCGCGGCCTGGATGACGCCCAGTCCCGCAGCGTTCGCATTGGGAACGACGAAGTCGGCGCCCTGCGACATCATGCTGACGGCGGCTTCCTTGGCAGCGCCGGCATCGGTGAAGCTGTTGATGAAGACCGTGGAGACGGGAAAGTCAGGGTTCACACTCTCGGCACCCTTCCGGAACCCCTCGAAGGCATGCGAGATCGGCGGGATCTCCATGCCGCCGATGAGGCCGGCACCCTTGCCCATCGTCGCGGCGATCACGCCCATGAGATAGAATGGCTGGCTGGCATCGGTGTTGAGGCCGATGACCTTGCCTTCATGGACGCTGCTCGACGAGATGAGGAAAACGGTATCGGGAAATTCTTCCGCCGTCGTGAGGGCGGCGTCCTGGAACTGGAAGCCGTGTCCCAGGACGACCTGGTAGCCCTGGCTGGCATAGTCGCGGAACGCCTTTTCGAAGGCGGCCGGGTTTTCGGCCAGCTCGACATAGCTGATCTTGGCGCCAAGCTCTTTCTCGACCCGCTTCAGCGCGTCATAGGCGATCCGGTTCCAGCCTTCCTCCGCGACGCTGCCGGGCACAAGCAGGCCCATCTTGAAGTCGCCGGCATAGGCTGGCTCCTGCCAGATCATGCCGGCGAGGGCCAATGCGAAGGTGGATGCGAGCAGCGAACGACGTGAAACTGAAGTTTTCTTCATTTTGTTCCTCCCATTAGATTGCTTATCAATCCCCCCGGAGTGGTCGTTCCCTATGCGTCCTCCTGAGAGCGGATATTTTCTGTGGCGCTGCGCGAGACCAGCCGCCCCTTCGAGAAAACGAAGGCACGATCCGGCCCACCGGCAACCAATGTGTCTGTGTCGATGCAGTCAGTGACGATGAAGTCGGCGCGGGCACCGGCCTTGAAGCCATAGTCCTTGCCGAGACCCATCAGGCGGGCAGGGGCGCTGGTGATCATGCGGTGGGCGGCGGCAAGCTCGTCGCCGCGCAGATGTCCGGCCAGCAATGTCCAGCGGGCGATTTCCAGCATGTCGCCGGAGCCGGTCGGCACGAATGGGTCCTGGATGTTGTCAGAGGCCGTGGCGATGGTGATGCCGGCCCGATACAGTTCGGCGACACGGGTCAGGCCGCGCGGCGGCAGCATTTCGGCGTCGCGGCCCTGCAGGTAGAGGTTCGCGGCCGGCAGCGTCACGACGCCGACATCGAGGGCGAGCATGCGCTCGGCGATGCGTTGGAAATCCGCGCGGGGCAGGGCGCTCAGCACAGAGACGTGGCTGAACACGGTGCGCCCCTGCATGCCGAAGCGCTCGACCCGTTCGAGGGCGGCGTTCAGCAGATGCACATCGGCCTTGAGATGCTCGTCGAGATGCAGGTCGACCGGTTTTCCGGCCTTTACGGCGGCGGAGAACAGCATGTCGAGGTAGCGCGGCGGATCCTCCGACACGGCAGGCGTGCCGCCCACGGCATCGGCCAGCGCCACCGCGCCGTCGATGTTCTGCGCCAGCCAGTCGAAGTCCTGGCCGGGATGTGGCGTCATGAAGGCGACGAGCTGGAGGGTGATGCGGTCTTTTTCAGCATCGCGGACACCGGCCAGCGTCTCGATGCCGCGGAAGCCGGCATCCTTGTCGACGTTGATATGGCTTCGGATGGCCGTTGTGCCACGCGACAGACATCGCTCGACCGTACGCGTGGCGCGCTTGAGGATGTCATCCGGGCCGGATGTGCGGGCATATTTCGCGAAGGCTTCGCGGGCGCCTTGCAACGTGCCGGAGGGGTTGGGCGCGAAACGCAGCACGCCTGTCTTGTCGAGGTGCTGGTGCGCATCGAGGAAGCCGGCCGAAACCAGCATGCCGGTGATGTCCACGCAGGCGCCGCAGTTGCCGGTGTCGAGGTAGGGCTCGACGGCGACGATGCGCCCGTCCGCTCCAACGATGATATCGCTGAGCGATTGCGAACCGTCGTCATGAATAACGGTTCCGCCCGTAAGCGCAAAGGACTGGCCGGGTGCCAGATTTGCAAGCGACGCAGTTTGATTGTCACGTACCATTCGTCCCCACCTTCTTGTTATGGCGGAAAACAAAGCACGGGCGATTAATTAAAACAAATTCATTATTTCAATTGTTTAATAAACAAATCGTAATAATCGCAGGTGCTAAGGTTTCTCGCAGTCGCGATATTTTTCCTAGAAAAATTAATAAAATCAATTAATTGGAAAAACGGCCGACCGGTGCCCATGGCATGGCATGCGGCACCGGTCCCTCGGAAATTCAGTGTCGATATTGCGGTTCTTCCGCGTCGAGTTGCCGGCGTATGGCGCTGAGATGGGCGCTTGCGGAGGCGGCGTCGCCCTCGCGCATCTGTCGGTAGGCAGCTTCCGCAATCGCCGGATCGACCTGGGAAACCGTGCGCCCCGTGGACATGGCGAGCACCTGCACTTCGGCCGCCCGCTCGAGATAATAGAGATCGTCCCACGCTTCGGCGATGGTTGGTGCCAGCACGAGCACGCCGTGGTGCTTCAGGAAGATGATGTCCGCGTCACCAGCCGCCGCGGCAATGCGTGCACCCTCGCGGTGATCGAGCGCCAGGCCGTTGTAATTCTCGTCGACCGCGGTGCGACCGTAGAATTTGAGCGCCGTCTGCCCGGCCCAGATCAACGGCGGGCCGTCCGTCATGGAGAGAGCCGTGGCGTAGGGCATGTGCGTGTGGAAGGCCACCTTGGCGCGCGGCAGGCGGCGGTGGATTTCGGCGTGGATATAGAAGGCCGTCGCCTCCGGCGCGCCGTCGCCGTCGATGACGGTGCCGTTGAAATCGCAGACCAAAAGTTTTGAAGCCGTCAGTTCGCGGAAGGCATGACCGTAGGGATTGACGATGAAGAGATCGTCGTGCCCCGGCACGACCGCCGAAAAGTGATTGCAGATGCCTTCTTCGAACCCGTTGCGCGCTGCCATTCGGAAACAGGCGGCAAGGTCTTCCCTTGCGGTGCGGATGGCGTCGGTGGAAAGGTCGGGACGATTCGGCTGGGCGGGTTCATCGGAATGGGCGGCGCTGCCCTTGAGGGAGTGAGCCATGGGTGCTCCTGGTCTGGTGTGGGAGCGGCGGCTGGCCGGAGCCACCCATGGGCGCCAGCCTCCGCGCACAGCAAAAGCCGATGGCCACTGCGCCCTGCCTGCCCGTGCCTCGCGCGGTCCAGCAGCAGCACCAGATAACGCGCGAATTCTCGCGCGGTCAATCGCAGGGTGGTTGCGTCTGGCCCTCCCTTTGGACTACCGGCCATTGCGCGGTCGGCCGTTGCCGCTAATGCACCGACTTCAGCAAAAAGTCGCGAAACCGCCGCGCGGCGGGGGAAAGCGAGCGTGTCCGCTTCTGGATCAGGCTGACCTCGCGCTTGATATGCGGTTCGGTCGGCGTGCGCACGATGAGCCCCATCGAGGTCGCCAGCCGCGTGACCGCCGAGGTCATGATCGCAACGCCGAGGCCGCCCTCGACCATGCCGATGATCGTCAGCGGCAGCGCCACCTCCTGCATCGTCTTGTCGAGCGGCAGGACGATACCGTTGCGCACCAGTTCGCTTTCCAGTCGGTCGCGAATGGGGTTGCCGCGCTGCGGGCCGATCAGTTTACGGTCGATAAGGTCCGTCCAGCGAAGCTCCGGCAGCTTTACCAGCGGGTCCTCGGGGTGGAGGACCACCAGGAATTCGTCCGTGGTGAGGCGCGTGCCCATAAGCTCGGTGTCGTCATCCGGCACTGTACCGATGCCGACATCCACCGAACCGTTGGCGACCTGCTCCAGCACGGCCTTTTCCGCCACATCGTGCAGGGCGACCTCGATTTCCGGATACAGCTTGGTGAAACCGAAGACGAGCTGCGGCAGCATCAACGCGGCCTGAACCGTGCCGGCCGCGACCGAGACCTTGCCGCGCCGGAGCGCGTTCAGCTCCCGCGAGCTTTCCACCATGCCCTCGATGTCGGCGACGGCGCGCGCCGCGATCGGCAGGATGTCCATGCCCGCCTGCGTGAGACGCAACAGCCGCGTGTGCCGGTCGAAGAGGCGGAGATTTAGGTTCGTTTCCAACTGCCGCACCAGCGTGCTGACGGCCGATTGCGACGAGCCGAGCTTGTCTGCGGCCAGCGTGAACTGTCCGAGATTGGCCACGGTGACAAAGGCCCGAAGTTGCTTAAGCGTGATATCCATGGCGACCAATTCATTCAATTGTTGGATGAATAAATATAATTATGCCGATTGTTTACTGATTTGGCCAGAAGCATGATCCATCTCGTACGGCGTGCGGTGACAAAACCACGAGGCCAAGAAGCCCGCACCGCGCCGGAACACTGTTCGCTGGGAGGAAAGCGAATGACCAAATCTGTAACGACGGATCCCGTCGAAAAAATGTATCCGGTCCCGAGCCTCGTGGCTCTGGGCCTGCAACACGTTCTTGTCATGTATGCCGGCGCGGTCGCCGTGCCACTTATTATCGGCAGCGCGCTTCACCTACCAAAAGAACAGATCGCCATGCTCGTCAGCGCGGACCTGTTCTGTTGTGGCATCGTGACCATCATCCAAGCGCTCGGTGTCGGCAATGTCGGCATTCGCCTGCCGATCATGATGGGGATCGCCTTTACCGCCGTTCCCTCGATTATCGCAACCGGCACCAACCCGGAACTCGGAATGCCCGGCGTCATCGGCGCGGTCATAGGGTCCGGCATTTTCACGCTTCTAGCAGCACCCTATTTCGGCCGATGGGTGCGGTTCTTCCCACCGATCGTCACCGGCACGGTGATGCTGATCATCGGCCTCTCGCTGATGCGTGTCGGCGTGAACTGGGCGGCTGGCGGGCAACCGATGATCCGGGGACCGGAGGGCATGATTCCCAACCCGGCCTATGGTGCGCCGTTCGCGCTCGCCGTGGCCTCGATCGTGCTCGTTTCGATCCTGCTTTTGACGCGATTCCTGAAGGGCTTCCTGGCCAATCTCGCCGTGTTGCTCGGTATCTGCATCGGTTTTGCCATCGCGGTTGCTGCCGGTAAAGTCAGCTTCAGCGGCGTGGGAGATGCCGATTGGGTGCAGATCATACGGCCGCTTGCCTTCGGTTGGCCGATCTTCGAGTTCTGGTCGATCTTCTCGCTCTGTGCCGTCATGACGGTGATGATGGTCGAGTCGACCGGGCAGATCCTTGCGGTCGGCGACATGGCGGGCCGCAAGATTTCCCAGAATGATCTGGCACGCGGTCTCAGGACCGATGGCGTCGGCAACATCCTCGGCGGCATCCTCAACACCTTCACCTACACGACCTATGCACAGAATGTCGGTCTCCTGCAGATCACCGGCGTCATGAGCCGCTGGGTGGTGGCAACGGGCGGCGTCATCCTGATCCTGCTTGGTTTGCTGCCGAAGGTTGCCTTCATCAGCGCATCCATCCCGAGCTACGTGGTGGGTGGTGCAGCGATCGTGATGTTCGGCATGGTCTCGGCCACCGGCGTCAAAATCCTCGCCAAGGTGGATTTCACCAACAACCGGCGCAATCTCTACATCGTCGCCGTCAGCGTCGGCCTCGCCATGGTGCCGGTCGTCGCGGACAAGATCTTCGACCAACTGCCGCAGGCAATGGAAAAATTCCTGCACAGCGGCGTGCTCGTCGGCACCTTTGCCGCAGCGCTTCTCAACATCCTCTTTAACGGCATTCCCGCGAAAGAGACCGAGGAGACCGAGCTCAAGACCGGTGCTCCGGCGGCCGACCCGGCCTGAAGAACACCAAAATAGTCCGGCGGCGCGCAGCCGCCGGAGCCCCGAACCAAGGGAAATCCCATGAGACGCTTTGAATACCATCGGGCGGAAACGCTGGAGCATGCCTCGCGCCTTCTTGTCGAGCTTGGCGATGACAGCTTCCTGTTTGCCGGCGGAACGGACCTTCTGGTCGAGATCAGGGAGCGTCTGCGCCGCGTGCGCAACGTCGTCGATATCAAGCCGATCCCTGGCCTTTCCGATATTACCTATGACGAAACGCGCGGCCTGACGTTTGGCGCACTGGTGACTGTGGGACGGCTCGAGCGCCTGCCGCTGGTGTGCCAGCGCTACCCGAACCTGCGCGCAGCCTTCGCTTCGCTCGGCTCCATCCAGGTGCGCAACCGCGCCACCGTCGTCGGCAACATCTGTCGTGCATCGCCGTCGGCGGACACCATCCCGCCGCTGATCGCCGACGGTGCCTTCGTGCACATCTACAGCCGCACCAACATGCGGGTGGTCCCGCTTGCCGAATTCTTCACCGGTCCCGGCAAGAGCGTGCTCGCCAAGGGCGAGATCGTCACCGGCATCACCGTGCCGCCGGCGCAGGACAACAGCGGCAAGGCCTACCTGAAACATGGCCGCCGCAAGGCAATGGAATTGTCCACCGTCGGTGTCGCCGTCAGCCTCACGATGGAGGATGGCCTCTGCAACCACATTCGTATCGCGCTCGGCGCCGTTGGCGCGACCGTGCTGCGGGCACCCGAGGCAGAAGCCATGTTGCGCGGCACGGCGCTCGATGCGGCAACGATCAAGAACGCCGCGAACAAGGCGATGGAGGAGTGCACGCCGATCAGCAACGTGCGCGCCAGCGCCGATTACCGTCGCGACATGGTGGGCGTGCTGACTGGCCGCGCCATCAAACAGGCACTGGAGGCTTTCGCATGAAACGGATCGTCGAACTCACCATCAATGGCGAGGCGCGCGACATGGCAGTGGAGACCTGCTGCTCGCTGCTCGACGCGCTGCGCGACGATGTCGGCCTCACGGGCACCAAGAAGGGCTGCGATGTCGGCGATTGCGGCGCCTGCACCGTGCTGGTCGACGGCGAGCCTATCAATGCCTGCCTGATGCTTGCAGTGGAGGCCGAAGGCCGCTCGGTCGAGACCGTCGAAGGGCTCCAGCCCAGCGTCGACACGCTGCATCCCTTGCAGGATGCCTTCATGCGGTACGGCGCCTCGCAATGCGGCTTCTGCACGCCCGGCATCCTGATGATGGCCAAGAAGCTGCTCGCCGACAATCCGCGCCCGACCGACGAAGACATCCGCTTCGGCCTTAGCGGCAATATCTGCCGCTGCACCGGCTACACCAAGATTTTCGACGCGATCAAATCCGCCGCGCGCGAGATGGAGGCTGCAAGATCATGAACATCAACACCCCTATCGAGGAGCGCGAATTCAAGATCGTCGGCAAGAGCGTTCGCCGCGACGACGTGCTGGAAAAGGTGACGGGCGAGGCCGAGTATACCGGCGACGTCAAGCTGCCTGGCATGCTGTACGGCAAGACCAAGCGCGCGACCGTCGCCCATGCGCGTATCAAGAGCATCGATGTCAGCAAGGCGCTCGCCTATCCGGGCGTCAAGGCCGTGCTGACGCACGAAAATGTGCCGCGCGTGCTGCATTACGGTTCGCCGCATCCGCGCTCGGCCTCCTGCACCAAGGACCAGTACATCCTTGACGACAAGGTGCGATTCTGGGGCGAGGGCGTCGCCGTCGTTGCTGCCATCAGCGAGGAGATCGCCGACGAGGCGCTCGACCTGATCGACGTCGAATACGAAGCCTTGCCGGCCGTCTTCGAGCCGGAAGACGCGGCTCAGCCGGGTGCCCCGCTGATCCACGAAGTCGGGCCGGGCGGCAACCTGGTGCTCGATCCGGTACGCGTCAATCGCGGTAACGTCGAGGCCGGTTTTGCCGAAGCGGATTTCGTGCTTGAAGGCACGTTTTCCGGCGGCCGTCCGCATCCTGCCTATATGGAGCCGAATGTCTGCATCGCGGACTGGGACGGCTCGAACAAGCTGACCTTCTGGACCTCCACGCAGTCCTCCTTCATGGTGCGCGGCATCCTCGCCGAAGTGCTCGGCCTGCCGCTCACCAAGGTGCGCGTGCTCGTCGACCACATGGGCGGCGGTTTCGGCGCCAAGCAAGACTGCTTCCAGCACGAATTTTTGTGTGCGCTGCTCGCGAAAGAGACGCGTCGTCCGGTGAAGATGGAATTCACCCGCCACGAGACCTTCGTTGCCGGTCGCGCGCGCCATCCCTGCAAGATCTGGCTGAAGCAAGGCTTCAAGAACGACGGTACCCTCGTCGCCCGTGACATGAAGCTGGTCTACGATTCGGGCGCCTACGGCTCGCACGGCCCGGGCGTGACGATCGTCGGCACCACCGCCGCCACCTCGCTCTATCGCTGCGAGAACGTGCGGCTGGAGGGGCGCTGCGTCTACACCAATACGCCGATCAACGGTGCTTTCCGCGGCTATGGCGTAGTGCAGAGCTATTATGCGCTCGATATCCAGATGGACGAGGCCGCCGAACGGCTGGGCATGGACCCGGCCGAATTGAAGCTGAAGAACGTCGTGCGGGAAGGCGACATCGCGCCGTCAGGTCATCCGATCCTCGGCCACGGGCTGGAAATCTGCCTTCAGCACGGCATCGACGTGCTCGACTGGAAGAAGCTGCGCAACCGCGACCGCACGCCGGATCCCAAGCACCCGCACATCCGCACCGGCTGGGGCGTCGGCTGCGAAATGCACGGTTCCTCCGCCTATCCCGGCATCAAGGAACAGGGCAACGCCACCGTGAAGGTCAACGAGGACGGCACGGTGACGCTGCTGACTGGGGCCGCCGGCCTCGGCACCGGCGCGCACACCGCGCTGGCGCAGATCGTCGCGGAAGAACTCGGCGTGCGCTTTGAGGATGTCGGTACCATTCATGGCGATACCGACGTGGTGCCGTGGGATATCGGCGCCTTCGCCAGCCACACGACCTATCTCGTCGGCACCGCCGCCAAGATGGCCGCTACCAAGGTCCGCGCCGCCGTGCTCGAACGGGCAGCGACGAAGCTGCAAGTCTCGCCCGCCGAACTCGATCTCAGCGAAGGCACGATCTTCCTGAAATCCGACGCCGGCCGTTTCATGACCGTCGCCGAGGCAATGGGGCCGTCGCGTGGTATTCCGGCCGCAAACATCGTCGCGAACGGCACCTACGAGCCGACGAAATCCTATTCCTTCGCCGCGCATTTCACCGAGGTGCATGTCGATACGGAAACCGGCATCGTCGAGGTCAAGCGCGTCATACCGGTGCACGATATCGGCCGGGTCATCCACCCGATCGCGGCACAAGGGCAGATCGAGGGCGGCATCCAGCAGGGTATCGGCCACACGCTGACCGAGGACTACGTGATCGACAAGAAGACCGGCCGGTCGCTCAATGCCGGCCTCGTCGACTATAAGATGCCGCTGTCGATGGACATGCCGGACATCGAGACGATCATCCTCGAAGCCGCACCCGATCCGGGCGGCCCCTGGGGCGCCAAGGGCGTGGGCGAAGACCCGATCATCGCCATCGGTCCGGCCATTGCCAACGCCATCCACGACGCCATCGGCGTTCGCTTCCACCACTATCCGATTACTCCGGAAGACATCCTAAAAGCATTGAGAGAGAAGGGCGCATGAACATGCATATCGAACCTGTGAGCCAGAAACTCCCGATCACGATCCTCACCGGGTTCCTGGGATCGGGAAAGACGACGCTGCTCAACTATATTCTCACCGAACGCCACGGCCACCGCATCGCGGTGATCGAGAACGAGTTCGGCGAGGTGGATGTCGACAGCGACCTCGTGCTCGCCTCCGACGAGGAAATCTTCCAGATGCAGAACGGCTGCATCTGCTGTTTCGTCGACGTGCGCAACGACCTGATCGACGTGATGAAGAAGCTCCTGAGCCACAAGGACAAGTTCGACCACATCATCGTCGAGACCTCCGGCCTTGCGGACCCGACGCCCGTCGCTACTGCCTTCTTCGTCGACCGCAGCATCGCCGACGAGGTCGAACTGGACGCCATCGTGACGCTTGTCGATGCCATGCATATCGACCAGCACCTCTACGATCCGGTGCTCGATGGCAGTGACAACCAGGCGGTCAACCAGATCGTCGCGGCCGACCGCATTCTCGTCAACAAGATCGACCTTGCGTCCGAGGAAGCCCTCGGCTCGCTCGAAGCGTCGCTGCGCAAGCTCAACCAGACGGCACCGATCCTGCGCTCCACCTACGGTGTCGTGGACCTCTCCAACATCCTCGGCGTCAAAGGATTCCGGCCGTCCTACGTGCGCGAGCGGGCGGAAATCCTGAACATCGACATGGATGACGATCACGGTGCGCATCACCATGGCCATGAATGCCACGAGACGGCCTGTGACCACCCGGACCATGACCATGAGCACCATCATGACCATGATCATGGCCACGCGCCGGCCTCGGCCCTGCGCCCGCATAGCCACGACGCGACGGTGAAATCCCACTCTTTCGTCTATCCGCAATCCTTCGACGGCGAGAAGCTCACGACCTTCCTGAAGGACTATCTCGGCGAGCGCGGCGACGACATCTTCCGCACCAAGGGGATTGTCTCTGTCGCCAATGACGAGCGATTCTTCGTGCTCCAGGCGGTGCACAAGCTGGTCGATTTCCGCCCGGACCATTCATGGGGCGAGGACACGCGGAAGTCGAAATTCGTCTTCATCGGCCGCAATCTCGACCGTGACGGCATAGACCGGAACTTGCGCGCATGCCTGGCGGCCTAGCGGGGCTTCTCCCCTCGTAGATCGCTTGCTCAAGTCCCTGTCTGAACCGCCCGCGCACCCTCCAGCGCGCGGGCGGACTTTGGCGTTTTCATGAAAAAGCTTTTAAAAATAATAGCTTAGATTGATTTTTTTATTGACATAAAGCCTGCCTCGTGGTTTTTTCGACTTCGAGTAGAAGCGCCGACAATTGCTCACCGTCTGTTGGAAGATGAGGCCGCGATGTCGATGCTCACTGTAAAAGGAACACCTGTTGGTTGTGGCCGCCCTGCGGCGCCTGCACCAGCTTTCCTTTCCTGTCATCGGCATTTCCTGAGATCGCGCATCCATGTCGGCTTTTCGCCGGCCTGGCGTTTATCGCGCGGCCCCGCATCGACCGGACCCTCTACGACAGGAGAACAAGAATGATCATTGACCTAAGCTGCTACCCCACCGATCTGGTGGACCTGGCTTGGCGCCACGACGGACCGCCGTTCACCGGCGACAAGCTTTTGAAGATGATGGACGGCCCGTACTACGTGAACGGCAAGCCGCGCCGCGTCGACAAGGCCTTCATCCAGCCTCCGCAGGGCAACACCATCTACACCCACGAAATCATGGACCTGGAAGGCAAAGCCGCCATCCGCCAGTACATGGCCTATACGGAAAAGATGGTGACAGAGCATCCCGACCGTTTCCTCGGCTGCTTCGTCTACAACCCGCGCTACGGCACGCAGAACGGCGCCGAAGAAATCGAACGCTACGCCAAGGAATTCGATTTCAAGATGGTGCAGCTGCAGGCGAACATGCACGCCTACCGCCCTGACCGCGCGCTCGACTGGCTGCGTCCGGCCCTGAAGAAGTGCGCCGAGCTCGGCCTGATGGTGAAGGTACATACCGGTGACGGTCCGTACTCGATCCCGACGGAATTCTACCCGATCATCCGCGAGTTCCCGGAAGTGAACTTCATCCTCGCGCATTTCGGCGTGCAGACCGGCGGCGTCTACGTGTTCGAGCCGATGCAGATGGCGCTCGATACGCCGAATGTCTACTGCGAATCCGGCTGGTGCCTGCAGTCGCGCATCGTGGAATTCGCCAAGGTTCTGCCCAAGCACAAGATCCTCTTCGGCTCCGATACGCCGCCGAACGAGCCGGGCATGTGGATCAACCTTCTGGAAGTCCTTTGCCACGAGCCGCCGCAGGGCCTCAACCTCGATGAGGATACGCTGGAGGATTACCTGGGCAACAACACCGCCCGCATGATCGGTCTCGAGCCGACCAAGCCGCCGGCAAGCGTCGAAGAAGCCGAGGCGTATCTGCGCCAGCACGGCATCTCGCTCGCCGCGTAAACTGAACGGAGTGAACAATGATTATCGATACCCATCTTCACCCGACGAACCTCGTGGACGAGGCATGGCGTCATACGGGTTCGCCCTTCACCGGCGAGCGCATGCTCAAGCTGATGGACGGCCCCTACATGATCAACGGCAAGCCGCGCCGGATCGACATGGGCTTCATCCAGCCGCCGCCGGGTAACACCGGCTACCGCGACGGCAACCGCAAGGGCCGCGAGGGCATTCGCGACTACATGGCCTATTGCGCCGAGCTGTGCCAGACCTATCCGGACCGCTTCATCGGCAACTTCAACTACAACCCGCGCTGGGGCCCTGAAAACGGCGCGGCGGAGCTGGAATTCCACGTCAAGGAATACGGCTTCAAGATGCTGAAGCTGCACGCCAACATGCACGGCTACCGCCCCGACCGTGCACTCGACTGGCTGCGCCCGGCGATGAAGAAGTGCGCCGAACTCGGCGTGGTCGTTTTGATCCACACCGGCGACGGTCCGTACACCATCCCGACGATGTTCTACCCGATCATCCGCGAATTCCCGATGGTCAACTTCATCATCGGCCATTTCGGCATCCAGACGGGCGGCAACTACTCGTTCGAATCCTTCTGGATGGCGATGGATACGCCGAACGTCTACTGCGAATCCGGCTGGTGCTTCCAGTCGCGCATCGTGGAGTTCGCCCAGCAGCTGCCGAAGAACAAGATCGTCTTCGGCACGGACAGCCCGCCGAACGATCCGGGCATGTGGCTGCGCGAACTGGAAGTGCTCTGCAAGGATCCGCCGCACGGCATCAACCTCTCCGAGGACGATCTGGAAGGCTATCTCGGCAACAACATCGCCAAGCTCGTCGGCATCGACCCGTCGCCGCCGCCGCGCGACGTGAAAGACGCCCAGGCTCGCCTGACGGATTCCTACGCCGGCGTTGACCGCGCCACCGGCAGGCATCTGGAATTCGCCTGACCTAAACAAAGCAAAGGCGGCGCCCTCGGGGGCGCCGCTATCCACCCGCAGCATCGAGGCCGAGACATGACCCAGTACCACAAGCAAGACGTCCGCCGTTTTCTGGCCGACTACCAGGCGGAACACCCCGAGGACGTCGTCACCATCGACCGGCCGGTCTCGGACGATCAGGACGCCACGGCGCTGATCTGGAACCTTGCGGAGAAGGGCCAGCATCCGATGCTGCATCTCAAGGATGTCAGCGGCATCGACAGTCCGGTGATCTGCAACATCTTTGCCTCGCGCGACCGCATCGCCCGTCTTTTGGGCTCGACGGCGGAAAACCTGCATGAGGCCTATCAGGCCCGCTCCAACCGGCCATTCACGCCGGAGATTCTGGAAAGCGGCCCGATCACCGAGGAAATCATCTCCGGCGACGCCGTCGATCTTCACGCGCTGCCGATGCTGAAGCACTTCGATACCGACCGAGCGAAGTACATCACCAGCGGCATCATCATCGGCGAGCACCCCGAAACCGGAGCCGGCAATCTCAGCTACCACCGCGCGATGATCCATTCGAAGAATTCGCTCGCCACCTCGCTGCATTCGCGCGGCCATCTCTGGCGCCTGATGAACATGGCGAAGGAGAAGGGCGAGCCGATGCCGGTCGCCATGGTGATCGGCGGCCATCCGCTGTTCATGATCGCTGCCTCCGCCCGCCTAGCCTTCGGCGAGGACGAGCGCGATGTCGCGGGCGGGCTGATGGGCGAGCCCTTGCAGGTCGTGCGCACGCCAAAATATGGCATTCGCGTTCCGGCCCATGCCGAGATCGTGCTCGAGGGCGTGCTGGATCCCGAGGCCCATGTGGAGGAGGGGCCGTTTGGCGAGTTCACCGGCTATTCCTCCGACCGCTCGACCAACAACCTCTTCACAGTCGAGACGATCATGCGGCGGCGTGATGCCATCCTCGTCTCCGTGGCGGGCGGCAATTCGGCCGAACACCTGAACCTCGGCCGCGTGCCGCGCGAAGCGGAGGTCGTGGAGAAGCTGAAGGCGCGCTTCCCCTCCATCACCGCCGTGCACTACCCGTCCTCCGGCACCCATTTCCACGCCTACATCGCGATGAACCAGACGCGCGAAGGCGAGGCCCGTCAGATCATGCTCGGCCTGCTCGGCTGGGACCAGTATCTGAAGACCGTCGTCGTGGTGGATGCCGACGTGGACATTACCCGCGACAGCGAGGTGCTCTGGGCGCTCGCCACCCATTTCCAGCCGCACAAGGATGTCGTCATCATCGAGGGCCTGCCGGGCAATGCGCTCGACCCGTCGGCAAGCGGTATCGGCACGACCTCTCGCATGGGCCTCGATGCGACGCGCGGGCCGAATTTCCATGGCGTGCGCGCCCGCATCAGCGGCGAGGCTTCGGCCCGCGCTGTAGCCCTTCTCAAAAGCGTGGGATAGGTCATGACGACGCGGCCAAGACGCATGATTGTTGGCATTTCAGGCGCTTCCGGCGTGGTCTACGGCAAGCGCATCCTCGAAGTGCTGCGCGACCTGGAGATCGAGACGCATCTCATCATGTCTCGCGCCGCCTGCATCACGCTCGCGGCCGAGGCGGATTTTACCAAGCAGGACCTCGAAGCGCTGGCGACGACCACCCATTCCAACAAGGATATCGGCGCGGTCTGCTCCTCCGGCTCCTACAAGACGCTCGGCATGATCGTTGCCCCCTGTTCGGTGAAGACCATGGCGGAAATCGCGACCGGCACGACCGACAACCTGCTGTCGCGCGCCGCCGACGTGGTGCTGAAGGAGCGTCGCCGCCTCGTGCTGATGTTGCGCGAAACGCCGCTCCATCTCGGCCACATCCGCAACATGGCGCAGGTGACGGAAATGGGCGGCATCATCTACCCGCCCGTGCCGGCCTTCTACGCCAAGCCGCAAAGCCTCGCCGACATGGTCGACCACACCGTCGGGCGCGTGCTTGACCTCTTCGACCTGGACCCCGGCATCGTGCGCCGCTGGCAGGGTACGCAAGGCGGGGTGGAGTGACATGGCCGCCCGCATCGCCCCCGAACCGGAAACGCTGGAGCCTCGCACCGCCTTCCTCTCGGACGATGCGATCGAGATCCTTGCCTTCGCCGCGCAATCCATGGCGGAGGGCCATGCTGCGGCCCTCGTCACTCTCGTCGAAATCCGCGGCGGCGCGGCCCGCGCCATCGGCGCGCAGATGGCGGTGCGCGCCGATGGCCTCTATTGCGGCTTCGTCTCTGGCGGTTGCACGGAGGCCGCCGTCGCCGCCGAAGCCGTGATCGCCCTTCAAAAAGGCTTGGACCGCAACCTTCGCCTCGGCGAAGGCTCCCCCTTCTTCGATATCGTCCTGCCCTGCGGGGGTGGCATCACGCTCGCCATTCACGTCCTGCGCGATACCGCCGTGCTGCACCGGGCGCTGACGGCCCTGCAGCACCGTACTCCCGTGTGCCTGCGCTATCATCCCGGCGCCCAGGCGCTTGCCCTGGAGGTGGGTGAGGGGAAAACCGGTTGGGACGAAGATGCTTTTGTCCGCGCCTATCGACCGAAGGAAAGGCTTGTGCTTGGCGGCACCGGAATGGAAACCAGCGCTGTGGCGCAGGTTGCGTCCGCGTCCGGCTACGAGGTCTTGCTGCTCGAGCGGGGTCAGGTGCCTGCAGACGATCAGTTGGACCGTGACACTGCCGTCGCGCTGCTGTTCCATGACGTCGACCGAGAACTGCAATTGCTTGAACGCGCCCTGGCATCGAGGGCCTTCTACATCGGTGCGCTTGGAAGCCGCCGCACGCACGGGACGCGCTGTGCAGCCTTATTGCAGCGTGGTTACAGTGACGTCGACCTCGCCAGGATCAAGGCCCCGATCGGAATCTTTGACAAGGCAAGGGATGCACGCACGCTGGCGCTCTCGATCGTTGCCGATATCGCACAGGCGCGGTTGCGCGACTGTTGAAAAAACCAGCGTCCAGCCGAACCGGTTTGAACGTGCCCCGCAAGAAAATCATCTACCTGTGCATATAAAAGGCCCGGCAATGCCGGGCCTTTCTCGTTTCGACTCGATTCTTTCTCGCTCAGAGAAGGAAATCGCTCGCGTTGAGATCGCTCAACTTGAAATCGTGGAGTGTGATGATGTCCGTGCTGGCGAGTTTGATTTGCACGTCAGCGCCGACCTGAGTGGATTTGCTCAGGACCGAGCTGATCGATGAGAAGTTGTACGACCGCAAATCGATATCATCGACGTTGTTCTGGAAGTCGGTGATCTTGTCCTTGCCGAAGCCCTTGGCGAAAGAGAAATCATCAGCGCCGCTGCCGCCGGTCAGCGTATCGTTGCCCCTGCCGCCGGTAAGCTTGTTGCCGCCGTGATTGCCGATCAACCTGTCATTGAAGGCGCTGCCCAACAGGTTTGCGATGGACGAATAGGTATCCCCTTCGGCATCCCCGGTATTGACCGACGGATTCGCCAGGCTGGCTCGCACGGCTCCTTTCGCATCGGCGTACGAGGCCGTGTCCGTTCCGCTGCCGCCGATCAACCTGTCAGCGCCTGCGCCACCGGTCAGCTTGTCGTTACCAGTGCCGCCGGAGAGGATGTCGCGGCCCGCTCCGCCATAGAACTTGTCGTCGCCGTCGAAGCCATAAAGGATATCGTTGCCGCCGTTGCCATAGAGGGTGTTGGCTGCCTGATTGCCGCGAATCTCGTCGTTGCCGCTGCCGCCCTTCGCATTTTCGATAAGGGACCGAAGGTCACCCTCGAACAGAAGCGCGTTGAAGAGGTTGCCGCGGGCAAAGCCATCGTTCGGCCCGCCGCCGAGAAACGCGAGCTGGCCCGCGTCGAAGACCGAATGTTTTCCAGGGCGGAGATCGACGCTGACACTGTCCTTGTAGGCGCTGAGATCGTAGGTGTCGTTACCACCACCGTCCCAGATCGTCGCGAATATGCGATTGTCGCCAGGCGCAATGGCAACCTGTCCGTTGACGAACGTCTTGCCGCTGTCCGGCGTCCATTTGTAGACGGTTGCGCCGGAATTTGTAGAGTAATCCGCCCCATACATATGCTGCAGGGCAGCGATATCGGCCATCATGAAGGTTTGCGGAGCGCCAAACTGCTCATAGTCATAGCCGTCTCCAAAATCACCGATAAATGACCTGTAGCTCATCACCGTGAATTCGACGCTGTTCGTCTCGTCCGGCATTGCGCCGTAGACCAGGTTCTCCTGTGCGTGCTTGAGGCCGAGCGCATGCCCCAGTTCGTGGATCAGCGTGTGCCAGGCATAGTTGCCCGCAACAGGCTTGCGCAGGTCGAAGATCGTGCCCGCATCAGCGGTGCCGAACCAGATGTCGCCATCGTCTGCAGTATCGAAGGTGAGCAGGTTGCCAGGAAAGTCGGCAACCTCAGCGGTACCTGGGGTGAGGGACTCAGCAAAACGAAGTGTTGCGTCGGATGAACTTCCCGCGGTGAAGTTCAGATTGGTGAAACCCTCAACGGAGAACCCATCGTTTGCCGACCCGCCAAAAGATTTCTCCATCGCGAAAAGGGCGTTGTTCTTCTGCGCAGCGGTAATTGTATTGAAGCCGTTATCGGCGAAGCCAAAATAGCTGTAATCCGATGCCAATGTGGGAAAGGCATAAGTTACGGTCGACCCGCTCCAAGCGGTTCCGACAAGAACTGAATCGACAAAGATTGACCCAGTTGCATCAACTGTTTTTGAACCCGTTGCAGAACCCGACATGTTTCCCTCCAAACCCGATATGACGCTTCCAATTGAGAATCGGCTTCCCAAAATAGCCCTAGTGTCGATACACCATTACAACGACCAAATTGAAGACGTGTAGGATCGGTATGCTATTCGGGATTTTTTTGGCACTATCGCTTTCCAATATGAATCTCGCTGGCCAAACTGGATCGAGCGAGATCGTTTCATCGCGACCAGACAAAGTCATTGAGGCCGTCATGGAAAAACCGGGCGATCCTGAGAAAGCAATCGAGGCCGAATACCAAGCCCTGAAAAGTCGGGGCACGCGGAAAGCTCTGGAGCTTTTCATCAGGCGCCATGCTGATCATCCCCTTGCCGAACAGGCGCGGGAAGATATTCGCCGCCTCGGAAAATGAGTGATTGAACCGGCTGGAGCCGCGGTAGGGGACTGATAGCGGTCGTTTCTATCTACCTATTTCCGTTGCAATATTAGGTCCTGATACAACCTGACTTACCCCTGTTTTCCCCATACGGCAGATACACCCGAATAAAGCCGCAGGCCCGTCCGTCGATTAGAGGATTGCGGTTGACGAATGTCATGGGCCTTGCCAGCATGCCCCTGGAATTGCGACCAACCAGCTGAATGTGGGGGCATACGTTGACTGCGGGTTCCATCATCGCGACACTTCTGATCGTCTTCGCCGGCCTTCTGGCCGTGCCGGCCGTCAGCCATACCAATGCGGGAACCACGTTTTCGCTGATGGCTTCTTCCATGGCCTTCGTCGCGATGGGGATTGCCCAGTTCATGGCGACGCGCCCGCCCTTCATCGAAAGGCTGTTTGGCGGGCTCGACCGCATCTACCATTTCCATCGCAAGATCGGCATCGCGGTGCTCTGTCTTATCCTGGTGCATTACTTCCTCACGCCAGATTTCCAGGGGCAGGCGGTAACGCAGGGGCTGAACATCCTGGCGGCTACCGCCGGTGAATGGGCCTTCTACGCCTTTGTCATCCTTTTGGTTTTGAGCCTCGTGAAGGTGATCCCGAAGACGCGCTTCCAGATTCCCTACCAGTACTGGCGCATCACGCACCGCTTCATCGGGCTGCTTTTCGTGCTCGTCGCCTTCCACCAGATGTTCATCAAGCGGCCCTATGACAGCACGGCCTTTCTGGCGACCTATCTCAACCTCTTCGCTCTCATCGGCATCGTCAGTTATGCATATACGCAGCTCCTGCCATGGCTTCGCACGCGCCGATACGAGGTTGTGAATGTCGAGCGCCATGACGGGGCGACAATCATTTCGGCAAGGCCGATCAACGGCAAGCTTCGCGCGAAGCCTGGTCAGTTCGGTTTCTTCCGCGTCAACAAGCCGGGCCTTCGCGAGCCGCATCCCTTCACGATCGCCGGAATCGAGGACGATGGTTCGGTCCGCTTCGCCATCAAGCCGCTCGGCGACTACACCAAGGCGTTGCGCGAGACGGTTGCGGTTGGCGATGCGCTGACGCTCGAGGGCGGCTACGGGCATTTCAACCATAAGCGCGGTGGCAAGAAGCAGATCTGGCTTGCCGGCGGCATCGGCGTCACGCCGTTTCTCGCCATGGCGAGCCGGCTGAAGGGGGACGAGGGGCAGGATATCCACATGGTCTACTGCGTGCGCGACGGAGCCGAGGCGATCGGCCTCGAGACGTTCCGGGCGCAGGCCGAAAAACTCGAGAATTTCAACTTCGTTCTGCACAATTCGGCGACCGACGGGCGCTTCGATGCAACGAAGCTCGTGTCGGGCACGACGATAAACCCGGCCGAGGCCGATTTGTGGTTCTGCGGCCCGCCGCCCTTGCGGCTGGCCATCGAAAAGGGATTGAAGGAACTCGGCAAGGCACCGCGCCGCGTCGAGTTCGAGCGTTTCGAGTTTCGATAGGACAGTTCCCGAAGAAACTGCGCAGCGGTTTCGCATCCGGAATTGTGTGAGAGAGATTGAATTTCCAGCCGGTCCGCCGGCCTCTTGGAGCGAGGGAACAAGCCATGCGCATGTTCAAGACATCATTTTCCCGCCGGCGCTCGGGCATTGCCGCAACGCTTGGCCTTGCCATGCTGGCCGTCTGTCCCACCGGGGCATTGGCGATCGACCAGTTCGCACCGGATGCCTTCGGCACCTACCAGCCGAATGTCGACAACGGCAAGATCATGTTCGGCGCCGCCGGCTGCGGCGCCTGCCACGGTTCGGGCGACAATACCGAGCTGTTGTCCGGCGGCATGGAAATGCAGACGGCGATCGGCAAATTCTTCGCGCCGAACATCTCCGCCCATCCGAACGGTATTGGCGGCTGGTCGAATGCGGAATTCCTGAACGCCGTGATGGTCGGCCTCGACAAGGAAGGCAACAACCTCTACCCGGTCATGCCCTATACGTCCTATGGCGGCATGAAGCCGGAGGATGTGCTGGATATCAAAGCCTATATCGATACGCTGCCGCAGTCGGACGCCGCCTCGCACGAGCATGAGATTGCCTTCCCGTTCAACCGGCAGACCACGCTGACGCTCTGGAAGCGCAGCCATTTCACCGTGCAGGCCTACCAGCCGCGCGAGGAAACGCAGATGGAGCGCGGCCGCTATCTCATCGAAAATGTCGGCGGCTGCGGCGATTGCCATACGCCGCGCACCACCACTTACGGCCTTGATCTCGCCCGCGCCTATGAAGGCGAAAAAGGTCTGACCGGCGCCGTCGCGCCGGATATCACCAAGGCGCGCATGAGCGGCCTTGCCTCGCATGAAGTCTTCACCAAGGGACTGATCGACGAGGGCAAGAAGCTCTCCGGTTCGCCGCTGTCCGATCCGGTCATGCGCCGGATCGCGCAGGGCCTTTCGGCGCTGTCCGATGAGGACAAGCAGGCGATGTACGCCTTTCTCGCCGATCGCGAGGTGAAGGTAACCCCCGTCGAGACTAGCCCCACGCCGGTCTGCAGCGAAGCGACGGCCGAAAGCGCGCTCGGCGCCGCCGGCGGCAGTGCGGAATTTGCCTCGGCCGCCGACGCCTTCATCGGCAAATATTGCCGCAATTGCCATGGCCCAGGAGAAAGCTCGCAAGGTTCGTTCCCATCGGGCGACCTTGCCTCGATTGCTTCCAACCCGGCCTTCGTGACACCCGGCGACGCTGCTAAGTCGCTGCTCTACACCAGCGTCACCAGCGGCCGGATGCCGCTCGGCAAACGCCCGGACGATGCCGAAGTGCAGGGCCTTGCCAACTGGATCAATTCGCTGAACCAGTCGGATATTCCGACGGCGGTCTCCGCAACACAGACAAAGCGCTCTCGGCCGATGCTGAAATATCTCGATTTCGTCGAGCTGGCGCTGCGCGATATTTCGAAGGTGGACGAGCATGACCAGCCGTTCATGCGCTATTTCAGCTATCGCGACCAGTACAACGGCATGATGAGCTGCGAGACGCACGAAACCTTCCTGAAGCGCATGCGGGTGTTGGCGGGTGGCTTCAAAAAGCTGCTGAACTCGCTGTCCTACGGGCCTGAGCTGGTGTTTCCCGAAGAAGTGGAGGGCTCCGACGGCCTGCTCGTTCGCGTCGACCTGCGCGACCTCGAATGGAGCCAGGAAGACTACGACTTCCTGATCAACGAGTATTTCTATGGCGTGGACCCGGCGAGCGATGCCCAGTTGCACTCGCTTGCCAAGGCGACGCAGTCACAGCTTCCCATCATGCGCGTCGACTGGTTCATGAGCAACGGCGCTCGGCCGAAGGTCTACAACCGCCTCATGAAGCTGCCGACCAATATTGCGGAGCTTGAAAAGCGCTTCCAGGTGCCTGTCGAGCAAAACATCGAGCGCCGCCGCATCGTTCGTGCCGGCTTTGCCGACGGTTCGTCAGGCGTATCCGACCATAACCGCATGCTGGAACGGCACGACATGCCGTTTGGCGGCTACTACTGGAAGTCCTATGACTTCGCAGGCGACGTCGGCAAGCAGGTGCTGAAGCGCTTCCCGGCAGGCCCCGAAGGTGTTCGCCTGAAGGCCGGTCTCGTCGCCTTCGATCATGACGGTGGCGAAATGATCTTCTCGCTTCCGAACGGCATGCAGGGCTACTATCTCTCGACCGACAAGGGCGACCAGCTCGACATCGGCCCGACGGCGATCGTCTCCTTCCGCAAGCGGCCGATCGGCAAGGGCGTCGAGATCATCAATGCCCGCTCGTGCTTCGACTGCCACTTCGACGGCATTCTCTCCAAGCGCGACCAGCTTCGCGAGCATATCGAAACCTCCACGCTGTTCTCCAAGGACCAGCAGGACGAGCTGCTCGCCGTCTATGTGCCGCAGGAGGAGTTGAACGAGGTCTACAAGCGCGACACGGATCGTTTCGTCGCCGCGCTCGACCGTCTCGGCATCACGGAACCAACATCCGGCGGGGGCAAGACTGGCCTGAAGGCGCCTGGCGGGGCGGAAATCTTTACCTACTTCGCTGACCAGTATGAGGACGAGTTGAACTTCGAACAGCTGGCTGCCGAGTTCGACATGACGCCGGAGGAATTCTCTTCCGACATCCGCCGCCTCACCGACGTGAATGCACTGCGTGTCGGCATCGACTGGGTTGCGACGCTCGAATCCGGCGCCACGATCCCGCGCACCGAGGTGGAGGAACAGTATGCCTTCATGCTGGAACCGCTGCTGCAGCTCCAGCCGCTGAAGCGCGGCGTCAATCCGGACGTTGCCGCCAACACTACCGGCGATGCCGCCTACACCAAGCCGGCCGTGGACAACACCGGCTATCAGCAGCCGGAGCAGAAGCAGGAGCAGGCAACGGGTGGCGAGCAGTATCCGGTCAACAACACCTACGTCACACCGGCCTACAAGCAGGACGACAAGGCGCAGGCTGAAAAGGTCAAGCTTGCCCTGCATGTCCCATCGACAAGTGCGAAGGTGGGGGACTACCTGAGCTTCGAGCTCAGCACCAACCACGCCTGCGAGCTTCAGGTGATGTATGTGGAGGACACCGGCAATGTGGAGATCATTCCGGACGTCATGATCGGCAGCACTACGCTGAACGTCGGCGAACGCCGCTTGATCCCGCAACCGGGCACAGGCAACCTGACCTTCGATTCGCCGTCGCCCGGCGAAACGATGATCGCCTACTGCAAGATCGGCGGCCTCGGCGACCAGAAGCTGACGGCCGAGCAGGCCAAGCAGCTATCCGTCGGCTCAAAGCAGCCGACCACCCGCGGCATTGCGGTCAACCTCGCCAAGCAGGCGGAGCAGGACAATGGCGCGGCCGGTCTCCAGATGGTGACTTTCGAGATAAAGTGACAAGCCGGGCAGGGGCCTTCAGGCCCCTGCCCATTCCGACCACGAGGACAAGGGCTGGACTGACAATGCTGATGCGATCCCTGGCAGCGACACTCTTCTTACTGGCTGGAGCTGCGCCGGCCGCAGCGGCCTGCGATGCCTTCACCGGCGTCATCGAGGCGTTCAATGCCGGCGACGAGCAGAAGGCACGCGCCCTTGCAGAAACCGCCGGTACGGCCAATTGCAGCGCAAACGAACGCACGCTGGTCGGTCGCATTGCAGCTCTCACGGCCTTCAACCGCATCTCGAGTGCGGTGGGCAATGGCGGCAAGCTGTCCGATCATCAGCAGGAACTGGAAAACCTCCAGCGGCAATATGGCGGTCCCTGGCAGGTTTTCGATGCGCTGGGCGATCTTGCCCGCGAGCGCAAGGATTACGAGCAGGCGGCACGGTTCTACCAGATTGCACTGGAAGACGGATCGAACGAGACGCTGACGCCGGACTGGATGGCGCCAGACGAACAGTACATCCTGCGCCTCGACAAGATGGCCAGCGAAATGCGGCTTGCCGCACCCCGCCCGGTGAAACTTGCCATGCGTGGCGGGTGCAAGGTTTCGTTCCGCGGCGTGACGATCAAGAAGAAGTCGACGCCTATACGATACATCTTCGGCACGGCGGATTTTGCGCCGGAGGGTATCGAGGCGGCGAAGGATCTGGCCGAGTGCCTGAAGACCGTCAAACCCGGTTCGATCACGCTGATCGGCCACACCGACCCCGTCGGCTCCGCTGATGCGAACTACAAGCTCTCGCTTGCGCGCGCCGAAACGCTGAAGACCTACCTCTATTCGGCCGGCTATGCCGGTACGATCACCACCGAGGGCAAGGGCGAGGACCAGCCCTTCAAGCCGGACGATGCCAGCGCCTATGATACGGAGACGCTGAACCAGTTGCACCGCCGCGTGGAAGTGGATGTGCAATAATGATGAAGACGCTGCCCCGCCTCCTGGCCCTTTCTCTTGCCGTCGCGCTGCCAGCGCCGGTTTTCGCGGCGCAGACCTATGCGCTCGTCGTCGGCGTTGACCAATATCCGAACGATGTCAGTCTCGACGGCGCGGTGCGGGACGCGGAAGACGTCTATCGTTCGATGAGTGCGGCGGGCTTCACAGCCACCAAGTTCACCAACGAGCAGGCGCGCAAGGACGATATCCGCAAGGCCTGGACCGACATGGTGGCGCAGGCCGCCGCCGGTGATACGATCATCTTCACTTACGCTGGCCACGGTGCGCAGATGCCCGAGCTTGTCGCCGGCGATGAGGCCGATGGCCTCGACGAGTTTCTCCAGCTGCCGGGTTTTGACCGCAACCGTCATGAAGAAACGTCCAACGAGATCATCGTCGACAACGAGATGAACGCCTGGTTTGCCGAGGCCGAGAGCAAGGGCGTGCATGTGCTTTTCGTCTCGGATAGCTGCTTTTCCGGCGGCATGAGCCGGTCGATCAAGGGCAAGAGCCGCCTGGCACCGGCGGTCAAGGTCAAGCTTGCGCCGCCCTCGCAGGAGGCGATCGCCGGGGCCAATCTCAAGGAAGTCAGCTTCAAGCAGGTGACGGTGCTGGCTGCCTCGCTGGAAAGCCAGCCGACGCCGGAGGTCATCATCGACGGCGAGCCGCGTGGCGCGTTGAGCTGGAGTTTTGCCCGCGCCTTGGAAGGCAGCGCCGACCGCGACGGCAATGGCATCATCACCCGCATTGAGCTTGAAGACTATGTCTTCAGCAATGTGAAGAACCGCTCGGAAGCGCTGCAAGTGCCGAACTTCACGCCGCAGGTGGCGCGTTCGGATGGCGAGGTCGTCGTAACCCTGACGCGCGGCATCCCGGTCGAGGGAAGCGATACCACGACAACAGACACCACGGACACCAATGACGGCGGCGCGGCCGACACTGGCAGGGTCATCAAAACGGCGCAGGATCTCGGCTGGACGGGCAATATCGCCCTTCAGATCGACGGAACGGCCGACAAGCCGAACAATACCGACGGCACCGGAACACCCTATCACTGGGATGTGGCGACCGGCGTCTTCTACACGCCGAACGGCGATGTCGCGGCCGAAAGTGTCGGCGCGGACCGTATCCAGGCGGTGGTGGACAAATATGTGCTGCTCGACTTCCTGAAAGCCATGGCAAGCCAGAATCCCGGCTCCGTCTCGCTGACGCCCACCAAGGATATCTACGCGGCCGGTGATCGCCTGCGCTTCGACGCCCCCCCCGGCCGCTATCCGAACATGCTTGTCTTCAACCTTGCCAATACGGGCGAGGTGCAGTTCCTCGACATGCAGGCGGCGGGCACGAACAGCTCCGAATTCAAGCTGACGGATCTGGAGGTCGTCAAACCCTTTGGCGCCGACCATCTCATCACGATCTGGACCGCCGAGCCGGTCGATGCCATCGGCGCGGCGCTGGCCGACAAGAACGTGACCGCCGAAGCCGTGCTGCAGGCCCTCACGACCCGTCTCGACGGCAAAGAGGCCAGTGTCGCCATTCAACCACTCTACACGCGGGAAACGCTCTGATGATCCGTTACGCCGCCGCTCTTCTCCTGTCGCTCAGCCTGTTTTCCGGCGCGGAGGCCGCCGATCGGGCGCTCCTGATCGGCATCGGCACCTATGCGTCCTTGCCGGAAAAAATGTTCCTTGAAGGGCCGAAGAACGATGTGCCGCTGATCGAAAAGCTGCTGAAGGAAAAGCAGGGCTATGCGGCAGACCAGATCCGGGTCCTGCTCGACAAGGATGCGAGCCGCGCGGCGATCCTCGCCAGCATCGACGAGTGGCTGGTCAACGGCACGCAGCCGGGCGACCGGGTCTATTTCTATTTCTCCGGTCACGGCCTTCAGGTGAAGGATGTGAGCGGTGACGAGGAGGACGGGCTGGACGAGGCGCTGTCGACCTATGACATTGTTGCCGGCGATGGCGACTGGTCGAATGTCATTCTGGACGACGAGATCGACGCGATGCTGGCGAAGTTGAAGGACCGCGCCGTGTCCATCGTCATCGACGCCTGCCATTCCGGTACGATTTCACGCTCGCTCTCGACGGATGTCGGTGAGGCGCTGGAAAGCGCGCGCTTCCTGCCGCGCCCCTTCGCGAAGCCCGCCGACGCGTTGAAGACGCGCGGCCTGCGCATCGATGTCGCCGTGGTCGACAAGCCGGAAATCGCCAAGCAGAACGGCGTGGAGGCGTGGAGTGCTGCCTCGTCCTATCAGGTTGCCTGGGATGATACGCGCCTGCCGCCGGAAGAACGGCACGGCGTTTTCACACTTTCCTATGTCAATGGCCACGAGATTTCCGCCGGCGACAGCAATGGCAATGGCATCATCTCGAATGCGGAACTGCTCGAATATGTGAAAAAGCAGTCGCAGACCTATTGCTCAGCGCAAACGCAGTGCCAGGGTCTCGATCCGCAGTTGGAGGTCAACTACGCCCTGCTCGGCGCCAGCGCCGTCACGCCGACCGCCGAGGGCGGACAGCAATACCAGCAGCCGCAGACCGGCGGCGAAACGCAGCAGAACCCCGACTATGGCAAGGTCGAGGAGGTCAAGGTCGAGAACACGCAGCAGACGGCCTATGTGGCCGCGGACCCGATGGATGCTGTTGGCGACATTCTCGGCAAGCCGCAGACGGGTGACGTCAAGGTATCGCTCTCCTCTGATCACCTGAAGGGCGGCGATGCCTTCAAGATTACCGTAACGAGCAGCACGGGCGGACATCTCATCCTCTACGATGTCGACAAGGACGGCAAGGCAACGCAGATTTTCCCGAACGAAGCGGCGCAGAAGATCACGCCGCTTACGCCGAACATGCCGCTTACCATTCCCGATGACTATTACGGCTTTGAATTCGAGGCCGATGGCCCAAGCGAAAACGTCCTGGTGGCGATCGTCGTCGCCGACGATGTGGACCTCACCAAGGTTGCGCCCAACGACTATGGCCTGACCAAGGAACTGGATGCCCGCACCACAATCGCCGAGATTGCCGGCACGCTGAAACAGACCTGGACGCGCGATACGGAAAACCGTGGCGTCAACTGGTCGCTTGGGCTGTTGAAATATACGGTCTATTGAGCGGGTGGGCCGCTGGGGCCACCCGCCAGCGCCGGCTCAGCCTTGCGGCTCGCGAATCAGCAGGATTTCGCAAGCAGCACCTTCCGGCACTGCCGGCGCATGCGGCGGACGGATGAGCAGGCCTTCCGATTCGGCGAAGACCTTCATCATCGAGGAATCTTGTTTCGCGAACGGCGTCACGCGATAGGCCCCGTCCGCGGCCAGATGGATGCGTGCACGCACATAATCCTGCCTCTGGTCATTCTCCTTGAGCGCGACAGCGGCAAGGGCCGGACGCTGCCGGTTTCTTACAGGCAGACGGGCGAGATGGCGGACAAGGGGTTCCAGGAAAAGCAGCGAGCAAACCAGGCTGGAGACGGGGTTGCCAGGCAGGCCGACAACATGGATGGCACCGAGGCGGCCGACCATCAACGGCTTTCCGGGGCGCATGGCGATGCGCCAGAAGTCGAGTTCCATGCCAGCTTCGCCAAGCACGGGCTGAACGAGATCGAAATCTCCGACGGACGCGCCGCCGAGCGTGACGAGCACGTCGATATCGAGCGACAGAGCGTTGCGCACGGCGTCGAGGATTGCCTGCTTGTCGTCACCAACGATGCCGAGGTCGATCACTTCCGCGCCGGCCTCACGCGCAAGGGCGGAGACGCCGTAGGTGTTGGAGGCGATGATCTGGCTGGCACCGGGCGGCGTGCCAGGCGGCACGAGTTCGTCGCCGGTGGCAAGCACGGCAATGCGCGGTCGGGCGTAGACGGTCAGTTGCGGATGATTCATCGCAGCGGCGACCGTCAGGCGACCGGCATCGAGCATATCGCCGGCCTTGAGCACGACGTCGCCTTCGGAAAAATCCTGGCCGCGGGGACGGATATGGCGGCCTTTCGGCGTGAGGAAGGTCGTGCGGATGCGGCCACCCTCCAGCACCTCGGCGTCTTCCTGCAGGAGCACGGTATCGGCGAAAGCGGGAAGCGGGGCGCCGGTGAAGATGCGCACGGCCTCGCCGGAACCAACGTCACCTTCGAAGGCGCGCCCGGCGGCGGACGTGCCAGCAACCTTCAGAACGGAGCCGAGTTCGGCAATGTCAGCATGGCGGACGGCATAGCCATCCATGGCGGAATTGTCGAAGGGAGGCTGGGTGAGCCGTGCCGCGATGTCTTCTGCGAGCACACGACCCTGGGCGTCATGCAGCGAAACCTGTTCCGTCCGAAGGGGTGGCCTTGCGCCGGAGAGCAGGCGATCGAGGGCATCGGTAACAGGAAGAAGGGACATCAGCTGTCTCTGCGTTTGTAATCGCCGGAGCGGCCGCCGGATTTTTCACGCAGCCGGACGCCGCCGATTTCCATCTCGCGGTCTGCGGCCTTTGCCATGTCGTAGATGGTGAGGCAGGCGACGCTGACGGCGGTCAGCGCCTCCATCTCGACGCCGGTGCGGCCGGTCAATTTCGCCATGGCCTCGATGCGCAGGCCGGGCAGGGCGCGGTCCTCGCGGATGTCCACTGCGACCTTCGTCAGCATCAGCGGATGGCAGAGCGGGATGAGGTTGGACGTCTGCTTGGCGGCCATGATGCCGGCAAGGCGCGCCGTGCCAATCACGTCGCCCTTCTTGGCGTCGCCCTTGAGGATGAGATCGAGCGTCGCCGGCGCCATGCGGATGAAACCCTCGGCGACGGCGATACGGACGGTCTCGGCCTTGTCGCCGACATCCACCATATTGGCTTCGCCGGAGGCATCGATATGGGTGAGCGTGTCAGCCGTCCCGGCCATCATTCCGCCGCCAGCATGCCGGCCGAGCCGGTGAGGAGTTCGCGCGTTGCGGCCGCCACGTCGTCCTTGCGCATCAGGCTTTCGCCGACGAGGAAGGTCGAAATGCCGACTTTGCCGAGGCGTTCGCAGTCCGCGTGGGTGAAGATGCCGCTTTCGCCGACGAGCAGCCGGTCATCCGGCACCATGCCGGCGAGCTTTTCCGAAACCGCAAGATCGACCTCGAAGGTGCGCAGGTTGCGGTTGTTGACGCCGACGAGCTTGGATTTCAGCTTCAGCGCGCGCTCCATCTCTTCTTCGTCATGCACTTCGATCAGCACGTCCATGCCGAGCGAGAAGGCCGAATCTTCCAGCATCTTCGCGGTGTCGTCGCTGAGCGAGGCCATGATGAGCAGGATGCAGTCCGCGCCCCAGGCGCGGGCTTCCAGCACCTGGTAGCTGTCGAACATGAAATCCTTGCGCAGCGCCGGCAGGGCGCAGGCTTCGCGGGCCGCGATCAAAAATTCCGGTGCGCCCTGGAAACTCGGCGTGTCGGTGAGCACGGAGAGGCAGGCGGCACCACCGGCCTCATAGGCCTTGGCGAGGGCCGGCGGATCGAAATCCGGCCGGATGAGCCCCTTCGAGGGACTGGCCTTCTTGATCTCGGCGATGAGGCCGAAGCGACTTTCTGCTTTTTTGTCCTTGAGGCTCGCGAAGAAACCGCGTGGCGGCGGCTGGTCGCGGATGCGGGCACGAAGTTCGGCGGGCGCGACGCGCGCCTTGGCGGCGGCGATCTCGTCCAGCTTGTAGGCTTCGATCTTCTTCAGAATATCAGTCATGGCCAATCCTACTCCGCCTGGCCTTCATTGGAAACCGCGACAAGGCGTTCCAGTGCGGCGCGGGCGCGGCCGCTTTCGAGCGCTTCCGTTGCCTGCACCATGCCGTCCATCAGGGTTTCCGCCTTGCCGGCTACGACAAGCGAGGCGGCGGCATTGGCAAGCGATATGTCACGGTAGGGCATGTGCGCGCCGCCGAGCACCGAAAGGAGGGCGGCGGCATTGTGCGCGCCGTCGCCACCGCGGATGTCGTCGAGTTTCACCTGCGGAAGGCCGAAATCGGCGGGTGTCAGTTCGAAGGTGCGGATCTTTCCGTCCTCGAGTGCGGCGACCTGCGTGGTGCCGGTCGTGGTGATCTCGTCGAGGCCTTCGCCGTGCACGACCCAGATGCTTTCCGATCCGAGGTCACGCATCACTTCGGCAATCGGCACCAGCCAATGCGGCGAGAAGACGCCGAGGAGTTGGCGCTTGACGCCGCCGGGATTGGAAAGGGGGCCAAGCAGGTTGAAGATGGTGCGCGTGCCGAGTTCGACGCGCGACGGGCCGACATGCTTCATTGCCGGGTGGTGCAACTGAGCGAACATGAAGCCGAGGCCGGCATCGTGCACGCAGCGCGCAATCTCGGCCGGGCCGATATCGAGCTTGACGCCGAGGCAGGAGAGGGCATCCGCTGTACCGGACTTGGAGCTGAGCGCGCGGTTGCCATGCTTGGCGACCGGCACGCCGGCGCCCGCGACAATGATCGCGGCGAGCGTCGAGATGTTGTATGTCCCGGCGCCATCACCACCGGTACCGACGATATCCATCGCATCCGCCGGCACGGTGACCGGCAGCATGCGGGCCCGCATCGAGCCGACGGCGCCGTAGATCTCGTCCACCGTCTCGCCGCGCACGCGCAGCGCCATCAGGAAGCCGCCGATCTGCGAGGGCGTGGCGGCGCCGGACATGATGATCTCGAAAGCGCCTCTCGCCTCCTCGCGGTCGAGAAGGTTTCCCGCCGCGACTTTGGCAATATAGGGTTTCAGGTCGGACATGGATTTCCCGTCTCCCTTACCGCGTGATGCTCTGTTCGGCGAGTGCGCGGTTGATCGAGACGCCGTAGGCCGTCTGCAGCGCGCTGACCATCTGGTCGAGAATGTCGTCGCCGCTGGCGCGGGCGACGGCAGCAATCTGCTGCTCGTCGTTGGAGAGCGCGTCGGTTGCGGTATCCGCGTTGGCTTCCGTGACCTTCAACAGGATCTGGCCTTCGCCATCAACGCCCGGCGTGTTGGCGACATGGCCGACCGGACCAGCAAAGGCGGCGGCAACGGCGGCCGGGCCGAGTACTGGATCCTGGGCGCCGCGACGCAGGCCGATCTTGTTTTCGACGGCAATGCCGAGTTCGCCGGCAATAGCGGCGAGGTCTCCGCCCTTGCTGACACGCTCGGCCAGTTCTCCTGCCTTCTTGGCAAGCGCCTGACGCTGCTGCTCGGCCGTCCAGTCGGCGACGACGCGGTCGCGCACTTCATCCAGCGTGCGGTCGCGATCCGGCACCACGTCAAGCACTTCGAACCAGGCATAGCCTTCGCGGCCGACATTGACCGGCTGGGTTTCCGTGCCGATTTCTGTCTTGAAGACTTCGCCGACAAGGGCGGCTTTTTCCGGCAGGCCGTTGATTTCTTCGCCCTTCTGGTCGTTGCCCTGGGCGTCGATTGCATCGATCGTCACAGCCTTCAGGTTGTTCTTGGCGGCAGCCTCGGCAAGGCTGAGGCCCTCGGCGCGGCTGTCCTCGATACGGTCATGCACGGCGAGAATGCCGTCGGCCGCTTCGGAGAGCGCCAGCTCGTTGCGCAGCTCTTCCTTCACCTCGTCGAAAGTCTTCAGCACTTCCGGGCGGATATTCGTGACGCGCAGGATGATCGGGCCGAAAGTGCCGTCGATGACCGGCGTCGTGCCGCCGTCCGTAGCGACGGCGAAAGCCGGCTCCGCAAATTTCTGGTCCGGTACGTTCGCCTTCGTGAAATCGCCGAGCAATACGTCGGCCGGGGTCTTGCCCTGTTCCGTGACGAGCGCGTCGAAGGTCGTGCCGGCGGCGAGTTTTGCGGCCGCGGCATCGGCGGCGGCGCGGTCGGCGAAGGTCAGCTGCTCGATCGTGCGGGTTGCCGGCGTGCGGTACTTTTCCTTGTTCTTCTCGTAGTCGGCCTGAAGCGCCTCGTCGGTAATGGCAGCCGTGTCCAGGATGTCCTTCGGCTCAAGCGCGAGATAGATGAACTTGCGGTATTCCGGTGCGCGATACTTTGCCTTGTTCTGTTCGAACCAGGGCGCGAGCACGTCGTCGCCCGGCGCCTTCACGGGATCGATATTGGCGTTGCTAAGCAGCAAGTAGTCGATGGTACGCGCTTCGTTGCGGTACTGGCGGAGCGCTTCGGTCAGCACGACCGGTGCCTTGTAGCCGTCGGAAACGGCTTCCACCACCTGGGTGCGGATCGCCACCTGGCTGCGGTTGTTGATATAATCGTTCTCGCGCAGGCCCGCATTGCGAAGCACGGACGAGAAGGCCAGGCGGTCGAACTGGCCGTTGACGCCGCGGAAGGCCGGGTCGTCGGCGATCAGCTGGGCGAGGCGGCCTTCGGAAAGACCGAGGTTCATGTCGCGCGAAAGCTGGTCGAGGGCGGCACCCGCAACGAGTTCGGCAAAAACCTGGTTCTCGATACCGAAGGCGCGAGCCTGTTCGGCATTGATCCGCATGCCGATGCGCTGCGACATCGTCGCGATCTGGCGCTCATAGGCCAAACGGAAGTCCGTCGGCGAAACCTTGACGTCGCCGACCGTGACGACGGAGCTGGACGTTGCCGTGACAAGCGAGCTCGAAACGCCCCAGACAGCGAAGGAACCGACCAGTACGATCAGCAGGGCTTTTGCCACCCAGGTCTGGGAGGAGCGTCTCAGGGCTTCGAGCATCGTCTAAATTTCCTCATGAACGCGGCCATGCGGCCGGAAATCGTCTCTTAAAGGAAAGTTCACGGGATTTGAAGTCCGCAACGTGTTTGCAATGCTGCGCAAAATCAACACTCTCACCCATGCGGTCTTTGTGTTGATTTCTTTTGCCGGCAAACCAATTTTTTTTGAAATTATTGGCAGATTTCCGACTAAATCCACTGTCATAATTTGAAAATTCATGATCGGATGCGTGATCACTGCCGTGAGTCCGTCGACGGCCGGGGTGTGGAGGAGAATAACAAAAGTGGAATCTACAATCGTCATGATCAACCTTTTCGGCGCGGTCGCGCTGCTCCTGTTCGGCCTAGCGCAGGTGAAGGACGGCATGACGCGGGCATTCGGTGTCAAATTGCGCTCCGGGCTGGCGCTCGGCACGCGCGGGCCGTTCCGCTCCTTTTTCGCCGGTTTCGTTGCGACGGTTGCGCTCCAGAGCTCCACGGCGACAGCCCTGATGATTGCCTCCTTCGTCGAGCGCAACCTGGTCCGCGCACGGATGGCGCAGATCGTGCTGCTTGGCGCCAATGTCGGCACGGCCGTCACCGCCTGGCTGGTCGCGACTGGCATCGAATCGATTTCGCCACTGGTCATCCTGGTCGGCGTCGTGCTCTACAAATCGAGCAGTTCCACGGCTCGGCAGGGCCTTGGCTCCGCACTTGTCGGTATCGGCCTGATGCTGCTCTCCCTGCATCTGCTCGGCTTCGCCACGGAGCCGATGCGCCAGTCGCCGGCGCTCGCCGCATTCCTGAAGCTGCTTGACGGTGCCTGGCCGGCGGCGCTTGCCTTTTCCACCGTGCTGGCCATCATCTCCTCGTCGAGCCTAGCTGTCGTCGTGCTCATCCTGTCGCTCGCATCCATGGGTATTCTGTCCCCGGCATTGACCGTCATCCTCGTGCTTGGCGCCAATCTCGGTGGTGCGGTCCCGCCCGTCATCGCGACGTTGAAGGCGGCGGCTTCGGCACGACGGGTCACGCTTGGCAATCTTCTGGCTCGCGGTGTCGGGTGTCTTGTCGTGCTTCCCTTCGCGGGACAGGTTGCCGAATTGCTGGCGCTGCTGCCGGTTCCGGCCGCAAAACTGCCGGTCGATGTGCATCTCGTCTTCAATATAGCCGTCGCTCTGGTACTCTGGCCGCTTTCCAGTCCCCTCTCGTGCCTTATGGAAAAGCTCGTTCCGGAGGAGGAACAGCCGGAAACGGGGCCGAAATATCTCGACGACGCTGCGCTCTCGACGCCGGTCATCGCGCTTTCCGGCGCGACCCGCGAAGTGCTGCGGGTCGGCGATATCATCGAATCCATGCTGATCAGCACCATGCGCGCTTTCAACGACAACAATCTCGCGCCGCTGAAAGATGTCGCCGAGCTGGAACGCCAGGTCGACGCCTTGCAGCAGGATGTGAAGATCTACCTTTCGCGGCTTGGCAGGCAGGGCGTGGGCGGCGAATCCGCAGCCCGCTCGATCGTCATCATCGACTATGCGATCAATCTCGAGCATGTCGGCGACATCATCGAAAAAGGTCTCCAGGAGCAGGTGCGCAAGAAGATCGTCAACGGCCTGAAATTTTCCGACGACGGCTACAAGGAACTTTCCAACCTCTTCAACCTGACGATCGAGAACCTGCGCATCGCCCAGACGATTTTCGTCACGCGTGATTCCGGTCTGGCACGCCAGCTGGTCGAGGTGAAGGTCGATGTGCGCCGCATGGAGAAACAATCCTCCGAGCGCCACCTCGAACGGCTGCGCGACGGCCGGCTGGACAGTCTCCAGACCAGCTCGCTGCATCTCGACATCCTGCGCGACCTGAAGCGGGTCAACGCCCATCTGGTGTCGGTCGCCTATCCGATCCTCGACGAAGGCGGGTTGCTGACGGAAAGCCGCCTGCGCAGCAGCGCAAATTGACCTGTTGCGAAATCCCTTTGTCTCTTCGGGTGGCTTTTTGCTAAGGAACGCCATCGATTTCGGGTGAACGAGGGATTCCCATGACTGCAGACCGGACGAAACGCAACTGCCTGGCCGTCATTCTGGCGGCCGGCGAAAGCACGCGTATGAAGTCGTCGCAGTCGAAAGTCCTGCATCCGGTCGGCAACCGGCCGATGATCGCCCATGTCGTCGATGCACTCGCCAAGGCCGGCATTTCCGATATCGCACTCGTATTGGGCCGTGACGCGGAAAAGGTCGAAGCGGCGGCGAAGAACGCTGCCGTCACAAGTTCCGTCCATATCCAGATGGAACGCCTCGGCACGGCACATGCGGTGCTCGCGGCCCGTGCGGCCATTGCCAGGGGCTATGACGACGTTCTCGTCGTCTTCGGCGATACACCGCTCATCACCGAAGCGCCGCTGATCGCCGCGCGCGATGGCCTTGCGGCCGGCGCCGACGTCGTCGTCATCGGCTTCGAGACTGCGGATCCGACCGGCTACGGCCGGCTGCTGGTGGAGAACGGCGAACTGCTGGCGATCCGCGAACACAAGGATGCGAGCGACGCCGAACGCGCCATCACCTATTGCAATGGCGGCCTGATGGCGATCGATGGTCGGAAGGCCCTCGACCTGATCGACCGGATCGGCAACAACAATGTGAAGGGTGAGTACTACCTCACGGACATCGTCGAGATCGTGCGGGCCGCAGGCGGGCGGGCGATCGCGGTCGAAGCGCCGGAGGAGGAACTGACCGGCTGCAACACGCGCGCCGAACTTGCCGTCATCGAGCGGCTCTGGCAGCAGCGTCGTCGGCACGAGATGATGATCGACGGCGTTTCCATGATCGCCCCGGAAACCGTCTTCCTGTCCTATGACACGGTGATCGGGCGGGATGTGACGATCGAGCCGAATGTCGTCTTCGGCCCGGGCGTGACCATCGAGAGTGGGACCGTCATTCATTCCTTCTCGCATATCGAGGGAGCCCATGTCGCGGCGGATGCGGAAGTCGGCCCCTATGCGCGGCTGCGGCCCGGTGCCAATCTCGGCGAGGGCGCGAAGGTCGGCAATTTCTGCGAAGTGAAGAAGGCGGATATCGGCGCAGGCGCCAAGGTCAACCACCTGACCTATATCGGTGACGCCGTCATCGGGGCCAAGACGAATATCGGCGCCGGAACCATCACCTGCAATTACGACGGCATCAACAAGCACATAACCCGGATCGGCGCCAACGCCTTCATCGGGTCGAATTCGTCGCTGGTGGCACCGGTGTCGATCGGCAATGGCGCTTATATCGCTTCAGGCAGCGTCGTCACCGAAGATGTACCGGATGATGCGGTCGCCTTCGGCCGCGCCCGGCAGGAAAACAAGCCCGGACGGGCCGCTGTCATCCGCGAGCGCAACCAGGCGATCAAGGATGCAAAGAAGAAGGCGGCCGAATAGCCGGCCCGTCTCTCCCGTTACAGCACGTGTTGCACATTAATGCATGCAATCGAAAGTGAGCATGGACGTGTTGCGCTGCAGTAAAAAATCTCTACGAAAAGAACCAAATCAAAACCATTCGAAAGAGCGGAGCGGCTTATGTGCGGAATTGTCGGGATCGTTGGAAACCAGCCTGTTGCAGCTCGGCTCGTCGATGCCCTGAAACGCCTCGAATACCGGGGATATGATTCCGCGGGTGTGGCCACCATCGTCAACGGCAAGCTCGAGCGACGGCGCGCCGAAGGCAAGCTCGTCAATCTGGAGAAGCGGTTGGGGGAAGAGCCGCTGGCCGGCGTCATCGGCATTGCCCACACGCGTTGGGCAACGCACGGTGCACCGACGGAGCAGAATGCGCATCCGCATTTCGTCGACGGCGTCGCTGTCGTCCATAACGGCATCATCGAGAATTTTTCCGAGCTGAAAGATGAGTTGGCGGCTGAAGGTGCGACCTTCGTGACGCAGACGGACACCGAGGTCGTCGCACAGCTCGTCGCAAAATACCTCCGGCAGGGCCTCGGCCGTCGCGAGGCAATGCATGCCATGCTGCGCCGCGTCACGGGTGCCTATGCGCTTGCAGTCATTTTCGAAGACGACCCGTCGACCATCATGGCAGCCCGTAACGGCCCGCCGCTCGCTGTCGGCTACGGCAAGGGCGAGATGTTCCTCGGCTCCGACGCAATCGCGCTTGCGCCATTCACCAACGATATCAGCTATCTCGTCGATGGCGACTGGGCGGTGATGGGGCGCGAGGGCGTGCACATCTTCGATCTTGACGGCAACCGCGTCGAGCGCCCGCGACAGATATCCTCGGCCGCTGCCTACCTCGTCGACAAGGGCAATCACCGCCACTTCATGGAAAAGGAAATCCATGAACAGCCGGAGGCGGTTTCTCACGCTCTCGCTCACTATGTCGATTTCCTGAACCACACGGTTCGCCCCGTTGCCGCGGATATCGATTTCGCCAAGGTGCCGAGCCTTGCGATCTCGGCATGCGGCACGGCCTATCTCGCGGGCCTCGTCGGCAAATACTGGTTCGAGCGCTATGCCCGCCTGCCGGTCGAAATCGACGTTGCCTCGGAGTTTCGCTACCGCGAAATTCCGCTGAATCCTGCCTCGGCAGCCCTCTTCATTTCCCAGTCCGGCGAGACCGCCGACACGCTGGCTTCGTTGCGTTATTGCAAGGAACACGGCCTGAAGATCGGCGCCGTGGTCAACACGAAGGAATCGACGATCGCTCGTGAATCGGATGCGGTCTTCCCGATCCTCGCCGGCCCGGAAATCGGCGTTGCCTCGACAAAGGCCTTCACCTGCCAGTTGACGGTGCTGGCGGCGCTGGCGATCGGCGCGGGCAGGGCGCGCGGCACGATCACCGAGGCGGAAGAGAAGGACCTCGTTCGCTACCTCGCCGAGATGCCCCGCATCATGGCAAGCGTGCTGAACACCATCCAGCCGTCGATCGAGCAGCTTGCCCGCGAACTCACCAAGTTCAAGGACGTGCTCTATCTCGGCCGCGGCACCAGCTATCCGCTGGCGATGGAAGGCGCACTGAAGCTCAAGGAAATCTCCTACATCCACGCGGAAGGCTACGCCGCCGGCGAGTTGAAGCATGGGCCGATCGCGCTGATCGATGAAAACATGCCGGTCATCGTCATTGCGCCGCATGACCGTTTCTTCGACAAGACCGTCTCGAACATGCAGGAAGTGGCCGCCCGCGGTGGCCGGATCATCTTCATCACCGACGAGAAGGGTGCGGCGGCCTCGAAGCTGGAAACCATGGCGACGATCGTTCTGCCGAATGTCGACGAGATCATCGCGCCGATGATCTACTCGCTGCCGATCCAGCTTCTGGCCTATCATACGGCCGTCTTCATGGGCACGGATGTCGACCAGCCGCGTAATCTTGCCAAGTCCGTCACGGTCGAATGATCGTCCGCCCCGAGCAGCCGGCCGATATCGACGCCATCCGCACCCTGACGGAAACGGCGTTCCGGACGGCGCCGCATGCCGACGGCACGGAGCACGTCATCATCGACCGCCTGCGGGCGGCCGGTGTCCTGACGCTGTCGCTTGTGGCGGAGGTCGACGGTGTGATTGTCGGACACGTCGCCTTCTCGCCGGTTTCGGTCTCCGATGGTAGCGCTGACTGGTACGGTCTCGGCCCGATTTCCGTCGATCCGGCCCGGCAGGGCGAGGGAATCGGCAGCAGGCTGGTGCGTGAGGGGCTTCAGCACCTGAAGGCTCTGGGCGCGGCCGGTTGCGTGCTGCTTGGTGATCCCGCCTATTATGGCCGCTTCGGCTTTGAGGCCGATCCGAAACTCACGCTGGACGGGGTGCCGCCAGAGTATTTCATGCGTGTGGCGTTTTCGCCGGTTTACGGCGGGGGAACCGTTTCCTATCATCCGGGTTTCTACGGCTGAGCGGCCTCCCACGCTCGCCTCACGCTGGATATCCGATGACCGACCTCCTTCCGAGACAGTCGCCTGCCATGCGGCTGCGTAACAATTTCCTGACCGGCCTCGTCATCTGCGCGCCGATCGCCATCACCATATGGCTGACCTGGACCTTCATCCGCTGGGCCGACAGTTGGGTGAAACCCTATATTCCGGCGCAGTATAACCCGGAAAGCTATCTCCAGTTCGCCATTCCCGGCTTCGGCCTGCTGACCGCCCTCGTGCTGATCACGCTGGTCGGCTTTCTCGGCAAGAACCTCATCGGCCGTACTGTCGTCCAGTTCGGTGATTCGCTGTTCAACCGCACGCCGCTGGTGCGCACGGTGCACAAAAGCCTCAAGCAGATTTTTGAGACGGTGTTGAAGGACAAGGGCACGTCGTTCAACAAGGCGGCGATGATTGAATATCCGGGGCCGGGCCTGTGGGCGATCGTTTTCGTGGCGACCGATGCGCGCGGCGAGATCGCTTCGAAATTCAAGGCGATGGGCAAGGACATGGTCGCCTGCTTCCTGCCGCCGACGCCGTTTCCGACGGCGGGCTTCCTCGTCTATGTGCCGCGGGAGAAGCTCATGCTGCTCGACATGAGCGCCGAGGATGCCGCCAAGCTCATCATCTCTGTTGGCCTCGTCACGCCGCCGGAAAAGACGTTGCAACTGCTGGAGAGCGAAGAACAGCGCAAGGCAAAGGCGAAAGCCAAGAAAAAGAACTGATGAGAGGCAAGCCGCCCCGACAGGGACGGCTCGAACGGCTTACTTTGAAGCCGACGCGTCTTTTTGGTCGTCCAGAAGGATCTGGTCCGCTTCTGCCGGCAGACGGGATTGTTTTTCCGTGGTGACGACGCTTGCCGTCGTAATCGTCTTGTCGACGTCTGCGGCCGCATTGATCTTGCTGTGGCCTGCACAGTCCGCAAAGGCTGCGGATGCCGAAAGGCCAATCGTGGCTGCGACTATGAGAACTGTCTTCATGGCATTTCTCCTTCTTCGCTGAGGCTTACTCAGTATGCCTTCACGCGCCAGATCGACGAAATCACGATTTTGTGGTCGTGATCAGCCGGCGCGCAGGAACCGGATCGCCTCGTCCCGGCGATGGAGATAGAGCAGCGTGCGGATCGCCTCGCCACGCTGGCTCGTCAGGTCGGCGTCGCGCTCCAGCACATAGGCGGCATCTTTGCGCGCAATCTCCAGAAGGTCGCCATGCGCTTCGAGGCTTGCCACCAGAAAGCCCGGCGTGCCGGATTGCCGGGTCCCCAGCAACTCGCCTTCGCCGCGCAGCTTCAGGTCCTCCTCGGCAATGCGGAAGCCGTCTTCCGTGTCGCGCAGAATGGAAAGGCGTGCCCTTCCATTCTCGCTGAGCGGCCCCTTGTAGAGCAGGATGCAGCTCGACGCCTCGTCGCCGCGCCCGACGCGGCCACGCAGTTGGTGAAGCTGGGCGAGCCCGAAGCGCTCGGCATGTTCGATCACCATGATGGTGGCATCCGGTACGTCCACGCCAACCTCCACCACTGTCGTCGCGACCAGCAGTCGCGTTTCACCGGTTTTGAAGGCGAGCATGGCCGCGTCCTTCTCGGGTCCGCTCATCCGGCCGTGTACGAGGCCGGCGGCGGGGCCGAAGACGCTGGCGAGCGTCGCATGCCGCTCCTCGACGGACATCAGGTCGCTCTCTTCCGATTCTTCGACGAGCGGGCAGATCCAATAGGCCTTCTTGCCTTCGGAAATGGCTGCGCGCAGCCGATCGACGATTTCTCCGACGCGCTCCTGCGCCACCACGACGGTCTGGATCGGCTTGCGGCCGGCCGGTTTCTCCGTGAGTTTCGACACATCCATGTCGCCGAAGGCCGCAAGCACCAGCGTGCGCGGGATGGGCGTCGCCGTCATCACCAGCATGTGCGGCGAGATGCCCTTCGCGGTCAGCCGCAGGCGTTGGTGCACGCCGAACCGGTGCTGTTCATCGACGACGGCGAGCACGAGGTCATTGTAGACGACATTGTCCTGGAACAGCGCATGCGTGCCGATGACGATTTGCGTTTCACCGGAGGCGATGCGTTCGAGGATCGCGTCGCGTTCGCGGCCCTTGGTGCGGCCAGTCAGGACGTCGATGGTGACGCCGGCGGGTGCCGCCATGCGCGACAGCGTGGCAAAATGCTGCCGGGCAAGGATTTCGGTCGGCGCCATCAGCACGGCCTGTCCGCCGGATTCGACGGCGGCGAGCATCGCCATCAGCGCCACCGCCGTCTTGCCCGCGCCGACGTCGCCTTGCAACAGCCGCAACATGCGCTGCTCGCCTGCGATATCCTTGAGCACTTCGGCAATTGCCACCTGCTGGCTGTTGGTCAGCGAAAAGGGCAGGGCGTCGATAACCGGTCGGCTGAGCGCACCCGTCGCGACGACCGGCCGGCCGGCGACCTTGCGCAGGCGCTGGCGCACGAGGGCGAGCGAAATCTGGCCTGCCAGGAACTCGTCATAGGCAAGCCGGCGGCGGGCGGGGGCCTGTGGGTCGAGGTCCGTCTCGTCGCGCGGATCGTGCAGGCGATGGATGGCATCGAAGGCGGAGGGGAAACCCTCCCGTTGCAACAGCGTCTCTTCGATCCATTCCGGCAGGTGCGGCACGCGAGCGATCGCCGCCTCCACTACCTTGCGCAGCACACGGGACGTCAGGCCCGCGGTCAGGCCGTGCACCGGCTCGACCAGCGGCAGGTTGTCGGCGTCGCCAAGCCGGGCCATATAGTCCGGATGCACCATGGAGGGCCGGCCGTTGAACCAGTCGACCTTGCCGCTGACGACCACCGTTTCGTCGATCGGCAGCGCTTTTTCCAGCCAGTTTCCCTTGGCGCGGAAGAAGGTGAGCGCCAGCTCGCCCGTCTCGTCGTGCAGGAAGACGCGGTAGGGCTGGTTCGATTTGCCGGGCGGCGGCGGCTGATGGCGATCGACGCGACCGGTGATCGTCACGATGACGCCCTGCTGCGCATTGGCAATGCCCGGCTGGTTACGGCGATCGACGATACTGTGGGGAAAATGGAAAACGAGATCGATGACGCGGCAGTCGTCGATGCTCTCCTGGTTGAGCAGGCGTGCGAACAGGTCTCCCAGCTTCGGGCCGATGCCCGGAAGGGAAGAAAGCGGTGCAAAGAGCGGATCAAGAAGGGCGGGACGCATGACCGGCAAAATCGCTGGAGAAGGACGCTTTGGCAAGGCTGACAAGTGGCTTTTGCCAGTCTATAGAAGCGCCAGACGATCCAAGCGGTAGGAAAGTGAAGACGATCATGACGGGAACGACACGCTCCAGCGCCGAGATCGACCCACGCCGCAAGCGCATCCTCTTTCGCTGCTGGCACCGCGGTATCCGCGAGATGGACCTGGTGCTCGGCGCCTTCGCCGATGCGGAGATCGAAAACCTCAGCGAGGCCGAACTGGATGAGCTGGAGCGCATCATGGAGGAGGAGGACAACGACCTCGTGAAATGGGTGACCGGTGAAATGCCGGTGCCTGAAGAATTTCGCGACGGCCTCTTCCCCCGCATCGCCGCCTATCGCCCCGATTTCTCTCCGCTCTTCAAAGACGACCGCGCATGATCCCCGGTTTTTCCCCTGAACGCATCGCGGCTGCCGGCCGACCGCTGACCATCGGTGCCGTGCCGTCAGGCGTCGAGCCGCTGATCCTTGCCGATCTTGCCCGCAAGACCGGCCCGATCGCCTTCGTTCTGTCGGACGGCCAGCGCATTTCCGATCTCGAACAGATGCTCGGCTTCGTCGCGCCCGACATTCCGGTGCTGACGCTGCCCGGCTGGGACTGTTTGCCCTATGACCGCGTCTCGCCGAGCGCCGAAGTTTCGGCACGCCGGCTGTCCGCGCTCTCGGCGCTGATCGCCCACCAGAAGAAGCCGCATCCGGCCATCGTGCTCGTCACCGTCAACGCCATGCTGCAGAAGACGGCGCCGCGCGCGATCATCGAAAGCCTGGCTTTTTCTGCCCGGCCCGGCAACCAGATCCGCATGGACGATGTCGCCGCAAGACTGGAGCGCAACGGCTTCGACCGCGTCGCGACCGTACGCGAGGTCGGCGAATATGCGGTGCGCGGCGGCATTCTCGACGTTTTTGTGCCCGGCAGCGGCGAGCCGGTGCGTCTCGATTTCTTCGGCGACACGCTGGAATCAATCCGTTCCTTCGACCCGGCCAGTCAGCGCACGACGGGCCAGGCGCGTTCGCTCGATCTCAACCCGATGAGCGAAGTGACGTTGACGCCGGAGACGATCTCCCGTTTCCGCACGCAATATCTCGCCGCCTTCGGTGCCACGACACGTGACGATGCACTCTACCTCGCCGTCTCCGAGGGCCGGCGCTATGCCGGCATGGAGCACTGGCTGCCGCTGTTTTATGAGGAGCTGGAAACGACCTTCGACTATCTCGAAGGCTTTCGTATCGTCACTGACCATACCGTGCGGGAATCGGCTGTCGAGCGCGCTCGTCTCGTGCGTGATTATTACGACGCGCGTGTTGCGTCCGCGACGCCGGGCAAGGGCAAAATATCGCAGTCCACGCCTTACAAACCCGTTCCGCCCGGCCAGGTCTATCTCGATGCCGAGCGTTTTGCGCAGGAACTCGATCAACGCAACGCCATCCGCCTGACGCCCTTCAACGAGCATGAAGGCGAAGCGCGCCAAGTCGTGGCCATTGAGGCGCGGCCGGGCATGCGCTGGGCGCGGCCGGCGGGCAACGAGGATGCGGAGGGCGCCCGCGTCAACGTGTTCGGCCAGGCGGTGACGCATATTGCGGACAAGCGCGCTTCGGGTGCCAAGGTTCTCGTCACGGGCTGGTCGGAGGGGTCGCTCGATCGCCTGTTGCAGGTTCTTTCCGAACACGGCCTCGGCAATGTCGTGCCTGTCGAAAAGTTTGCCGACGTCCGCAAACTGAAGCCGGGTGAGGCGGGTTCCGCAGTGCTCAGCCTCGAAAGCGGCTTCGAGACCGGCGATGTGGTCGTTATCGGCGAGCAGGATATTCTGGGTGACCGCATGGTGCGGCGCTCGAAGCGGCGCAAGCGCGGCGCGGATTTCATCACGGAGGTCGCTGGTCTCGACGAGGGTTCGATCGTCGTACATGCCGAACATGGCATCGGTCGTTTCGTCGGCCTGCGCACCATCGAGGCGGCCGGGGCGCCGCATGCCTGTCTCGAACTCGTCTATGCGGATGAGGCGAAGCTCTTTCTGCCGGTCGAAAACATCGACCTTCTGTCGCGCTACGGCGGCGAGGGCAGCGATGCGATGCTCGACAAGCTCGGCGGTGTCGCCTGGCAGGCACGCAAGGCCAAGCTCAAGAAGCGCCTACTCGACATGGCGAACGGGCTTATCCAGATCGCCGCCGCGCGCCTGGTGCGTCATGCCCCGGTGCTGGCGGCTCCAGACGGTATCTACGACGAGTTTGCTGCCCGCTTCCCCTATGACGAGACGGACGACCAGGCGACCGCCATCGATGCCGTGCGCGAGGATCTCGGCGCCGGCCGACCGATGGACCGCCTCGTCTGCGGCGACGTCGGCTTCGGCAAGACGGAAGTGGCGTTGCGTGCGGCCTTCATCGCCGCGATGAACGGTGTTCAGGTCGCCGTCGTCGTGCCGACGACGCTGCTCTCCCGCCAGCATTTCAAGACCTTCACCGAGCGTTTCCGCGGGCTTCCGATCCGTTTGCAGCAGGCCTCCCGCCTGGTCGGCTCGAAGGAACTGGCGCTGACGAAGAAGGAACTGTCCGAGGGGAAGACGGATATCGTCGTCGGCACCCATGCGCTGCTTGGCAGCTCTATCAAGTTCGCCAATCTCGGCTTGCTGATCATCGACGAGGAGCAGCATTTTGGCGTGAAGCACAAGGAGCGGCTGAAGGATCTGAAGAGCGATGTGCATGTGTTGACGCTCTCGGCGACGCCGATCCCGCGCACCTTGCAACTCGCCATGACGGGTGTTCGCGAACTGTCGCTGATCACCACGCCGCCGGTCGACCGCATGGCGGTGCGCACCTTCATCTCGCCCTTCGATCCGCTCGTCATCCGCGAGACCTTGATGCGCGAGCATTATCGTGGCGGTCAGAGCTTTTATGTCTGCCCGCGTCTCAGCGACCTTTCGGAAATCCATGATTTCCTGCGCCAGGACGTGCCGGAGCTGAAAGTGGCGGTCGCGCACGGCCAGATGCCGGCGACCGAACTCGAAGACATCATGAACGCCTTCTACGAGGGCCGCTACGACGTGCTGCTCTCGACGACCATCGTCGAATCCGGCCTCGACGTGCCGACGGCGAACACGATGATCATCCATCGCGCCGACATGTTCGGCCTCGCCCAGCTCTACCAGCTGCGCGGGCGCGTCGGCCGGTCGAAGGTGCGTGCCTTCGCGCTGCTGACGCTGCCGGTCAACCGCACGCTGACGGGCATGGCGGAGCGTCGCCTCAAGGTGCTGCAATCGCTCGACACGCTTGGCGCAGGCTTCCAGCTCGCCAGCCACGACCTGGATATCCGCGGCGCCGGCAACCTCTTGGGTGAAGAACAGTCCGGCCATATCAAGGAGGTCGGCTTCGAGCTCTACCAGCAGATGCTCGAAGAGGCCGTGGCTGAGATCAAGGGCGACGAAGAGGTCGCCGACAGCGGCTGGTCGCCGCAGATTTCGGTCGGCACGCCGGTGATGATCCCGGACGACTACGTACCGGACCTGCATTTGCGCCTCGGTCTCTACCGCCGTCTGGGCGAGATCACCGAACTCGGCGATATCGATGCTTTCGGCGCCGAACTGATCGACCGCTTCGGCCCGTTGCCGCTCGAGGTGCAGCATCTCTTGAAGATCGTTTACATCAAGTCGCTCTGCCGCGTGGCGAATGTGGAAAAACTCGATGCCGGCCCGAAGGGCGTCGTCGTGCAGTTCCGCAACAAGCAGTTCCCGAACCCCGCCGCACTGGTCGGCTACATTTCCAAGCAGGGCACGCTCGCGAAGATCAGGCCTGACCAGAGCCTGTTCCTGTCCCGCGACTACCCGACACCGGAAAAGCGCCTGACAGGCGCGGCGCAGGTAATGACGCAGCTTGCGGGGCTGGCAAAACAACCGACATGAAAAAGCCGCCCGGCGAAAGCCGGGCGGCCCATTTCCTGTCGCGCACCGGGCCTTATCAACCGGCGGCGCGTTCCTTTGCCTTCACCGCCACAATCTCGCGGAAGGCGTTGGTCAGCACGTCCACCGACTGGGCACCCATCACCGCATATTTGTTGTCGATGATGAAGCACGGCACGCCGGTGACGCCCATGTCGCGGGCCATGCCGATTTCTTCCTTGACCGCATCGACATCGGCGCCGGCGGAAAACAGGGCGCTCACCACGGCGCGGTCCATGCCGTTGTTTTCCGCAATATCCAGCAGCACCGTGCGGTCGCCGACATTGCGGCCTTCCTCGAAATAGGCCTTGAACAGAGCTATCGCCACGCGGGCCTGGATTTCCGGGCTCTCGATCATCGCCCAGCGGAGCAGGCGGTGGGCATCCAGCGTGTTCGGGCTGACTTTCACAGCCGGAAAATCGAAATCGATGCCGTCCTCATGGCCGAGGCCCGTCAGCATCTTGTGCGCCCGCTCGACCGCGTCGGCGCCACCGAGCTTTTCCGCGAGGTGTTTTTTGTGGTCGACGCCTTCGGCTGGCATGTCCGGGTTGAGCTGGTAGGGGCGGAACGTCACGGCCACGGCAAAGTCGCCCTTGACGTTGTCGATTGCTTTCTCAAGCCGTTTCTTGCCGAGGTAACACCAAGGGCAGACGACATCCGAAACGACATCGATCGTAATGGCTTCCATCCGGATTTCCTTTCGAGACGCCGGAGTTTCCGGCGGACGCACATTGACGCGCTACTTGAACGCCGAGATAGGCCGGTCTGCCGCGGCTTTCAACAGGTTACCTCAAAGTACCCTTAATTCTGGGGATGTCCCCTTTATTGTGCCTGCTCGTCCCACCATGCGGGGAACTGGAAGCCCCAGAGCGGCGTCATCTCGGGTCGACCAATATGTTTGTTGCGCGCCACCCATTGCTCTCCGAGATGATAGAGCGGGACGATGTAGTTGCCGGAAAGCAGCATCCTGTCCTGGAGACGAACGGCGGACTGAAAATCCTCTGCCGAACGGGCGGTGAGAATGGCCGTCATGACACGGTCGATATCGGGATCGGCGACGCCGGCGAAATTCTCACTGCCTTCGAGATCGCGCGCCTGTGTTCCCCAGCGTCGCACCTGTTCGAGACCTGGCGACAGCGACGACAGGAAGGCCTTCATGATGACATCGTAGTCGAAGGTCTGGCTGCGGCTCTGATATTGCGAATCATCGACGGTTCTGAGGCTTACCCGCACACCGAGGGCGGCAAGGAAGCGCTGGTAGGCGAGGGCGAGTTTTTCCTGGTCGGCGTTCTGCGTCATGATTTCAAAGGCGAGCGGCTTGCCGGAGGCATCGACCATGCGGCCGTCCTTGATCGAATAGCCAGCCTTCTGGAAATGGCCCATCGCCTCCCGCAACACCTTGCGGTCGCGGCCCGAGCCGTCGGTCACCGGAAAACGATGCGTGCCGGCGAGCACGGAGGGATCGATTTTGTTCACCGCGTCGCCGATGATTTCGCGTTCGCGGGCGTCGATCGGTACATTGAGCGATGACAGTGCTGAATTCTGCCAAAAACTTTCCGTGCGCGTATAGGCGTTTTCAAACAGGGTACGATTGACCCATTCGAAATCGAAGACGAGCGAGAGCGCCTTGCGCAATTCCGCGTTCTGGAAGACAGGCCTGCGTGTGTTGAAGACGAAGCCGAACATCACCGGCGGCAGTTTCGACGTCACGGCGTCCTTGATGACCGTGCCGGAGTGGACCGCAGGAAAATCGTAGCCGCGCGCCCATTTTGTCGGATTGCCTTCCTGGTAGACGTCGATCACGCCCTTCTTGAAGGCCTCGAACAGCGAATTGTCCTGCAGGAAATACTCGACGGAGATCTCGTCGTAATTGTCGAAGCCGACCTTCGAGGGGATGTCCTTGCCCCAGTAATTCGGATCGCGCTCGTAAACGATGCGTTCGCCTGGCTTTACCGCCTTGACCTTGTAGGGGCCGGAGCCGAGCGGCAAGGCGAGCGATGACCGGTCGAAAGTCTCCACGTCGATCGCATGCTTCGGCAGGATCGGCGAGAAGGCGATGAGGAGCGGTGCCTCTCGGTCACCCTTCTCGTTGAAGGTGAAGCGGACACTGTGCTCGCCGGTCTTTTCCAGCTTTTCGACGGCATTCAGGCGGATGCTGAACGGCGCACGGCCCTTGTCGCGCATCAGCTCGAAGGTGAAGATGACGTCTTCCGGCGTCACGGGCTTTCCGTCCGCCCAGCGCGCCTTCGGGTTGAGATGGAATTCGATGAAGCTGCGGTCGTCGTCCCACTCCACGCTTTCTGCGAGCAGGCCATACATGGAGAAGGCTTCGTCGCGCGAGCGCACCATCAGCGATTCGTAGACGAGATTGCCGAATTCCGGATCCCACATGCCGCGCGCCGTCGTGCGCATGCTTTTCAGGATGAAAGGATTGAGACTGTCGAAGGTGCCGACGACGCCATAAGAAATGCGGCCACCCTTCTTCACGTCCGGATTGACGTAGCTGAAGTGCTTGTAATCCGGCGGCAGGGCCGGGTCGCCATGCATGGCAATGCCGTGGAGGGGGGCGGCATGGCCAAGGCTGGCGGGCACGCCGATGAGGCAGGCCGCAAAGGCCATCAGGAAGGGGCGCAAGGGGATCTCCTCGTGAGGTCCGGATGATTCTTTGTTATTATAACCGCTGGAACGGGGACAGCAGTGTGGCAAGTGAGGGAAATCGAATGCGTGCGGGATTTTCGCAAGAAAAGCTGGATATCCGCAGCCGCCCATTGTAACAGGGTTCCCCGAAGCGGGTCATGCAAATGCCTCAATTCGCCGACAGGAGAGCGCACGACTGACCACACGCCCGAGAGGGGCTCAAGGAGGGGCGTCGTCGCTCCGGCACCGGATTTTCAGGAGACCGAATTCGTATGATCTTCACATCGCACCTCATCAAGCGGACCGTGCTTTCCGCCTTTGCTGCTGGCGTTGCCCTGGCGGCTGTGCCGTCCGCATCGCTCGCACAGCAGGCCGCTCCGCCGAAGGGCTGGTTCAAGGTCTGCACCAAGCAGGAAGACAATGACGTCTGCATCGTGCAGAACCTGTTGGCGGCCAACAGCGGCCAGCTGATCACCGCTGTCGGCCTCATCACCGTCACCGGCAAGACCAACCGCAAGATCATGCAGGTCTCGGTCCCCAGCGCGCGTCTCATCCCGCCGGGCATCCAGATGCAGATCGACGGCGGCAAGGGCCAGAAGCTCGACTACGCTATCTGCATGCCCGACAAGTGCGTCGCCGAAGTGCTTCTGACCGACCAGATGATCGCCAGCCTCAAGAAGGGCGGCGAACTCGTGCTGACCTCGATCAACTTCCAGCGCGCGCCGAACCCGATCAAGATCTCGCTCGAAGGCTTCACCGGCGTGTTCGACGGCGAGCCGATCGAACAGTCGAAGCTTGAAGAGCGCCAGCGCCTGCTGCAGGAAGAAATGCAGAAGAAGGCTGAGGAAGCCCGCAAGAAGCTCGAAGACGCCCAGAAGGCAGCCAAGAGCCAGTAAGACTTGCCGCTTAAATCCAGACATGAAGAACCCGGCCGAGAGCCGGGTTTTTTGTGTGTGACAGACGCGTGACGCGATCGGGCTTTGCGGAATCGGCGGGGCGCTCTATACCTGCACGATTGTTCCGGACCAGAGGGGTGGGCCGGGGCGGAGGAGGGGAACGTTCTTGCGCAAAGGTTTGCTTGAAACCGTCATCAGCGGGATGAACACGCGTACCAGCCATGCACAGGTCGTCAACGAACTGGGCAGGGCCATCATCGCTGGAGACTACCCCGTCGGGGCGACGCTGCCGGGCGATGCCGAGCTTGCCGCCCGCTTCAAGGTTTCCCGCACCGTTCTGCGCGAGGCGATGAAGACGCTCGCGGCCAAGGGCCTTGTGGTGCCGCGCGCACGCATCGGCACGCGTGTGACGCCGAGCATGCAATGGAACCTCTTCGACAGCGATATCCTCACCTGGTACTTCGCCGTCGGCGTCAACGAAGATTTTCTGCTGCATCTTTCCGAGGTGCGGCTCGCCTTCGAACCGCATGCCGCGGCGCTGGCGGCGCGGCATGCTTCCGAGGCGGATATCAGCCAGATGATGCGCCTTGCCGTTGCCATGGGCGATCCGGAGCATACGGCGGAAACGCTCGCCGTGGCCGACCTGAAATTCCACCTGTCCGTGCTCGAGGCCTCGCGCAATCCCTTCCTGCGCACGCTGGGTAGCCTCATCGAGGCCGGGCTTGTCGGCGTCTTCAAGCTGAGTTCACCGGCCTCCGATCGCGGCAAGATCGGCGACGTGTCGACCAGCCATATCCGCATCGTCGAGGAGATCGACAAACGCGACGAGGACGGCGCAAGGCGCGCGATGGAAAATGTCATCCGGGTTGGACGTGAGCGGGTCGTCGAAGCCCTGCGCAGCGAAAAATAGTCAGGCCGACGACGGCGCGGCGAGATCCAGCTCGCCCTGCGTAACATCCTTCGGGCGGTGCCCCTTTTGCGCATCGCCGGCAAGCAGCCGATCGGCCATCGCCGCGGCAAGCTCCTCCTTGGCAATGACAATGTGATTGGCGCCGAATTGCCGGAGGTGATCGGCCTCCGCCTGAGAGTTCGCCCGCGCCACGATGCTGATCGCGCCATTGGCTGCGCGCGCCTGCTCGATCAGCGTGCCGGCGGCAAAGGCATCCGGAAGGGCGGTCACGAACCATCGCGCGCCGGCAATGTTGGCCTGTGCCAGCACGCCGCGGCTACCGGCGGGCTCACCGATGGCCTCGATGCGACCGTCCCGCAGCTCTTCCGCCACGCCGGCCCGCTCCTCGATGACGAGCAGGGGAATGCCGGCCGCACGCAACTGCTCGACGATGCGCCTGCCGACGCGGCCATAGCCCACCACCACCGCATGGTCGGTGAGCGTCGTCGGCTCCGGCATATCCTGTGCCGGCTCTTCTGGATGCGTTGTCGCGTCTTCGTCTCCTGCCGGTTCCGCCGCGGCTGGGGCCGCGTCAAGCTTCGCGCCATAGCGATCGACCGCCATGAAGAGCAACGGATTGACGAGAATCGAAAACAGGGCGCCCGCAACGATAAGATCCTGCGCGACGGGCGGCAGCAGGTCGAGGCCGACACCCAGAGCGACAAGGATGAAGGAGAATTCGCCGACCTGCGCCAGGCTCGCGGCAATGGTCAGCGCGATCGTGCGCGGATAGCCGAACGCCTTGACGATCAGGTAGGCGGCAGCCGACTTGATGAAGACGATCGTCACGATGGTCGCAAGGATCGCCAGCGGCCGTTCGATCAGGTTGACCGGATTGAACAGCATGCCGACGGAGACGAAGAAGAGAACTGCGAAGGCATCGCGCAACGGCAACGTTTCGCGCGCCGCCTGTTGGCTGAGTTGCGATTCGGCCAGCACCATGCCGGCAAAGAACGCGCCGAGCGCGAAGGAGACACCGAAGAGTTTTGCCGAGCCATAGGCGACACCCAGCGCAATGGCGAGGACCGAGAGGCGAAACAGCTCCCGCGAACCGGTATGCGCCACATAGTGCAGGATCATCGGAATGACCTTGCGTCCGACGACGAGCATCAGCGCTATGAAGGCGGATACCTTGAGCGCGGTGACACCGACCGCCGTCCAGACCGCGCCGATACCAAGTGCTCGCGTCAAGTCGGGATCGACATTGGCGGTCTGCGCCGTGCCGCCCAGCACGCCGGCCAAAGGCGGCAGCAGCACGAGCGTCAACACCATCACCAGGTCCTCGACGATCAGCCAGCCGACCGCAATACGGCCTTTTTCCGTCTCCACCATGCGGCGTTCCTGCAATGCGCGCAGCAACACCACGGTACTGGCGACGGAAAGCGACAGGCCGAACACGAAGCCGCTGCCCGCCGACCAGCCCATCGCAAGCGCAAGCAGCAGGCCGAAGACGGTCGCCACCGCGATCTGGCCGATCGCACCCGGAATGGCGATCGCCCGGACCGACAGCAGGTCCTTCAGGGAAAAATGCAGACCGACACCGAACATCAGCAGGATGACGCCGATCTCCGCCAGTTCGTTCGCGAGATTTTGGTCTGCGACGAATCCGGGCGTGAACGGGCCGATGATGACGCCCGCCAATAGATAGCCGGCTATCGGCGGCAGGCGGAAGCGATGCGCAACTAGCCCCGCCGCGAAGGCAAGGCAGATGCCGGCAACCAAGGTTGCGATCAGCGGTGTCTCATGGGGCAACGCACTATCCCGATTTTATTGAGAGAACGCCCGCAAATCGCAGGAAGTTCTCTATAATTCAAGAGGATAGGGTACCGTCGCCAATTTCTGTGCGCAAGGCGGTAAATACATCAGCCGTCGTTGCTGGCGTCCAGTTCTTCCGGCCGCTTGCCCTCGTCCACAGCGCGGGTCACCAACTGGGCGGCTCCCATCGACTGGTAGAGATTGAAAAGCGCCTCGCTTGCCCGTGCCGCAAGCCGGAACCAGTCGCTGTTACCGGCAATTGCAGGGTGGTGGAGAAGCTGGTCATCGACGAGATCGAGCACAATGGAGGCCGTGTGCACCGCCTCGTGAAAGCCGAAGGAACCGGACGTATAGTGGGACAACAGCACTGGCGGCGTCATGGCGCGTTCGTCGGCCAGAATGTCGAGCAGCTTCAGGCGTTCGTCTTCCAGTTCGATATCGGTGCTTTCCAACATGGTCGTCTCCATTCGTTTCTAATCCCACAGATACTCGATTCGAGTGTGACGACGGAGAAGAAGAAGCGAGCGATCCGGCTGTATTTGATAGATTTCCACGACACGGCGGCCACGATTGTCGAAGAACGTATGGTCGAACGTGCTGCCAATCGGTGCTTTCGTCAATTTGGTGCGCGGCTGCCCGCCATAGGTGATGCTGCCCGGGATGGGCTCCATCGACCGCGGAGTGCCGGCCGTACAGGCGGCAAGCAGGAGAACGGACAGAAGAGCGGGCAAAAGACGGGTCATGATGGTCTCCTCGTCAGCATTCTAAAGCATGTCGCGCAAAGTGTGCAGCGGTTTTGCGATAAAGATATGCGAAGAATCAAAGACCTAAAGCGCAAGGAGCGAATCCGAAACATCGCGGTGCGCTTTAGCAGATCACCATGCGGCAGCCCCCATGAGAAACGGGCGACCAAGGCCGCCCGCTTTCGTCCGTATCAACCCTGCGGCGTGAGCGTTACCGAGGTACCGGTTGCCGCCAGGTTGAGGCCGATCTGCCCGCTGATGCTGATCGTCTGCAGGTGGATCGAACCCGAAGTACCGCCAACGAGCAGGTTGGTACCGATGCCAAAGCCGAGGGTCGCTTCGGCTGTCGCACCCTGGTAGAGGCCGCCGAGCGAACCCTGATGGTAGCCCGCCGTCGGCGCGAAGACCGCCCAGACGATGCGGCCCTGCGTGGTGAAGCCGAGATCGACGCCCAGCTTGCGGATGACGCCGCTGTAGGAATCGTGTGTGCCGCGGCTGGAGGAGAAGACGCAATCGACGGTCTTTGCCGAACCCAGCACGTAGCCGACTCCGCCGCCGACGTCGCAGGTCAGCATCCCGATCTTGACGCCGCCCTGGTCGCCACGGTCGACATAGGTGGGTGCCGGATCACGGTTTGCCATGTCGGCCGCGCCAGCCGTGGTCGCGATAGCCTGCGCAAGGGCCAGCGCGAGGACTGTTCCGAGCTTTTTATTCATCTGTGCACTCCTTCTAACAGGCACGATAACGGCGAATCCGGCGAATTTGTTCCGGGTCGCAGGGCATCTCATGGCGAAGATCGTGGCAGAGTGTGGGCAGGTAACGTTTTGCTAACAGATTGCAGGCGCCGGCAGCGCCGGGTGAGGCTTTTCAACATCATATCCGGGGAGGGCATAGGCCGCTTTACACCTGATTGATCGTCGGCAGATGCGTGATCACCTCGTCGCGGCGCCTTTCGTCGAGGCGCGCGATGTGCTCGTTCCAGAACACTTCGGCCGCGCGCGTCTCGTGTTTCCATTGCCGAGTGCTGAGTTGATTGTCGTCGATCTTCGCCAGCCGGTTGCCGCCGAGGCGAACATATTCTGCGGCAAGTTTTGCGGTGGATGTCTGTTCCATGGCGGCCTCCTGTGGTGGCGAACCAGAAACCCGCATGCTGCCCGATTGTTCCGGCAACAAAAAAGGCCGGGGCGAAACCGCACCGACCTTCCTCATCATCACCTTTTCACCAGTGCCAGTACATCCGTGGTCAAGGGCATCAGGTGATGGCAGCAATTGCGAGCGGCAGATATTTTCCAGCGCTCATAGCAATGCCGATGCAGGGTATATAGGTGGGCATTGTGTTCAAAACAAGAGGTTTCAGGTCAGCCCCGTGCTGAATCCGCATCATGGCTCCAGCATCACAAGATGAAGTCGGTGCTTCTCATATCAATAGCGGCATCCAGGCGAAGGGAGAAATCGATGCTGCCATCGCCGTTCACGTCGCCATGGATGAATGTATCACCATTCTTCTTGAGGTAGCGCAGTTCACCGGCCTTATGGCTGAACTCCATTATCCCGATGAATGTAAAAGCCTGGTCGCCGGTCGTTTTGGTGCTGGCGTCAATGGCGGATATGTCGAACTTGTCGCCGCCGACGCGCGAGAAATCGTAGACGATGTCACGCGCGGTTAATGTGCTTTCCGCGGTTTTGAGGAATACGAAGGTGTCCGCACCCGTGCCGCCGTAGAGCTTGTCGGCGCCTGCTGCGGCGTAGAGCCTGTCGTTGCCAGCTCCCCCTTTTAGCGTGTTGGCCGCCGCGTTGCCGACGAGCCGGTCGGCAAAAGACGAGCCGGTCAGGTTCTCGATCGACGAATATGTGTCGCCCTTGGCGTCGCCGGCGTTGGAGGCCTGGTTTGTCAAGCTGGCGCGAATGGCTGCCGCCGCGCCTTCATAGGATGCTGTGTCGCTGCCGGTCCCACCGTGCAGCTTGTCGGCGCCAGCACCGCCGACCAGTGTATCGTTGCCGTCTTCACCGTAGATCTCGTCGGCGCCGCCTCCACCGGATATGAGATTTGCGCCGCCATTGCCTTCCAGCCTGTCTGCGAAGGACGAACCGGTCAGCCTCTCTATGCCAAAATAGGTGTCACCCTGTGCGACGCCGGTGTTCGTGGATGGCCGCCACAGGCTGGCGACAACCGCGCCTGTCGCCGTCTCGTAGGAGGCAGTATCGATGCCGCTACCACCATCAAGCCTGTCGCCACCGGCACCGCCGATAAGAACGTCGTTGCCGCCTTTGCCATCCAGCAGGTCATTGTTCGACGTGCCCACGAGCCTGTCATTGCCAGGCGTCCCGGTTGTTTGATAATCACCCGTGACGGTGATCTTGAAGGATTGTTCCGCTTCGTAGCTCGTACCGATCGACAGATCGTCGACTCGCACCGTCACGTCGAGAGTAGTATTGGTCTGGTAGTCGAGGCTGACTCCCTTCTTGAGCCAGAGTGCGCCATCCTTGATCTCGAACAGCCCCGCATCACTGCCGGTTAGGGACAATTTGTTGTAGTAGGGGCTTGTGTCGGGATCCAAGACTACAAGCGTCGCGACTTTTTGCGGCGCTTCCGTTGACGCGTCCTCGGCAATGGACATCATCAACTGATCGGTGACGAGCTTCGGTGGATCGTTGAAGGACTTGACGTTGATGGAGAAGGTATACTCTTTTGGCGTGGAGCCATCCTCGTTGCCGTCTTCAACAGTGAAATTGAAAGAGGCTTTCCACGTTTCCGAGCCGTCATGCACGAAGATGACCTTGCCGGCGACGAGTTCAGCGACGGTGAAGCTCGTCGCGACCGTGCCGTTTACCAGCAGCTTGCCGGCGCTTACGCTGGAAACGGTGAAGTGGATGTCCGCGGCGGCGTCGTCCGGATCGGTAATCTTGAAGGCGGCCGGGTTCAGCTTGTAGCTGCGGCCTTCCGTGACTGCTCCCTTCAGGCTGCCCATAGGCTTCGGTGCATCGTTGACGGGGTTGACGGAGAAGGTGAATGTGGATGACGTCGGGATCGAGTTGTCCTCGTCGCCATCTTCGACTGAGACCTTGAACGTTGCCGTCGTCGTCTCCGTGCCGTCATGGACGAAGGCCACCTTGCCGGCGGCAAGTTGAGCGCCGGTAAAACTCGTCTCGACCACGCCGTCGACCAGCAGTTGAACGGCTTCCTGGTTGGAAACGGTGAAGCGGACGCCCGAGGCAACATCGTCCGGATCGGTGAAGTTGAGGTCTGCGGTCGTCAGCACGTAGCTGCCGCCCTCATTCAGTGTTGCCGCCAGGTCGCCGGCTACAACGGCAGGGGTGTTTGGAATGCCCCCTGTTTCAACCACATAGCTATTGGAGATTGTCGTCCCTGCTACGCGATTGCCCGCGTCGTCCGTAAATCCCGTATTTTCGAGAGTGATAATATTTTTTGCGTCGGAGATACCGGCAGTCGGAGTAAGTGTCGCCGTCCATGTGATGCCATCCGCACTGACAAGCCCATCCAACGCCGCATTCTGAACCATGAGGTCAGTCAGGCTAAAGCCTTTGACCCTTTCGCTGAACGTGATCGTAACTGTTGCGGTCTCGCCCGTCTGCAGCACGGTATCCGACACGTGTATCGCCGCCGTTGGAAGCTCGGTATCGATAGCGAATGTGTTCGATACGGTGGTACCGGTACCCGTGTTCCCGGCGTAGTCCGTCAGACCCGAATTGAGGAACGTGATTATGTTCGACGTGTCGGTAATATTTTGGGTCGGCGTGAACGTTGCATACCAGGTCAGACTGGGATCTGACACCGGGTCCGGTAGATACCACCGGCTCAAAGTGCCGCCCTCAACAGTAATCGCGTTGTTGTCTAGATTTTTGATATCTTCGCTGAATGTGAATGCGACGTGCGTGGTTTCTCCGACCGTAAGCATGGTATCTTCGATGGTGATCGTCACCGTCGGGCGTTTTGTATCGACCCAGTAACTGCCAGATGTCGTGCCGACGCCGCTATTGCCAGCCAAGTCGGTGAGCTTCGTATTGTCGAGTGTAATGCGGCCGCCGTTCTGAGTATCGGCTGGCACCGTCAATAACCCGGTCCAAGTCTGTCCGCCATCGGATGACGACATATCGCCCAGCGTACCCATGCCGGCTGACACGGACAGGTCGGCGGCCTCAAACCCGGTGATCTTTTCACTGAATGTGATGGTGACTGTGAGATCTTCGGCGGCACTTCCGCCCGAAACAACGATGGTCGAGGTCGGTCGCGTCGTATCGATCGTGTAATTCGGGGAATCCGTGGCGCCAATGCCGGTGTTGCCTGCAAGGTCCGTTACATCGAAGTTGTCGAGGGTAATGACGTTCGTCGCGTCTGTGAAGTTGGCTTTCGGCGTAAACACCGCCGTCCAGGTGATGCCGCTGTCGGACGTCGTGACAGTGCCCAGCGTACCGCCTTCGACGGTGAGGTCGTCATTGTCGAATCCCAAAACCTTCTCGCTGAAGGTGATGGTAACAAGCGAGGTCTCGCCAGCCTTCAGCGCGCTGTCTGAAACGGTGATCGTTGAGGTCGGCCGAACGTCGTCAACGACAAGTACGTTGTTGGCCCCCGAGCCTGTGGCAGAGGCAGCGGACATTGGGGCACTTCCATGGTGGCGATCAAAACCACCTGCCATTTCCCCATTGCTTGAAGAGGGTTGCCCGGCGTCATCGAAAGAAAGTGCAGCCTGTGTCATGTCAACATCCTGTCTATTCGTTCGGCTCACGAAATTTCACGGCTTCCCGCACACTTGGCGTGGTCGAAGCGCTGCAGCCAACAGCAACAAAAACACGTGGACCTATTTTGCAGACAGTGGAGCGTGGCGAACTATAATGTCCGAGCGAACCAGCCAGGAGCCTTAGGTGTGTTCCCCTTGTGATGGAGTAAGGTTGCCATGTCACACGCCAGAGTCAAGCCAATGCAGGTATGGGCGACACCTGTGAAACCTACAATTGAGCCCCTCGCACTGTTATGTAGGATGCGCCCTTGCCGAAAAATACCAGTAGGGAACGCCGTCTAAAACATTGAATGAAGAGGTGCGCTGGCTGTTCTTTGCCATGATCGAAACCGGATGTCGGCCTTCCAAACTGCGCAGTCTGGAGCCGGAAGACATCCACCTTGATGCCAACGTACCATTTACCGCCATCATTTTCACAGATGATCGCCGTTGAAGACGGAGAACAGTATTCGCGACGTAGTGTTGGTCGGTGTCTCGCCGGGGCAATGTGCAGCGCGCTAAATGGCTTGCCTCTCTATCAGGACAAGGAAACGAACCTTTCTGCCCTGTTGATGAGGCACCTGCGAAAAAAGACTGGTGCCGGAAGGTGGCAAACACCGAGTCTATTCGTTGCGGTACACCTATGAGAAGCGGATGGCTGAGGCTGGCTACAATGACGAGTACCGCCGCCACGCGCTCGCTCACGAACGATGCGACCGGAATATGGCGACGGGGGTTCACTCGAGTTGTGGTGTGATAGGATGGTGGCCATCGCGTTGAACCTCGATCATTCCGTTCTGGGAGGGCGATGACCGATTTCGAACCGGTCACGTCGTACGGCAGCACGTGCGGCGGCAAGCCGCGCAGATCGCGTGTCTCACATCGCGAGTTCGCGTTCCAATCGCTCGAATATAGGCCAATAGAACTCACTCCCTCGTTCATTTTCGAGAATGTCGGCGAGATCAGCCACCGCCTTATTTGATTTGCTCAACGGTATGAGGTGATCTGCGAAAAGTCTCGTCTTCATCCCGGTGCTGCTGGCAGCGCTATGCGGGATGAAGCGAGGGGAGGTCGTCGCTCTGTGCTTACGGGACATTGCCTTTGCGAACGCCGCGATAGCGGTAGCGATCTGTACAGCCACGGGATGCCCGGAATGCGGCGGAGCAAGTTGACGCGGCAATCAAAGCTGCTAAAACGCCAGCCATCGAATGATTGGGTAGCAAAGCGGTAGGCATCGCCGTTTTTGGGGAAACGGGTAAGATATCGATTACTCAACCAAATCAATCGCATGGAAGAGTGTCCGAGTGGTTTAAGGAACCGGTCTTGAAAACCGGCGTGCGGGAAACCGTACCGTGGGTTCGAATCCCACCTCTTCCGCCAATCCAATTGTTTCTGTTTAGTAACTATCAGTTTTTCGATCCTGCGCACAAAACGACGTACGCAATACGCCCTGATCCATCTCCTCGGTCTGTCGAGGAAAGATGCGGAATCACGCACCCTTTCGGCCTCACGAATCGACACGCCGATCAACGAGCTCACACGATCTAGGTGTTTGCTCCCAGCGAAGGAGAAGAAGCCACACTGGAGAGCTTTGGCGGCCGTTTGGTTCCAGAAATTCTGAAGTACCGGAGGTCTGGAGCAAAAAAACGGCGTTGGCATTCATCGCCCTACGTCCTGCTGGCATGCGCTCTCCCCAAACAGCGCTCGCAGTCTGGTTTGGGCATTTTGGGGTGCTCTGAAGCTACCCCTAAAAGCGCATTCCCCTCAAGTTCGCGCCCTGCCGGACAGCGAGAGGCTTATAGTCCCGGCGATTTTGAGGCGCGGGAATGCGGCGGGCCCGTCCGACGTCACCCAACGAAGACCGATTTGACCCCATCCACCACGAACTGCACCGCCAGCGCCGCCAGGATGACGCCGAGGAGGCGGGTGAGGATGGCGCGACCGGTGTTGCCGAGGAAGCGGTCGATGCGTTCAGCGATCACCAGCGAGAGGAAGAGGATGGCGATGCAGAGCGCGATGACGCCGATGAGGGCGCTGCGTTCCAGCGCCGACGGGAAGGAGCCGGAGGTGAGGATCGTCGCGGAGATGGCGCCGGGGCCGGCGATGAGGGGCAAGGCGAGGGGGAAGACGGCGATATTGTGGATGTGATCACGGGTGATCGCCACTTCGCTGGTCTTTTCCTTCCGCTCATTGCGGCGCTCGAAGATCATTTCAAAGGCGATCCAGAACAGCAGCAGGCCGCCGGCGATGCGGAAGGCGCCAATCGAGATGCCGAGCAGCGACAGCACGCCGGCGCCCGTGAGCGCGAAAACCGCCAGGATACAGAAGGCGATGATGCAGCCGCGCAGCGCCACCTGCTTGCGTTGCGCGCGCGTCATGCCGACGGTCAGGCCCAGGAAAATCGGTGCGAGGCCGGGCGGGTCGATGGTTACGAGCAGCGTCGTGACCGCATTGACCAGAAGGTCGATGTTGAGCATTGCGGCGTTCCCCTCGCCATTGTGCGGCCGCTTTTGACGGCTTTATGCCCGCATTGTTAGGCGAGGGTCGTGTGCAAGGGAAGGGCAGTCGCAGACTTGCACCGACAATGTCACGAAAATGCGCAAATTGGCGGATTTTACTTGCAAAAGCCTGTTCAAAACCCTTTGCAAAATTGGCGTGACAGACGCCGGTAGGCTATAAATCAAGACTGATTCTGAACAACGATCGTGATCAAAATTGACAGAGCAATCGACACCCGGCGGCAAAAACCCACCCGGCATTGAGCCTATTTCCATCATAGAGGAAATGCAGCGGTCGTATCTCGACTACGCGATGAGCGTGATCGTGTCCCGCGCGCTGCCCGATGTGCGTGACGGCCTGAAGCCCGTGCACCGGCGCATCCTCTACTCGATGAGCGAGATGGGCGTCGACTGGAACAAGAAATATGTGAAGTCGGCGCGCGTCACCGGTGACGTGATGGGTAAATACCATCCGCACGGCGACAGCGCGATCTATGACGCGTTGGCCCGCATGGCGCAGGACTGGTCGCTCCGCCTGCCGCTGATCGACGGTCAGGGCAATTTCGGCTCCATCGACGGCGACCCGCCGGCAGCTCAGCGCTACACGGAATGCCGTCTGGAAAAGGCAGCTCACTCGCTGCTCGACGACCTCGACAAGGAAACTGTCAACTTCCGCGACAACTACGACGGCACGATGAGCGAGCCCGTCGTCATGCCCGCGAAGTTCCCCAACTTGCTCGTTAACGGTGCTGGCGGCATCGCCGTCGGCATGGCGACGAACATCCCGCCACACAATCTGACTGAAGTCATCAACGGCTGTATCGCGCTGATCGAAAACCCGGCGATCGAATTGCTCGACCTTATGCAGCACATCCCGGGGCCGGACTTCCCCACCGGCGCGCTGATTCTCGGGCGTGCTGGCATCCGCCAGGCCTACGAGACAGGCCGCGGCTCGGTCATCATGCGCGGCCGCGCCCATATCGAGCCGATGCGCGGCGACCGCGAGCAGATCATCGTCACGGAAGTTCCCTTCCAGGTGAACAAGTCGTCGATGATCGAGAAAATGGCCGAACTGGTGCGCGACAAGCGCATCGAGGGCATTTCGGACCTGCGCGACGAATCCGACCGGCAGGGCTACCGCGTCGTCATCGAGCTGAAGCGCGATGCCAATGCCGAGGTTATCCTCAACCAACTCTATCGCTACACGCCGCTGCAGACCTCCTTCGGATGCAACATGGTGGCGCTGAACGGCGGCAAGCCGGAGCAGATGACGCTGCTCGACATGCTGCGCGCCTTCGTGTCCTTCCGCGAGGAAGTCGTCAGCCGCCGCACCAAATACCTGCTGCGCAAGGCGCGTGACCGTGCCCACGTCCTGGTGGGTCTTGCAATCGCGGTTGCCAATATCGACGAAGTGATCAGTCTCATCCGCCGCGCGCCCGATCCGCAGACGGCGCGCGAGCAGTTGATGGAGCGCCGCTGGCCGGCGAAGGACGTCGACGTGCTGATCAAGCTCATCGACGATCCGCGTCATCGCATCAACGAGGACCTCACCTACAATCTCTCCGAGGAACAGGCCCGTGCCATCCTCGAGCTGCGCCTCGCCCGCCTCACGGCGCTCGGTCGTGACGAAATCGACGAGGAACTGAACAAGATTGGCGAGGAGATCAAGGATTACCTCGACATCCTCTCCTCGCGCCTGCGCATGATGAATATCGTCAAGGACGAGCTCATCTCCGTGCGCGACGAATTCGGCACGCCGCGCCGCTCCGTGATCGTCGAGGGCGGTCCGGACATGGACGACGAGGACCTGATCGCCCGCGAGGACATGGTGGTGACCGTGTCGCATGCCGGCTACGTCAAGCGCGTGCCGCTTGCGACCTACCGCGCGCAGCGCCGCGGCGGCAAGGGCCGCTCCGGCATGGCGATGAAGGACGAGGATTTCGCAACCCGCCTCTTCGTTGCCAACACGCATACGCCGGTCCTGTTCTTCTCCTCGCGTGGCATCGTCTACAAGGAGAAGGTCTGGCGCCTGCCGATCGGTACGCCGCAGTCGAAGGGCAAGGCGCTCATCAACATGCTGCCGATCGAGCCGGGCGAACGCATCACGACGATCATGCCGCTGCCCGAGGACGAGACGACGTGGGAAAACCTCGACGTCATGTTCTCGACGACCCGCGGCACGGTTCGCCGCAACAAGTTGTCGGACTTCGTCCAGGTCAACCGCAACGGCAAGATCGCGATGAAGCTCGAGGAAGAGGGCGACGAAATCCTCAACGTCGAAACCTGCACAGAGCAGGACGACGTGCTGATGACGACGGCGCTCGGCCAGTGCATTCGCTTCCCGGTCGATGACGTGCGTGTCTTTGCCGGCCGTAACTCGGTCGGCGTGCGCGGTATCTCGCTTGGCGCCGGCGATCGCATCATCTCGATGACCATCGTCAGCCATGTCGATGCCGAGCCGTGGGAACGCGCTGCCTACCTGAAACGCTCCGCCGCCGAACGCCGTGCGAGCGGTGTCGACGAGGAGGATATCGCACTGGTCGGGGAAGACGTCGGTGAAATCGGCGACTTGTCTGAAGAGCGGTATCAGGAACTGAAGGCGCGTGAACAATTCGTGCTGACGGTTTCGCAGAAGGGCTTTGGCAAGCGGTCGTCTTCCTACGACTTCCGTACATCTGGTCGTGGCGGCAAGGGTATCCGCGCCACGGACACCTCGAAGACCAACGAGATCGGCGAAGTCGTCGCGGCCTTCCCGGTCGAGGACAAGGACCAGCTCATGCTCGTTTCGGACGGCGGCCAGCTGATCCGTGTGCCGGTCAATGGCATTCGCATCGCCAGCCGTGCCACGAAGGGTGTGACGATCTTCTCGACCGCCAAGGACGAGAAGGTTGTGTCGGTCGAGCGTATCAGCGAGCCGGAAGGTGAGGATGATGCGGAGGAGATCGGCGTCGAAGGCGAGATCGAAGCCGTGGATGTGGCGCCGACTGAAGAATAGGCGCGCAGCATTCTTATAGAAATTAAAAAGCCGGACGGGCAGGGAACGACCGTCCGGCTTTTCATATGGTGCGGGCAGCCCGGAGGGAAGGCTACCCGCTCTAACGGCGACAAGGGGGCGCGTTAAACGCCGAAGCCGCCTGCTTCTGTTTTCAGCTTCACCACCTTCAAGGCCGCGCGGTCACGTTTCAAATCGATGATCGTGCGCATGAAGTCGAAGGTGAAGACGGTGCTGATAAACACTGTGAAAAGAATGGTAAGTGCGGCCATCATGCGTCTCCACTCAGCGCAGCCACTTGCCGCGGCCGACTGCCTTCGGCGTGATGGGGCGATCCTCTTGCCGCAGGGCATGGATCGTCGCAAAGCTGAGCGCGATGAACATCGTCATGCAAAGAATTGCCAGTGCCATTTTCGTGTTCCTTCCAGCCAGAGGAAACGCAATACTTGGTTCGGTGTGTTCGGACGGTACAATGCGCGACTGCGACCTTTGTTCCCGACCTCCATGCTTGCTATATAGACATAGTGCGGCTGAAACGGGTTTGAACGGTCTGTTCACCTAGAGTTCATCTTCGCGACCGGGGACAGTCGCGGGTAGAGCCGTGCGGAGCCTTGCGAATTTGGGCTGTCCGTGACAAAAGGCGGCAAACGGGACCCTGCCGATGACAGTTGCCTTCTATCCTGGCTCTTTCGATCCGATCACCAACGGCCATATCGATGTCCTCGTGCAGGCGCTGAACGTGGCTCCCAAGGTCATCGTCGCAATCGGTATCCATCCCGGCAAGACCCCGATGTTTTCCTTCGAAGAGCGGGCAGCCCTAATCCGTCAATCTCTCGCCGAAGTACTGCCGGATCGGGCAGGGGATGTCAGCGTCGTTTCGTTCGCCAATCTGGTCGTCGATGCGGCACGCAGCCACAATGCCCACCTGCTCATCCGTGGGTTGCGCGATGGTACGGATCTCGACTATGAAATGCAGATGGCCGGCATGAATCGCCAGATGGCGCCGGACGTGCAGACCGTCTTTCTACCGGCCGGCGTTGCCTCGCGGCCCATTACCGCCACATTGGTCCGCCAGATCGCGGCCATGGGCGGCGATGTCAGCGCCTTCGTTCCGGCGCCCGTCTTTGCGGCTTTGAATGCCCGCAAGAACAGCTGACACAATCATCCTGAACCCCTCAAGGGAGCTATCATGAACATCCTTCGTCTCGCTTTTGCCGGAGCCCTTCTCCTCGCGACAACCGCTGTTGCGCAGGCTGCCGACTTCCTCACGATCCAGCTGAAGGACGGCCCGGTCGTCATCGAGCTTGATACCAAGGCCGCGCCGAAGCACGTCGAGCGCATGAAGGCACTCGCCGCTGCCGGCGAATATGACAATGTCGCCTTCCACCGCGTCATCGAAGGCTTCATGGCCCAGACTGGCGACGTGCAGTATGGCGACCTGGCGGACGGCTACCAGGCACAGGCGGCCGGCACGGGCGGTTCCAGCCAGCCGGACCTTCCGGCGGAATTCTCCGAAGTGCCCTTCCAGCGCGGCACCGTCGGCATGGCGCGGTCGCAGGACCCGAATTCCGCCAACTCGCAGTTCTTCATCATGTTCGCGCCCGGCGACTTCCTGAACGGCCAGTACACGGTCGTCGGCAAGGTCGTGTCCGGCATGGAGAACGTTGACAAGATCAAGCGCGGCGACGACGCCAACAACGGTTCCGTCACCGACCCTGACCGCATGGTCAAGGTCACCGTCGGCAAGTAAGTGAACTTTTTGGTTCGCTGCCGGTTGTAATCGCAAAACCGTACCACACCTTTTGCGCAACAGACTTTTGAAGGAGAAAGACCATGGCCGAGATCAAGGATCCGGAAAACACCATCATCATGGAGACGACGAAGGGCAAGGTTGTCATCCAGCTGCTTCCGGATCTCGCACCGGGCCACGTGGCTCGCGTCAAGGAATTGACGCGCGAAGGCGCCTATGACGGTGTCGTCTTTCACCGCGTGATCGAAGACTTCATGGCGCAGACCGGCGACGTGCAGTACGGCAAGACCGCAGGCAAGGATTTCAACCCGGCCCGCGCCGGCATGGGCGGCTCGGAAAAGCCGGACCTGAAGGCCGAATTCTCCAACATGAGCCACGTGCGCGGCACGTGCTCGATGGCCCGCAGCCAGATGCCGAACTCCGCCAATTCGCAGTTCTTCATCTGCTTCACGGATAGCCCGTGGCTCAACAAGCAGTACTCCGTCTGGGGCCAGGTCATCGAAGGCATGGACAATATCGACAAGATCAAGCGCGGCGAGCCGGTGCGTGATCCCGATACCATCGTCTCGATGAAGGTTGCCGCCGACGCGGCTGCCTGATAGAGAAACGTTCGATTTCGACCGCGCTCGCCACGGCGGGCGCGGTTTTTCTTTATGCGCTTTTCAAGAGACAAGTCGATATGGCTGCTTTCCTCTGGGCGCTGCTCGGCGTTGCGGCCGGCGCGTGCATCGCAATCCAGGCTCCCATCAATGCCATGCTCGGTCGCGGGCTGGGCATGCCGGTGGCTGCCGCCTGCGTGTCGTTCCTGTCCGGCGCCATCATCCTCGCCGTCGTTATGCTGGCGACCGCCTCTTTTGAAGGCCGGGGACCCGATTGGCGCGGGCCAGCCGTCTGGTTGTATTTCGCTGGTGGCGCGCTCGGCACGGTCTATGTCACCACCGCCATCTTCCTGACGCCGCGCATCGGTGCTGCCGCCGTCATGGCTTTCGCCGTCACAGGCCAGCTTCTCGCCGGAATCCTGCTGGATCGCATCGGCTTCCTCGGCATGGCCGTGCGCGAAGTTTCCGTCGGCCGCATCGCCGGCGCCATGCTGCTCGTCGTCGGCGCGCTGATGATCCGCTTCTACTGAGGGTTTCATGCGCGTAGACCTCTTCGATTTTGATCTCCCGGAAGCCAGCATAGCACTTCGTCCGGTGACGCCGCGCGAAGCTGCAAAGCTCCTCGTCGTGCGCCCTGAGACGGATGCCCCCTACGAAGACCTCACCGTTGGCGACCTGCCGTCGCTTCTGCGGGCAGGCGATGCACTGGTCTTCAACGATACACGTGTAATTCCCGCCCAGCTGGAAGGCATCCGCCACCGCGAAGGCGCGGGCGGCCAGAAGGTTTCCGCGACGCTGCATATGCGCATTGCCGGCGACCGCTGGAAAGCCTTTGCCAAGCCCGGCAAACGCATCAAGATCGGCGACCGCATCACCTTCGGCGCGGGCGACGATCTATCGGCGACCGTCGAGGCGAAAGGTGAGGGCGGCGACGTCACCCTCCATTTCGACGCCTCCGGCCCCGACCTAGATCGCGCCATCGCCATCGTCGGCCATATCCCGCTGCCGCCCTACATCGCGTCCAAGCGTGAGGACGACGAAGCGGACCGCCGAGACTACCAGACGATCTATGCCCGCGAGGAGGGCGCCGTCGCCGCGCCCACCGCCGGCCTGCACTTCACCGACGCGCTCTTCGAAAAACTCGATGCGCTGGGTGTCGAACGGCATTTCGTAACGCTGCATGTCGGCGCCGGCACTTTTTTGCCGGTCAAGGCGGATGACACGACCGACCACGTCATGCATGAGGAGATCGGCTATGTCTCGCAAGAGACCGCTGCCGCGCTCAACGCTGTGCGAGCGCGGGGCGGGCGCATCGTCTCTGTCGGCACGACGTCGCTGCGCCTGCTCGAAAGTGCGGCCGACGCGGATGGCACGATCAAGCCGTGGTCGGGTGCCACGGGCATCTTCATCACCCCCGGCTACCGTTTCCGCACGGCCGATATATTGATGACCAATTTCCATCTGCCGAAATCGACGCTGTTCATGCTCGTCTCGGCCTTCTCCGGCCTGGATACGATGCGTGGTGCCTATGCGCATGCGATCGCGGCCGGCTACCGCTTCTATTCCTACGGCGACTCCAGCCTGCTTTTCCGGAACGACCGATGACCGAAACATTCCAGTTCAAATTGCTCGCAACAGACGGCAAGGCGCGCCGCGGCGAGGTCTCCATGCCGCGCGGCACCATCCGCACGCCGGCCTTCATGCCGGTCGGCACGGTGGGCACCGTCAAGGCGATGTATCTTGACCAGGTGCGCGAACTCGGCGCCGACATCATCCTCGGCAACACCTATCACCTGATGCTGCGGCCCGGCGCAGAGCGCGTCGCGCGGCTTGGCGGCCTGCACGAACTCATCCGCTGGAAGCACCCGATCCTGACGGATTCCGGCGGTTTCCAGGTCATGTCGCTTTCGGGCCTGCGCAAGCTTAACGAACAGGGCGTGACCTTCAAGAGCCATATCGACGGCGCGCTGCACCACATGTCGCCGGAGCGCTCGATCGAAATCCAGGGCCTGCTCGGCAGCGATATCCAGATGCAGCTCGACGAGTGCGTGGCGCTTCCGGCGTCGCCCAAGGAAATTGAGCGTGCGATGGAAATGTCGCTGCGTTGGGCCGAGCGCTGCAAGGTTGCCTTTGGCGACCAGCCGGGCAAGGCGATGTTTGGAATCGTGCAGGGCGGCGATATCCCGCATCTGCGCGTCCGCTCAGCACAGGCGCTGGCCGAGCTGAACCTCAAGGGTTACGCCATCGGCGGCCTTGCTGTCGGCGAGCCGCAGGAGGTCATGCTCGACATGATCGACACGACGATTCCGCATATGCCTACCGAGAAGCCGCGTTACCTGATGGGCGTCGGCACGCCGGACGACATGCTGAAATCCGTCGCCCGCGGCATCGACATGTTCGACTGCGTGATGCCGACCCGCGCTGGCCGCCACGGCCTCGCCTTCACCCGCCGCGGCCGCATCAACCTGCGCAACGCCCGCCATGCGGAAGACATGAGGCCGCTCGACGAGGAATCGAACTGCCCGGCCGCCCGCGACTATTCGCGCGCCTATCTGCACCACCTCATCCGCGCCAACGAGTCGCTCGGCGGCATGCTGCTGACCTGGAACAATCTGTCCTATTACCAGGACCTGATGGCCGGCATCCGCAAGGCGATCGAGGAAGGACGTTTTGCCGATTTCATGGCGGAGACGCAGGAAGAATGGGCGAGGGGCGATCTCGCCCCGCTCTAAGATTATTGTTTGCTTTGAAGTGCACCCGATGCTGCTGCTCGACGACCCGCGCTGGAAAGATTTACAGCATGCCTATGGCGAGGCCACCGATATCCCGGCGCTTTTGCACCTCCTTGCTCAATCATCAGGCCCTAAAGCCGACTATCAGGAAGAGCTGTGGTTCGGGTTGTGGTCAAGGTTATGTCATCAGGGCGATGTTTACACCGCTTCATACGCGGCCGTTCCCCATATCGTTCGTATTGCGGCCGACGCTACAGGACCAATAGACACGTCCTTTTTCTTGCTGCCGACCAGCATCGAGATCGCGCGACAGACTGGTAGAGGTCCACATGTTCCGCAGGCTTTTGCCGAGGCTTATCATCGTGCGATCGGCCTTCTGCCCGACAATGCGTTTCTTCACCGACATAAGGCATGGGATCGGTCGATGCTCCTGTCGATTGCCGCAGCGCAAGCGGTTGCAAAGGGGCATGTCGATTTAGCGGAATCGCTGTTAGACATGGCTGACGAGCACGAGTGAAGTGCCTTAGATTTCCGGTCCCGGCGCGGCGCGTACCATGTGCACGCCGTTGATCTTGTAGCTGCCGTCCGGCTGCTTCACGAGCTGGTAGAGTGCCGTCCAGTCCTTCCCGTCCGGCCCGGAGATCAGCACCTCCTGCACCACCATGTCGCCCGCGACCTTCGAGCGGCCGAAGGCGAAATTGCCCGGCCGGTAGACCGGCGCGTAGCCCTTCTTCACCATGTCGAAGAAGGCACCCTCGCTCGGAAATTTGCCGCGGATGGTGGGTGAGGCGAAGGAATAGGCCGTCTTCGCATCGTCGTTCAGGAAGGCATCGATCTGGCTCTGGATGATACCCTGCGCCGTATCGACGGGCTCCTCCGCCCGGGCGAAGGAGGACGATATCACCGGCAGGAAAACGCAAAGGAACAAGGCGGCAGGCAATTTCATGGCGCGCACTCCTTTTCTGCGGAAGGTAGAGTAGCACGGGAATTTTCAAGGGGCTGCCCCCCTTTTGTGGGGAGGTAAGGCGCTTCAATGGATAAAAATTTCGATTTAAAACAATATGATATTTAAATTAATTAAACCAAAGCAATAATATTAAATATCTGCGATATAAGGCGCTAAGCAAATACAAAGCAGCGGACGGAGCGCGCCTTCCTATGCCGCGTTCCTTCGAAAGACCACGATGTCCGAATCCTGATATGTCGACCGGGCGAACTCCTGGAAACCATGCCGCTGGGCAAGGCGTATGGAGGGCGCATTGTCTGGATCGATGATGCAGGTGATGGCGGCACCGCGGTGGTTGGCCTCCGCCCAAGGCAATATCGTCTCCAGCACCTCGCTGGCGTAGCCGCGACCCTGATAGTCCGGGATCAGACCCCAGCCTGCTTCCATGGTTCCCTCGATGCTGGGTACCAGCCCCCTGCGCATTTCATGGAAGCCGGATTCTCCGATGAGCTGTCCTGAAGCCTTTTCCGTGATCGCCCAGAAGCCGAAACCCATGACGCTCCACATGCCGATATGGCGGAGGAGGCGGACCCACGACTGCTCCCGCGACAAGGGGACGCCGGCAATGTACCGGACGACCTCCGGCATGCTCCACATCGCCGTCAGTGCGTCGAGATCGTCAGATTGAAAGCCACGCAGAACGAGGCGGTCGGTTTCAAGAACAGGTATGTTGGGCATCGGACCGAGTAGCGGGAAATTGGAGGATGTGCGGGTTCAGGAAGGGAGGCAGGTTCTGATTTTGGCGGGGCCGGACTGGATTCGCAACAACCTACACTGGAAAGATCGACGTAGTCGACATGCTCCGTCCCGCGCTCCACCGGATTGGCACGTCGGCTTACTTTTTTCCATCGGCAGATGGGATCCCGTTCGAGCTGGATTCCTGACCAGTTCAAGTTTCAATCAGGCAGGGAAAAGCCCGCCGAGGCGGGCTTTTTGCGAGTTCATCAAGAACCCAGCGGAATCAGGCCGCCGCCTTACGAGTACGGCGAAATGCAAGCCCTGCGCGAACCATAGTTCGGCTGGAACGTGTTGTCGTAGGCGCGGTATGACCGGTAGCGGTTGGAGCACCAGTTCACATGCGAGTTGCCGCCAGCCTGCGGTTGGTTGGCGATCGCACCGCCGATTGCCGCGCCCAGGCCGAAGGCTGCAAGCGGATACCACCAGCCGTCCGAATTGCGGCGATAGCCGGGGCGATAATCACGGTATCCGCGATGGCCATGCCAGCGACGGTCCGCACGGCGTTCGTACCGATCACGACGGCGTTCAACGCGATACTGCACCTGCTCCACCGAGGATGCTTCCGGCACCGGCACGCGGGCGAATGTCACTGCCTGGGCCGGAACAACGGATGTCAGTCCAACGGCGAGCGAGAGAAGCCCGGCGGCGAGACCGGTCTTGAGATTAAACATGGCGCAACCTTTCTTGCTTGTTCTGCAACGGAACGCGGCACAGGGTATTTGGTTCCCACCAGCGTGTCGAACGGCGTCATTTCCAAAACAAAAAAAACGGGTTGGTCCGCCTTGTCGGCTCGCCAACCCGTTCCGGTAAATTGCGGATCAGGGTGTTCGGGGTACAGGGGCTCTCACCACAATCCGGCTGCATCTCCGGATCTCCTGTGACGTCGATCATGCCCGAACGCGCTTTTGCCGATTGACATAATCCGCATCTTTTTTGACAATTTGCCCATGAGCAAAAAAGCACAACGGCAAGGGCCACTCGATGTCACGATCGTCCTCCTGCCTGAATCGTCGATCATGTCGCTTGCTTCGGTTCTTGACCCGATGCGCGCCGCGAATCGCGTCGTGCCGGAGCCGGTGTTCCGCTGGAAGATCCTGTCGCCGCAGGGCAAACCCGTCCTGCTGACCTGTGGTGTGGAAATCCGGGTGGACGGTGACTTTGCCGACGTGACCAGCGGCGACGCGCTGCTTTTGATTGCCGGCTTCAACCAGGACCGCCATGCCGACCGCAATTTCGTTGCCCGGCTCAAGAAGGTAGCCCGTCGCTTCGGCGTGGTGGCGGGCATCGAATCGGGTTGCTGGCTTTTGGCGCGTTCAGGGCTGCTCGACGGGCGCGATGCGACGGCGCATTGGGAAGAACTCGAAGATTTCGCGGCGGCCTTTCCGGCACTCAACGTGCGGGCCGACCGATTCGTCACTGATGGCCCGCTGTGGACGTCCGGTGGCGCTTCGCCGACATTCGACATGATGCTGCATCTGGTGCGCGAGCAGTTCGGCTCCGCCGTGGCGCTCGATGTGGCGAGTGTCTTCGTCTATGACGAGACCCATGCGGCAACGGACGCACAGCCGCTCGTCTCGCTTGGCCGGTTGGGGGAGCACCAGCCGGAATTGGCCGCTGCGATCCGCCTGATGGAGCGCACCATCGATCGGCCGCTGACGATTGCGGCCCTTGCCCGGCGACTCGGGTTTTCGACACGCAAGCTGGAGACACTGTTTGCCAACGGTCTCGGCATCGGGCCTGGAACGTATTACCTGCGCCTGCGGCTGACGGCAGCGCAGCGGATGGTTCGCGACACGCCGCTGTCGATCCAGGACGTGGCGCTGCGCAGCGGCTTTGACAGCCTGTCCGCCTTTTCGCGCGCTTTCCGCAATCATTTTGGCGCGAGCCCCCTCAAACTTCGGGCTGAGCAGCGCGCCAAATGAAAAAGGCGGGCTGCTAGGCCCGCCTTCTGATTTCCGTGCCGACCGCTTAGTGGAGGATTTGGCTGAGGAAAAGCTTCGTGCGTTCATGCTGGGGATTGTCGAAGAATTCGGCCGGCGAATTCTGTTCGACGATCTGGCCCTGGTCCATGAAGATGACGCGGTTGGCGACCTGGCGGGCAAAACCCATTTCGTGCGTCACGCACAGCATGGTCATGCCTTCTTCGGCCAGCGACACCATAGTGTCGAGCACTTCCTTGACCATTTCCGGGTCGAGCGCTGACGTCGGCTCGTCGAACAGCATGATCTTCGGCTTCATGCAGAGCGAGCGGGCGATCGCCACGCGCTGCTGCTGGCCGCCGGAGAGCTGGCCCGGATATTTGTGGGCCTGTTCCGGGATCTTGACGCGCTTCAGGTAGTGCATCGCCACTTCCTCGGCGTCCTTCTTCGGCATCTTGCGCACCCAGATCGGGGCCAGCGTGCAGTTTTCCAGGATCGTCAGGTGCGGGAAGAGGTTGAAGTGCTGAAACACCATGCCGACTTCGCGGCGCACTTCGTCGATCTTCTTCAGGTCGTTGGTGAGCTCGATGCCATCGACGACGATCTGGCCCTTCTGGTGCTCTTCCAGACGGTTGATGCAGCGGATCATCGTCGACTTGCCGGAGCCCGACGGGCCGGCGATGACGATGCGCTCGCCCTTCATCACCTTGAGATTGATGTCGCGCAGCACGTGGAAATCGCCGTACCACTTGTTCATGTTGGTGATCTCGACGGCGACGTCCGTCGTGGAGACCGCCAGCTTTTGCGCCTGGGCTTGGTTGGCCATTGTTGTTTCCTCTCAGTTATCTTTTGTGGC